>JAFGPX010000160.1 GCA_016935975.1 Deltaproteobacteria bacterium
CCCGCGCTGCCCTCGACGCACAGCCAACGCTCGTCGCGCCGCCAATGGGGCATGCGATCGTCGGGATCGCGGTGCACGCTGGTCCGCGCGTGCAGCACGGGTATGCGACGCCGGCGGCACTCGGCCACCAACTCGGCGGCGGCCGCCACCAGCGCCCCTGCCGCGGGCCGCAGCCCGGGAAGGGCCAGGTAATCACGTTGCACATCGACCAGCAGGAGCGCGGGCTTCACGGCGAGGGATCTTCTGCCGCCAAACGCCGGGCGGCCTCGGCAACGCGCTCACACAGCTCGCGGGTGCCGACCACGCGGGTGCCGGGCAGGTTCAAGTCCGGGGTGGAAAAACCCGCGCGCCACACCTCGCGGAGCGCGCTTTCCACCAGTCTAGCCTCCCGCGCCAGACCGAAGCTTTCGCGCAGGAGCATCGCCAGGGACAAGAGCTGGCCGGCCGGGTTGACGCGATCCGTGCCGGCCAGGTCCACGGCGGCGCCGTGGTTCGTCTGGTACACGGCGGCCGCGTCCGCAGCGAAGTTGCCCGAGAAGGTCAGGGCCCGCGAGCCGAGCAGCACGCCGCCCAGATCGGCCAACATGTCGCCGAACAAGTTGGGAGCCACCACCACGTCGAACGCGGCCGGCTCCTGCACCAGGCAGTAGGCGGCATAGTCCACGTTGAGCAGGCGCGGTCGCAACCCATGTGCGCGGCCGACCGTCTCGGCGCAATCGCGCCAGAGCCGGCTGATGCCGGGCACGCCGCCCTCCTTCACGACCACGGCCAGACCGCCCCGGCGCCGGCTGGCCATGGTTGCCGCGGCATCGAGGATGGCGAGCACCTCTCGCTCGGCATAGCAGAAGCGATGCTCGACCACCCTGCCGGCTTCCGGCGAACGCGACTCCGTCCATTCTCCCTGGTAAAGGCCCGAGGCGTTTTCCCGCACCAGGAGGATGTCCAGCCCGCGCACAGACTCGGACCGCAGTCTGCCCGCCTCGGCCAGCTCGTGCCAAACCACCACCGGGCTGATCTTGCAGAAGAGGCGGAAGCGGCGGCGTAGCTCGTAGACGAAACGTCCGCTCATGGCGCCGGCCAGGACCGCGCCCCCCGCCGCGAAGACGCTTGCGCAGAAGGCTGCCGTCGGCTCGCCACAACGACCGTCCGCGCACGACGGGCCGTCATAGCGGCGAACCTCGACGCGCGCAGGGCCATCGGCGAGCACGGTCGCGAGAATCGCCAAGCTGGCATCGACGATGGCCGGGCACGCGCCCTCGCCGGGCAAGGCGCCCAATACGAAGGCGCCCCCCGGGCCGGGGCCGGGCTGCGGCCGGCCGGCGATGCAACTGCTCCAGCGTGGCGGGGAAGGAGCGTCCATGGCGGAGCGACGAGTGTAGCGCGGGTCGAGTGACACTGTCATGGCCCGCTTGCGGCCGACGCGGCGGATCGGCTGCCGGCCCCGGCTACTCCGGGAAGATGACCTCCACGGGCGAAAGCCGCTCCTCGATAGTGCCATCGCCGAGCTGGCCGTAGTTGTTCTGGCCCCAGCAGTAGACCTTGTGGCCCGAGATCCCGCATGAAGCCATTGTGCTGGTGCGGACTTGCTGCCAGGAAAGGTTCGAGTCGACCAGCGTCGGGAGCAGCGGATCGTCCAGGGTGCCGATGCCCAGCTCGCCACCGTTGTTGTTCCCCCAGCTGTAGGCGATCCCGGCGCGCAGGCCGGTGGTGTAGTTGGTCTTGCCGCTGTCCACGGTAGTCCAGTCGGCGGCCAGGCCGATATGCAGCGGCGTCTTCTGCTCCGCGCCCGTGCCGGAAGCGCCGTTGCCGATGCGACCGAAGTCGTTGTCGCCCCAGCAATAGAGGCTTCCGCTGCGCACCCCGCAACCGGCAGCCACCGCCGTCCAGTCGGTCGCCGTACCGATGCGCAAGGGCAGCGCGCTTTCCTCGGTCACGCCATCGCCCAACGTGCAACCATACTGCGCTCCCCAGCAGTACAGCTCGCCCGAGCGGATGCCGCAGGTGTTGCCCCAGCCGAACTCGACCGCCTGCCAGCCGCCGGCCGTGGACCATGGCTGCGGCGTCGTGTAGTTCTGCTCGACCGTGTCGCCGGTCTTGCGGCCGTTGACGTAGCCCCAACAGTAGAGATTGCCGCCGCGGATACCGCACGAGCTGCTGCTCGTGCCGGCGAACCACGTCCAATCGCTCGCCGTGCCGACCCGGGTTGGCGATTCGACCGGATCCGTGCTGCCCACCCCCGCGCTGCCCCAGTTGTTGGTGCCCCAGCAGTAGAGCGCGCCCGAACGGATGCCGCAGCGAGTTTGATCCCAGTTGAAGGTGTCCCAGCCCGTCATGCTCGTGACGGAGCCAGGAACGGGATTCACGGTGGCATACGGTCCGAACCCCAGCGCTCCCCAGCACCACAGCGTACCGTCGTACTTCACGGCGCAGTTGGTGGTGTCGTAGACGGAGATCCACTTGACCCCTGCCTTGCACGTCCGACCATCACCGAGCCAACCGGTCTGGCAGGCGCAAGAGAACGATCCCGGGGGCGAGTTGCTGCAGATGGCGTGGGCGTCGCAGTCGTGTGTCCCGTTCGAGCATTCGTTGATCTCGGTGCACAGGGTTCCATCCTGATTCACGTCCGAATAGCCGCTCGGACAAGCGCCGCACACGATGGTGTTGCCGACCGTGGAACAAGTGGTCAGGGGATCGCACCCCCCGTTTCCGAGCTGACAACTGCGGCAGGTGCGTCCGTCGCCGACGAAGCCGCCGAGGCAGGTGCAGAAGAACCCCACCGGCAGATCCGTGCAGGTCGCGTTCACGTCGCAGTCGTGCGTACCGAGCTGGCATTCGTTGACCAAGGTCGGGCCGTCCGGCAAGGCCGTGTCGGACACCTCGGTCGTGTCGAACACCTCGGCCGTGTCGGACACCTCGGCCGTGTCGGCCACATCGGGGCCCAGGTCGGGGCCGGGCACGGGGTTGTCCGGCGCCCGGTCGGCCGGCGGCGAATCGGGCACCACGTCGGCTGTCGCTGGGACATCCGAGGCAAGCGGCAGGTCGGATTTGACCGGCAGGTCGGGTTGCGTGCCGGTGTCCGCGCTCTCCGCGCCGGCATCGGAGCCAGGCCAGGGCATCCGATCCGCGGCTGCGGCGTCAACGGACGGCACGTCCAGCGCGGGGCCGTCGCGCCCGGCATCCAGCGCGCTCGGCGGGCCACCGTCTGGGCGGGGAGCGTCGATGGCCAAGCCGACATCCGCGGGCCGGCCTAGTCCCGTATCCATGACGCTGCCGCTGTCCGGACCGGTGCCGTGCTTCCAGCAGGTTCCCGTCGACGCCAGGCACTCGTATCCTTCCGGACAGAAAGGCGGCGTCGTATTGCATCCGAGCTCGCCGTTGGCTGGACCGGAAGGCTGGCAGCCGCAAAGCCCCGCACAGATGGCGGCGAAGGAACACGTTGCAAGAAGCGATGCAAGTCTTTGCTTGGATTCGTTGTGGTGCATGGGGCCTCGACTTTACCAAGCTGCATGCGAAGCGCGCAGGGATTCTCTGCTGGCTCCTCATGGGGAAGGCGCCGTGTCTGGCGCTTTGGGCGCGACTTCGGCCAGCGGTGGGACGGATGCGGGCCGAGCAGGAGGCCGAAAGCCACAAGCCCCAGAAGCCATGGCGGCTCGCCCTGGGCTCGTGCCATCCGGCACGAGCAGCCGCTCGCGGCTTCGCGGGTCGGGGTGGCCGTACCCGTGCCGCTGCGTCCGCCGCCGTCCGTTTGCGGCTCGCTCCGGGTTCCGCCGAGTCCGCCGCTCGGCAAGCTGCTGCTACCTCCGGTAGCAGAACTGCCGCCGGTCGCCGACGCGCCGCCCATAGCGGCGCCGCCGCTGGCCGCGCCGCCTGCGCCCGGGTTGCCGCCCAAGCTGGTCGTCGCGCCGCCGGTGCCGCCGGAGGCGACGCCGCCCGCGCCGGTGCTGCCCCCCAGACCCGAGCCTGAGCCGCCGCTGCCCTTGCTGCCAGCTCCGCCCGTGACAGCGCCGCCCGCGCCGGTGCTGCCCCCCGTGCCCTGGGTCACGCCGCCGGTGCCGCCAGGATTGCCGTCTTGGCGCGCCGCTGCCTCGTCGGCCGTGTCGCGCGGGTTGGCATCCCCGCCCGCATCGACCCCGCTGCGCCCGGAGCAGGCTGCTTCGACGGCGGCCGAAGCGCGGACCGAGGGATAGGAAGCGCCGTTCTTGGGGTCGGTCACGGATACGCCGGTGCGCACCAAGATGTCCTTGATCTGGGCTGGAGCGAGCGTCGGATCGCACTCGAGCATCAGCGCGGCCACGCCGGCGGCCGTGGGGCTGGCCTGCGAGGTCCCACGATAGGCTTCGGTCCTGCCATTCAAGCTGGCGGAGACGATGACCGCGCCCGGGGCCACCATGTCGAGGCGCGGGCCGCTGTTGGAAAAGCACGTCACCTGGTCGAAGGCGGTGATCTCGTCGGCGCAGTCGCCGAAGGTGCTCCCCCACCGACTGGCATAGGTGCCGCTCGTGGGCTGGCGGCCCTGGCTAGACTTGTACGTCGCGCCCACGGCAACGACGCCGGTGTTACAGGCGGGCGCCGACATCAACGAAGCGGCTCCCCGGTTGCCCGACGAGGCGAAGATGGTCACGCCCGCGTCGACCAGATTCTTGACGGCCCGGGCCAGCGCCGGCTCGTTGCGATCGCATTCGGCGGCGGAGGCGTACATCGCGTTGGTGTCGATGCTGGCGTTGATGATTCTCACCTGGAGTATGCCTAGATTGGCGAAGATCCAATCGAGCCCCGCCACCCAATCCGACACGAAACCCGAGTTCTGGCTGTCGTTGATCTTGACGGAGACGATCTCGGCGTCTGGGGCGAAGCCCACACCGGCCACCGTCCCGTCCGAGGTGATGATTCCCGTCACGTGGCTGCCATGGCCGTGGTCGTCCTGGGCGCTGGTTCCTTCCGCGGTGTTGGCAGGCGGGCAGGCATTGCGCGTGAAGCAGTGCTGCGGCGCGACGAGCGAGCTTCGGAGGTCGGGGTGGGTGGTGTCGATGCCGGTGTCGAGCACCGCCACGCGCACGCCCTTGCCCGTCACGCGGAAGTCGCGTTGGGCCGCGTCCGCTCCGATGGCGGGCACGGAAACCGCGAGCGCGCCATGCCCGGGGCTGTCGGCCTGGATGAAGGACACGGAAGGCAGGCGCGACAGCGTTGCCAGGGCCGCACGCGACACGCGGCCGGCCACGGCGGGGACGTGGTCGAACTGGCGGGTCAAACGGAACCCGTTCGCAACGGCCCCGAGCAGGGCCGCGCGCACCTCGTGAAGCGCCAGACGGTGGCCGTCCAAGTCGCTCCGCAGGCGATGGGGCTCGGGATCTACGAAGTTCACGATGACGTCGGCCGCATCGCCGGTGGCGAACGCCGCGAACAACCTGTCTTGCACGACGGATCGCTCCGGCGGCTGGTCAGGGCTGCATGCCAAGGCCAGGCTGGCCAAGACAAACACGCCAAACCTGCACGAACACGAGCGGCAACCCACCTCTACAGGACCGGTCGGGCGCGCGCGAATTGGCATTCGCGCATCCTAGATCCTTCCGAATCCCGCGGAGACCGGAAACGCCGTCTTGACGTCGTTCGGGCTGCTCGTCGAACGATCCAGATGTCCTTGCTGCTGCCGCTGATGGCGATGCCGTCGAGAAAGGCCGTGCTGCCGACACCGTGTTCGACTTGACCCTGATTTGGCCGCCATTCGGTCCATTCGAGACGGTTCCCTGCGCCATGAAGACGCAAGTCCTATTGACCTCTTCCAGGTGACCGCCATTGCGGCCAGCGGCGTGTGCCTTCGGCGTGTACGACCGGATGCGAGAAGGCCGTGACGGCCCCCTATCCTGCCTCGGGCAACATCGCCACCGCCCAGGTCCCCGGTCCGGTGTGTACCCCCGTGGTCAGCGACAACGGTCCCAGCTCTACCTCCGCCAGCGGCGCGATCTCGCGCAGGTGGGGCAGTACCGCGCACTCCACCCAATCGCGGTTGTCGCTGTGCTCGACGAGAATATGGCCGCGGCGCGAGCCCGCGGCGAAGGCGCGCTCGACCTGCTTGCGGGCGTAGGCCAGCCGGTCGCCGGGCTTGCGCAGAAGCGCGACTCTGCGCGCGCCGTCGGGAAAGGGCGACACGACCGGCGCCAGGCCGAGGGCATCGCCGAACCACGCCCCCGTCTTGGAAAGGCGTCCGCCGCGCGCCAGGTACTCCAGCCGCTCGACGAAGATGTACTCCTCCGCGCGCTGCAAGGCCGCCTTCGCGAGCGCGGTCAGGTGCGCGACGTCGGCGCCGTTGCGCGCGGCCAACGCCACGGCCCGCACCACCACCGCCAGCTTGCCCGAGGCCAACCCGCTGTCGAGGACGAAAAAACGCTCGCCCGCAGCTTGCGCCGAACGCCAGGCCGAGGCCACGGCGTGATTGCCGGTGTAGACCGAACCGACGCACAGGTAGAGCACGCTCTGCCACTGCGCCGCCAGGCGCTCGTAGTGCATGTGGCGTTCGTGAATCGATGTCTGCGCGGTCGACGCCCGCACCCCCCGGCGCATGGCGCGGTAGACGTCGTCCGGGTCGAGCCTGGTTTCGGGCAGAGAGCACTCGCCCAGATTGACCAGACTGTCGAGCAGGCTCACGCCCAGTGCATCGGCCTGGCGCCGGGAGAGCGAGGCTGCGCCGTCGGTCACGATGTGCACCTCGTTCTCGCCCACGACCCGCGGGCTCGACGCAGTCTGCGCTTGCAGGTCATCCCACGACCAGGCCAGCACTTCGCCCAGCTCGCCAAGAGCCTGCCGCGCGGCTCGGGAGTCGTCGGCGTGCAGGTGGATCTTCCACAGCGCCCCGTCGCGCAAGGCCACTACCTCGCTGCCGAGCCCACACAGTCGCTGGTCGGGCGGCGGCGCGCCCTCGCGCGCGCGCAAAACCGCGTCGATGCAGAAGCCGTGCTCCGGGCTAGCCCCAACCACGCAACGATCGAAGCGCACCAGCGAACGGAACCCGGCCGCCAGGCTCTCGCTCGCCTCGGGCAATCCATGGTAGGCGCGCAGGGCGCGTTCCAGGAACACGAGCATGCCCAGCGCGCCGCTGTCCACCACCTGCGCCTCGCGCAGGGAGGCGAGCTGCCCCGTGGTTTCCCGCACCACTTGCACCAAACGGCCGAGCAGGGCCGACACGTTGCCGGCCCCAAGCCCCGAGCGCGCCGCCTCCGCGAGCGCGTCGAGCACCGTCAGCATGGTGCCCGGCTGGGGATCTGCAACGGCCCGCCGCGCACGCGCGGCGCCGACCACGCAGCGCTCTGCCAGGTCCGCGCCGGCCGCGCCATCGAGCAGCGCTCGCAAGAAGGCGCAAGCGATGTTGCCCGAGTTGCCGCGTGCCGAGAACAACAGCCGCTCGCTCGCAAGGGCATCGCTCGCGGCCACGTCGCGCAGCGGAGCGAGGCTCAGGACCAGGTTGCGCCCGGTGTCCCCGTCGGGCACGGGAAACACGTTGATGCGGTCGAGCACCTCGGCCCACGCCGCGACGGCCGCGCAGCCTTCGGCCAGGGCCGCTCGCAGATTCCCGGGCTTCGCGGCATCAGCCGGCATCGCGAACCGTGCCCAGCGCGCGCCGGATGTCCTCCGGGACGCGCAGCTCGAGGCTGTTGTCCGCGAAGCGCACTGCGGCCTGCTCGGTGCGACCCTTGGCGCAAAGCTGTCCGTCCTTGGCCAGGCGGATTTCGAATTCGACGACCAAGCGAATCTCGCATTCGAGCAGGGTGGCCGTGCAGGTGGCTTCGTCGCGGAAACGCAACGGCCGGATATGCTTGGTCTCGCTGCGGATGACGGGAAAAACCACGCCGCTCGACAGGGCCACCTGGTAGAGGTCCAGGCCGGCGTCGCAGTACAGGCGGTCGCGGGCGAGATCGAAGTACTTGAGGTAGTTGCCGTGCCACACGATCTGCATGGCGTCCACGTCCGCGAAGGGCACGGCGAAACGCACGGTGGCCGTTCGGCGCCCGTCCGCCATGCCCGCTAGCCTCCCGCTGCCGGCATTCGCCCCAGGTCCCCGGCCACCAACGACTGGTAGACCGACTCGATGTCCCCGTCGAGCGGACGATCGTCGACGAGCGCCGGGCTCAGGGCGCGGATGGCTTTGACCGTGTCGTCGACGGCCGGGCGGCCCGACAGGCCACCGCGCAGCTCGCACGCCTGGGCCGCCACGAGCAGCCGCGCCACCACCGCGGCCTGCCCGGCAAGAGGCTTGGCCTCGAAGAGAACCGGATGCAGGTGGTGCTCGTGGCCGGCCATGGCGTGCACGGCCATGGCGGTGGCGCGCATGGCTGCGGCCAGGATGCGCCGGCACTGGTCCACGACCAGGATGGCCACGCCGGTCATGATGGGCGTGCCGTCGGCCACCGCCTTGGCCAGACGCGCTTCGCACTCCGCCATGCGCCGCAGCCAGGCCGCCTCGTCCGACAGAAGGACCTTGGCGTCATGCAAGACAACGTCGCTCAAGGCATCGATGTCAAGCGGACCAGTGCCCACTTCGATCGGCTTGCAAATCTCAGACTCTAGACGTGACATCGGCGAACAGGCGCGCAGTCTGCACGCCGGTCTGCCGAAGCGCAAGCGCAAGCCGCGATGCTAGAGGCGTTCACACGGAGAAACAGAGGAACGAAACCGCATACTCCCTGGCATTTGCAGCATTCCTGTCCGCCTCTGCGTCTCTGTTCCTTCCTGTTCCTTCCCGTTCCTTCCCAGCTGGCCTGCATTGGCGCCAGCCCAACATCGCTAGAACTGGCAGCGTCCGGCAACGCACGTCCACATGGCCTTCTTCGAGATACCCTCGGGCGGGGGACCGAGGCCGGCGCAGTCGGCCTCCGCCGCGCAGGGCCGGTCGTAGTCGGTCTCGAAGTACCAGCGGCACTCGCCGGCGAGGCAGCCACACCGTGAAAACGGCGGCTCCACCACA
>JAFGPX010000161.1 GCA_016935975.1 Deltaproteobacteria bacterium
CCCCGAGCGCGTGTACCGCAGCGTCCAGCTTTCGTGGCGCCCCGGCGACCTCGACGACGACTCGCCCTGGCTGCGCCTGTTCAGGAATGCGCGCGTGTTCGTGGGGTAGGAAGCAGAGCCGCCTCACGGCAGACCGCTGAAGAAAGACCAGACGTTGCCGGTGATGGTCGAATTGATCGTGTGATCCCAATTGCCGACGCAGTAGACGACCGGCTCGGCGCACTCGCTGTAGGTCTTGCACCCGGTGAAGGACGAGGTGTTGGTCTGGCTGCACCCGTTCTGTTTGATCCAGAAGTCGCGCGTCGGCTCGCCGCCGGAGCTGGGCGTGACCAAGGTGTCGCCGGTTCCTTGATGAATGATCACGGCGGGCTTGGCGTTGGCGTTCGAGCAGGAGCCCGGCCCCATGCCTTCGACGGGCGCATAGCCGCGGAACCAGTCGTTGTGGGCGCAGGCGATGCCGTTGGTGAACATCCCGCCCATGCTGAAGCCGGTGATGAACACGCGGCTCGTGTCGATGCAGAACCGCTCCTCGAGATCGGTCATCAGCGCTTGGATGAAGTTGTAGTTCGCCTCGTTGCCGTTCCATGTCGACTTGAGGACGTTGTCGCCCCAGTGGGAGGTGTCGCCGGGGGCAGGACCCTCGCCCTGCGGATACACGGTGATGGCCTTGCCGTTCGAGCGCGAGGTGAAGTTGTAAAGGCCCACGACCGAGACGTTGTTCATGTCGTAGCCGTGCAAGGCGAAGATCAGCATGAGCGGCGTCTGGTTGTCGGCCCCGCTGGGAACGTCGAGCAGGTAGTAGCGGGTCGTGCCTCCGATATTCATGGTCTGTTGCGTCTTCGGATTGGGTCGCGTGATGGGCGTGCCACAGCCGGGCGAGCTGGTGCCGCTGCCGCCCCCCGCCGAGGCTCCGCCAGTCCCCGCCCCGCCTCCACCGCTGCCACCGGTGCCCGAGCCACCACCACCCCGTCCACCCGTCGAGCCGGCGTCGCGCGAAGGGATCGAGCCGCCTCCCGCCCCGCCCTGCGTCGAGAGCGACGTGGTCCCGCCGAGCCCGCCGGCGCCCCCAGTCGATACGCTGCTTCCGCCGGTCGCCGAACTCCCGCCAGCCGCCGATCTTCCACCCGTGCCCGAACGGCCGCCGGCCGCGATGCCTCCGGTCCTTGTCCTTGTGCCCCCGCTTCCGGCCACGGTCCCGCCCGCGCCTGCCTGGCTGCCGCCCACGCCGGTTTCGCTGCCGCCTGCACCCGTCATGGTGCCGCCGGTGCCGGCCACACCGCCGCTGCCGACCACGCCGCCGCTGCCGGAGGAGCCGCCGGTCTCGATCACCCCGCCAGATGCGTTCCCGCCCGTCGCTTCGGTCTGTATGGACGGAGATTGACTCTGCGAACAACCGACGAAGCACACCAGGCAGAGGGCGAAGAGGGTGACTACCGCGTTCCGACACATAGAAAATGGAAGATGACTCATAGTCAGAAATGCTCCGGCCCTCGGGACTTGTTACGCGAACTGGCCTGCCCCGCTCTGCGCCACGGCCCCTCCCCCGCCGACCGCGGCTCCCGGACCGTCCGCGGGGACCATGCCCCGGGACCATGGGGACTCGCCGTGCGCTTTGTGCTCAGCGCCAGCCCCCCCACGGCAAGTGCCCGCGCCAGCCCCGGATTCGACGTGGCCAAGGACTGCGCGACGACGATCGCCCTTTGCCTTGCCGGCACAAGCGCTATCATGCGTCCATGTTCGCGACCATCGCATGGACAATGTTCGTGGCGGGCCCGCCCGTGGCCAAGCTGCCGCCTGAGACCGCCAAGGAAATGACCGAGGTCATCATCGCGGTCAACAAGGCGCTGGGGCTTGAGAGCTGGGATGCCCACAGCGGCGAGAAGCCCTGCGTGAATCGTGGCGGCCTGGAAGCCACCATCAGGGACGTCAGCGCCGAGGAAACCCGGGAGTGCGCGGCCACGGCGCTCGCCCAGGGGTTCCCGGGGCTCGGCAAGGAGTACGTGCTCGGCATCACGATGGCGGATATTGGCCCCGTGACCGTGTTCGCAATCGGCATCGGCGAGGCCGAGGGCTGGGGCGGCTACTCATGCGACCCCAAGCGTCGCTGCCGCCCCATCAAGCTCGGCGCGAACCAGAAGCACGCCAGGCGCCTCGCCAAGCGCTACCGCAACGCTTGCGGGGACGCGAAGACCGTGTGGTTTCCCAACCGGGACATGGCGGGCTGCGCTGGCGAGCCGGTCGCGACGGAGCCGGCGCCCCCACCGCCGAACCCGAAGGCCAAGGCGCCGGCCGCCAAGCCCGCGCCCGACGGTACCCCGCCGCGCACGCCCTGGCCCGTCAAGGAATAGCCCGCGCATCACCGCTTTCCCGACCGGAGCGGGCGACGGGTGTCGTCCCCGCCCGCAAATTGCAGTGGTCATCTCGGCGCCGCCCGATTATTGTGGCCGCCCGAACGGTTCCCGAAGTCCTCAAGACATCACGGAGATAGGATTCATGGCGAAGCTGACCGGAAAAGCACTTGTCGCGCAGGGCGGTGGCCCGACCGCGGTCATCAACCAGAGCGTGGTGGGCGTCGTGCTGGAAGCACGCAGGTTCCCCGAGATCACCCACGTCTACGGCGCCCGTCACGGCGTCAGCGGCGTGCTCAAGGAGGACTTCCTCGATCTCTCCCAGACCACCACGCAGAACCTGGAAGACGTGGGCGTGACGCCGGCCTCGGCGCTCGGCTCGACCCGCGACAAGCCCGACGTCGAGTACTGCGCCAAGATGTTCAAGGTCCTGCAGGCCCACAACATCCGCTACTTCTTCTACATCGGCGGCAACGATTCGTCCGACACCTGCCGCATCGTCAACGAGCAAGCGCGCCTGACCAAGTACGACCTCGTCTGCGTGCACGTGCCCAAGACCATCGACAACGACCTGGTCGGCACCGACCACTGCCCGGGCTTCGGCTCGGCCGCGAAGTTCGTGGCCCAGGCCTTCGCCGGCGCCAACATGGACAACCGCGCCCTGCCCGGCGTGTACATCGCCGTGGTCATGGGACGCCACGCCGGCTTCTTGACCGCGGCCTCGGCCCTGGGCCGCAGGTTCGAAGACGACGGCCCTCACCTCGTCTACGTACCCGAGCGCCCGTTCGACGCCGAAAACTTCGTCGTCGACGTGCAGAAGGTCTACGACAAGCACGGCCGCTGCATCGTGGCCGTCTCGGAAGGCGTCAGCGACAAGTCCGGGATCCCCATCATCACCTCGCTCAAGGGCGCCGAGAAGGACTCGCACGGCAACCTGCAGCTCTCCGGCACCGGCGCGCTCGGCGACCTGCTGGCCGACCTCGTCAAGACCAAGACCAAGATCAAGCGCATCCGCGCCGACACGCTCGGCTACCTGCAGCGGTCTTTCCTCGGCTGCATCAGCGCCACCGACGCGGTCGAGGCGCGCGCCGTGGGGGAGAAGGCCGTGCAGTTCGCCGCCATCCACGGCGCCGACGGCTCGGTGGCCATCAAGCGCGTGGGCGACTACGCCGTGAGCTACGATCTCATTCCCCTCGACGCCGTGGCCGCCAAGACCCGGCACATGGACGACGCCTTCGTCAACGCCGAGGGCAACCACGTCACCCCCGCGTTCCTCAAGTACTGCCGCCCGCTGGCCGGCGAGTTGCCGACGCAAGACCGCATCTTCGCGCCGGCCGTCGCCAAGATCATGAACAACAAGTAACCCAGAAGGAGCGAAAGGCAATGTCAGAGCAGGCTCTCTACAAGCAGATTGGCCTCGTCAACACCCGCGAGATGTTCAAGGCGGCGATGAACGGCAAGTTCGCCATTCCCGCCTACAACTTCAACAACATGGAGCAACTGCAAGCCATCGTGAACGGCTGCGTCGAGTCCGACTCGCCCTTCATCCTCCAGGTCAGCTCGGGCGCGCGCAAGTACGCCAACCAGACTCTCTTGCGCTGGATGGCCCAGGGCGCGCTCGAGATGATCAAGGCCTCGGGTAGTCCGCTCAAGTTCGCCCTGCACCTCGACCACGGCGACACCTTCGAGCTGTGCAAGTCGTGCATCGAAACCGGCTTCTCGTCCGTCATGATCGACGGCTCGCACCACCCGTACGACAAGAACGTCGAGGAGACGCGCAAGGTCGTCGAGCACGCCCACAAGTACGACGTCACGGTCGAGGGCGAGTTGGGCGTGCTGGCCGGCATCGAGGACGACGTGGTGGCCGCCAAGTCGATCTACACGCAGCCCGATCAGGTCGTGGACTTCGTCACCAAGACCGGCGTGGACTCGCTGGCCATCTCCATCGGCACCTCGCACGGCGCCTACAAGTTCAAGCCCGCGCAGTGCACGCGCAACGCCCAAGGGATCCTCGAGCCCCCGCCCCTGCGCTTCGACATCCTGGAGGAGATCGAGAAGCGCATTCCCGGCTTCCCCATCGTGCTGCACGGAGCCTCGTCGGTCGTGCTCAAGTACGTCGAGATGATCAACAAGTACGGCGGCAAGATGGAAGACGCGGTCGGCATCCCCGAGGCGCAACTACGCAAGGCGGCCACCTCGGCCGTGTGCAAGATCAACATCGACTCCGACGGCCGCCTGGCCATGACCGCCGCCATCCGCAAGGCTTTCGCCGACAGCCCCAAGGAGTTCGACCCGCGCAAGTACCTGGGCCCGGCGCGCGACGAGCTGAAGGCGCTCATCATCGAGAAGAACAAGAACGTCCTCGGCTCGGCCGGGCACGGCAAGGAGATCTTTTCTTGATGGGAACCCTGGGAGGGCAGCCCTTTCAAGGTGTTTGACTCGGCGACCCGCCGGCTTCGGCGTAGCGGGTCCTGTCAGCTCGGGCCTGCTCCCCGTCGTGTGCGCAGGTCGATTCATTTCGCAAATTGCAGAAAGCGATCATCGGGGAGTGCGCCCGCAGCACGGGCGGCACGCGACCTGCGCGCGCGACGGGTCCCCTCCCTCACTGCCACCCGGCCACGCCTGCGCCGGCTAGACATCGGAGCCCGAACGCCGTGTGGATTTCTGAGGCGTCGGGAAGATGGGCCGCTGCCTGGCAGCATGATGCTGGATGAGATTTTCGAGCGATTCGCGGCTAGAAGTCCGATCACGGTGATGGC
>JAFGPX010000162.1 GCA_016935975.1 Deltaproteobacteria bacterium
CCTTCGCCGGGCTGGAAGAACGCCGGCAGCTCGTGCGCCATTTCCTGCGGCAGTTTCTCAAGGAGCTGGACGAGCAGCACCTAGAAGCCCTCATCCAGGCGGACGGCGCGGAGAACCCGCTCTTCCTCAAGGTCGTGCTCACCGAGCTGCGGGTCTTCGGCGCCTTCGGGCAGCTCGGCGAGGTGATTCGCCGGGAGTTCGGCACCACCCCGCAGAGCGCGTTCGAGGCAGTACTGCGGCGGCTGGAAAGCGATCCCAGCTACGCCGCCGTACCCTCGCACCAAGCCGTGTCCCTGCTCTTCGGCCTGCTGGCGCATTCGCGCGGCGGCCTGCCCGAGGATCTCCTGGCGCGGATGTTTCTCGCGGAGCTGGGGCTGGCTGAAGAGCGGCTGGCGGACATGGAGGCGACCATCCAGCTCTTCCTGCGCCAGGTGCGGCCCTTCCTGGCCAGGCGCGAGGGCCGGGTCGACTTTTTCTACGAGAGCTTCCAGCTCGCCGCGCGCAAACGGTACGAGGGTGAAGGCGCTGCGCAGCGCTTGGCGGCCGCCTGGCACGGCCAGCTCGCGCGTGCCTGCGACATCTGGCGCGCGTTGACCGGAGTCAGTCGGCGATACGCCCTTGGGAACCTGGTGCAACATCACGTGGCAGCCGGCCACGCCGACCAGGCCGCAGAGGCACTGACGGAGTTTGCGTATCACTATGAGAGACTGAAGGCGCTCGGCCGCGAGGATGTGGTGGATTTGGCGGCGGACTTCGTGCTTGTTGACGGTTCGGCAGGCCTTGCGCCAGCCGTGCGCGGGCGGCTGGGCACATGGAAGGCATTTCACGCGGAGAACGCGCATCTCCTCCGAAGAGACGTCTCACAACTTGCATCTCAGACCCATCTTCTCCAGTTCGCGGTCGCGCACGCAGACACGAGCCCAGTGACCGAGAGCGCGGAGAGCTGGCTCGAAAATGTGGGCAGTGAGGCACATTGGTTGCGCTCGCTCAGTCGACCACATCAGCGCGAGCGCAGCGCGTGCCTGCGTACCCTTGAGGGGCACACAAGCTGGGTACGGGCTGTCGCGCTCTTGCCCGATGGCAAATGCGCTGTGTCAGGAAGCTATGACAAGAAGCTCAAGCTGTGGGACATCGAGACCGGGAAGTGCCTGCGCACCTTCGATGGGCACACGGGCTCTGTGACGGCCGTGGCGCTCTTGCCCGATGGCAAACGCGCCTTGTCGGGGAGTTGGGACAAAACCCTGAGGCTATGGGACATCGAGACCGGGCGGTGCTTGCGTACCCTGCAGGGGCACACGGCCGAGGTGGTGGCCGTCGCGGCGTTGCTCGGTGGTGAGTGCGCAATCTCGGGGAGCTACGACAAGACCCTCAAACTGTGGGACCTGGAGAATGGGAGGTGCTTGCGCACCCTCGATGGGCACGGGCATGTTGTGGAGGCCGTGGCCACCTTGCCCGATGGCAAACGCGCAATCTCGGGGAGCCAGGACTGTACCCTCAAGGTGTGGGACCTGGAGTCCGGGAAGTGCTTGCGCACCTTGCAGGGACACAAGTTCTTCGTGATGACCGTGGCGTCCACCGCGGCGGGCTTGTCCGATGGCATACGCATTCTGTCGGGGAGCTACGACATGACCCTGAGGCTGTGGGATCTGGAAACCGGGCAGTGCCTGCGCACCCTCAAGGGTCACATGGGCGGTGTGGACTCCGTTGTGCCTCTGCCTGATGGCAAACGTGTCCTCTCAGGGAGCAGCGACAAGACGCTCAAGTTATGGGACCTGGAGACCGGGCAGTGCCTGCGCACCCTGCAGGGGCACACGGACTTGGTGCGCGCCGTCGCGCCCTTGCCCGATGGCAAACGCGCTCTGTCGGGGAGTTCTGACAATACCCTCAAGCTGTGGGACCTGGAGAGCGGGCAGTGCCTGCCCGAGAGGCACACAAGTTGCGTGAACGCCGTCGCGCCTTTGCCCGATGGCAAACGCGCTCTGTCAGGGAGCAGGGACAAGACCCTCAAGCTGTGGGATCTCGAGACCGGGCAGTGCCTTTGCACTCTTGAGGGGCATGCGGACTCGGTGGAGGCCATCGTGCCCCTGCCCGATGGCAAGAGCGCCCTTTCGAGGGGCTTGGACAATACCCTGAAGCTGTGGGACTTGGAGTCCGGGCAGTGCCAGCGCACCACCAAGTGGCACGCGCGTGAGATGAAAGCCGTCGTGCTCTTGCCCGATGGGAAACGCGCCCTCTCGGGGAGCAGGAACAAGACCCTCAAGCTGTGGGACCTGGAGACGGGGCAGTGCCTGCGCAACCTCGAGGGGCACAGGAACTTGGTGCGCGCCGTCGCGCTCTTGCCCGATGGGAAACGCGCCCTCTCGGGGAGCTTTCAGACTCTCAGGCTGTGGGACCTGGAGACCGGGCAGTGCCTACGCACCCTGCAGGGGCACAGGGACTACGTGACAGCCGTCGCCCTCTTGCCTGATGGCAAACGCGCTCTGTCAGGGAGCAGGGACAAGACCCTCAAGCTGTGGGACCTCGAGTCCGGCCTGTGCCTGCGCAGCCTAGAAGGGCACACGCACCATGTGGCGGTCGTCGCACCCCTATCCGATGGCAAACGCGCCATCTCGGGCGCTTGGGACTGGGACAGAGGGGAGAAGACCCTCAAGGTGTGGGACCTCGATACCGGGCAGTGCCTGCACACCCTGGAGGGACACACGTACCTTCTGCGCGCCGTTGCACTCTTGCCCGATGGCAAACGCGCCATCTCGGGGAGTTGGGACAAGACCCTCAAGCTGTGGAACCTCGAGACCGGCCGCTGCCTCGCGACTTGGCAGGCGGCTGGCGGCGTGGACTGCCTCGCTGCCGGCCCGGAGGTCATCGTCGCTGGTACTCGAGCAGGCGAGGTCCTCTTCCTCAAACCAATGCCCCCCGGCCGCATCGTCCCCGAGACCATCGCCGCCACCTGGCACCCCTCCCGCCCGCTCCTCGCCATCGCCTGCGCCAACGGCACGCTCCTCCTGCAAGCCTGGCACCCGGAATCGCAGTTCCTCGAAGAGCTCGTCCGCACCAACGGCTCGTCCATCGCCTCCGTGCAATGGTCCGCCGACGGCGCCCACCTCCTCGCCGCTGCCAGCGACGGCACCACGCACATCCTCGACGCCACTACCCTCCAGCCCGTGTCCGCCTCGGGCGCTTGGGTCCCTCCCCGCGACGTCTCCCCCGACGGTCGCTGGCGCGCCGTCATCCGCGACGGCCGCCTCGAAATCGTGCCCGTCACCGCCTGATCCCTGCCCCCCCGTTTCCCTGTACACTCCTCCTCCCCACCTCAAGGAGCACGCCCCATGCCCCAGCCCCCCCCCGCCAAGCTCATCGTCGTCGCGGGCGATGTCGCCGTCGACTGGTTCGGTTTCGCGGTGCCGCCTTTGCCGAGCCCGAAGGCGGGCGCGGCGGATGCGCGGCAGAACTGGCAGCGCAAGGAGGGGACGCGCTTCGTGGTGCGGCCGGGCGGGGCGTTCCTGCAGGCGCGGTTGCTCGAGGCCGCGACGGGGTGCCGCACGCTCGGGCCGGCCCTCGACGAGGCGGCGATGCCGGGCCTGGACTCGGGCTATCTGCGCTCGCACGCGGATCTGGCGCTCGTGGCCGCGAGCAAGGCGGACGCCAAAAGGAAGCTCTACCGGGTCGCGCGCTGGGGCGGTTTCGCGTCGCCGGCCAAGGAAGCGCACCGCATACCCGCCGTGGCCCAGGACGACGCCGCGGCTACCATCGTCGTGCTCGACGACGCGGGCAACGGGTTCCGCGACAGGCGCGAGGCCTGGCCTTTGGCCATACGCGATGCCAAGGCCACGCCGCAAATCGTGCTCAAGATGCACGCGCCGCTCTTCCAGGGCGACCTGTGGGAGCTTCTGCTCAAGCGCCACAGCGAGCGGCTGACCGTCGTCTTGCTGCCCGACGATCTGCGCGCGGCCGGGGTCAACCTGGGGCGCGGACTGTCGTGGGAGCGCACGGCCCTGGACTTCGTCTGGCAGATGTCGGCCCACCCCATGCTGCCGAGCCTGAGCCGCTGCGCCCAGGTGGTGGTCATGTTCCGGCTCGACGGCGCGATCGTCTACCAGCCGGGCGCCAAGCATCCCACCACGCTCTACTACGACCCGGCGAACATCGAGGGTGGCTACGCCGACGGCTTTGCCGGCGGCATGGTCGGCACGACCAGCGCCTTCGTGGCCGGCATCGTCGGCGCGCTCGCCAAGGACGACGGACGGTCGCTGGCCGACGGCATCGCGGCCGGGCTGTGGGCCGGCCGGCGGCTTCTGCGCCAGGGCTTCGGCGAGGATCCCGCAACGTTCAATCCGGCCAACGCCGGCCTGTTCGACGAACGCACGAAGGGCGAGGCCAAGTTCGAGTCCGTGGCGGTGCCCACGGACGCCAAGACGCTGGAGGACCCGGAATCCTGGAGCATCCTGCGCGACAAGAGCGAGTGTGGCTTCGAGGAAACCGCGTACGCGCTGGTGCGCGAGGGTGCGGACGGGGCCTTGCGCGGCATCCCAGTGGGCGTCTTCGGGGCCTTCCGTACCGTCGACCGCATGGAGATCGAGGGTTTTCGCGCGGTCAAGAACCTCCTCGGCGAATACATCGCCGATCCGCGCCCGCCGCGGCCGCTGTCGGTGGCGGTGTTCGGCCCGCCCGGGGCCGGCAAGTCGTTCGGCGTGAACGAGGTCGCCACCTCGGTCGGCGGCAAGGACGTCCAGAAGATCGAGTTCAACGTCTCGCAGTTCTCGGCGCCCGAGGATCTGGTGCGCGCCCTGCACAAGGTGCGCGACGTGGTGCTTCTGGGCAAGCTGCCGCTGGTCTTCTTCGACGAGTTCGATTCGTCCTTCGGCGGCGAGCCGCTCGGCTGGCTCAAGTACTTCCTGGCGCCCATGCAGGACGGGAGGTTCAAGGACGGCGAGACCGATCACCCCATCGGCAAGGCCATCTTCGTGTTCGCGGGCGGCACTAGCCACCGCTTCCGCGACTTCGCGCGCGCCGAGGCCAGCCCGGAGGAAGCCCAGGCCTTCGCCCGGCGCAAGGGGCCGGACTTCGTCAGCCGGCTGCGCGGCTTCATCGACATCGCGGACCTGAATCCGAGCGACGACGGCGACGACGTCTACCTGCTGCGGCGGGCGTTGGTCCTGCGCTCGATGCTCGAACGCAAGGATCGCTGCCAATCCATTCGCGAGGGCGCCACCGCGCACGTCGCCACCGTGCACGTCGACCCGGGCGTGCTGCGCGCTCTCGTCAAGTCGCCGGTCTACAAGCACCGCGCCCGCTCGCTGGAAGCCATCATCGACATGAGCATGCTCGGCCGCCGCCCGAGCTTCGAGCAGGCGTCGCTGCCGCCGCACGACCAACTGGACCTACATGTCGACGCGGAGTCCTTCTTGCGCTTGGTGGCCCGGGATGCTCTGCTTGGGAGCATGCGAGAAAAGCTCGGCCGCGCGGTTCACGAGCGCTTCCTGGAAGAGCAGAAGGGTAAGCGCCCGGCGGAGGCGCGCGAGATGCAGCCCTGGGAGAGCCTCGACGAGGATCTGAAAGAGTCGAACCGCCAGCAGGCCGACGACATCCCCAACAAGCTGCGCGCCATCGGCTGCGGTTTCGAGCCGGCGCCGGAAGGCCAGACGCCGGAGCCGTTCGATTTCACGGCCGAGGACATCAACGAGATGGCTCGCCTGGAGCACAAGCGCTGGAATGAAGAGAAGCTGCGCGACGGCTGGCGCTACGGCGAGAAGAAGGACAAGGAAGCCAAGACCACGCCGTACCTCGTCGACTTCGACAAGCTTTCCCCCGAGGTGCAGCAGTACGACGTGGACGCCGTCAAAGGCATCCCGGACCTGCTCCGGCGCGCGGGTTTCCGCATCTACCGCATCCGGCGGGAGTAGGCAGCGGCTCTTGCCGCAGAAGCCGCGGGCCAAAACCGCGGTGCGTCGCGGCAGGTCGCCGAAGCCAGGCGCGAATCTAGGTCGAATTTCGACTCGCTCGCGCGTCTTTGGGGGCAAGTGGTCATGGCCTCCCCGCGCGCCCGCGAGAGCAATCGGCTGTTCGCCCATATGACGGGCGAGGGGCCCCCGCTGGTCATCACGGGGACCCCGGGCGCGGGCAAGAGCGCGTTGTGCAGCAAGCTGGCGCGGGCCCTTGGCAAAGAGCCGCGTATTTGCGTGAGTCGGTCGGTCGAACGCAGCATGCGCAGCGGCTACGACGAGCTCTTCGTCGAGGATCTCGAGAAGAGCGTCAAGCGCTTGCTCGAAGCCAAGGGCATCTCGTACCGCGTGCTGCGCTCCAATCGCGAGAAGGGGGGCGTGGCTTTGCCCTTTTTCGACGTTGACGGCGACCGGCTCTTCGTGATCCTGGACGGGCTCGACTACCTTCTGTCCTCCCAGGAACTGGACGCGTCTTTCTTGCCGTTGGAGATCCCGCGCGGCATGCGTCTGGCGGTGTCCTTGTCGCGCGGCCCTTTGCTCGACGCGCTCGCGGCGCGCGGCTGGCACGTCCACGAGGTCGAGCCGCTCGCTCCCGATGAGCGCCGCCGCCTGATCGAATTCGGCCTGTCCGATCCCGAGGCGAAGCGCGAACTGGTCGAGGGGTTGCTCGATTGGCCGCACGCCGGTCATCCGGCCAGCCTGGAGCTGGCCATGGCGTTGGCCAAGATCACGGGGACGGCGCCAACCCCCGCGGACGACGTGGCCGCTGTCGTCGGCCGCTTGTTCGCGCTGCGGCCGCCGCCGTCGGACATCGCGGCGCTGCTCGCCGTGGCCGAATACGGCGTTCCGGACTACCCCATCCTGGCAATGCGCTCGCGGTTCGGTGCGTGTGCGTCGATTCCCGGCATCGTCAGGCGTCGCGGCTTCTACGTGCCGGCGGTTCCCGAGGTGCGCGAGGCCCTGCGCGGGCGCGTCACGGACGAGCAACTGCGCGCGGCCCATCTGGCGGTCTTCGCGGCCTATTGCGACGAGTGCGGCCCGGGCTTGTTCCAGGAAGCCGCCCAGCATCTCATGGCGGCGAATGCCCACGAGCGGCTGGCGCGGTTCTTGACCGAGGTCGTGCCCTTCCAGCATCTCATCAACGGCAATGTCGGTTTCCTCGAGCGCTGCTGGCAGACCATGCCGTTTTCCGACGGCGCGGAACGCTACCAGCGCATGCTGGACGCGGCGTTGCCCACCGCCGAGCGGGAGTTGCGCGTCGCCTTGCTCAACAACGTGGGCTTGCTGGCCTCCGGCCTGGGGTGGAACGAGATGGCCGGACGGCTGCTGCGCCGGGCGTTGGACGAGGCCAAGCGCGCGTTTCCGCCCACGCACGGCAAGGTCGGCACCGCCATGGCGAACCTGGCGTCGTACCTTCAGAAGCAGGGCGGTGCCGATGCCGAGGTCGAGGCGCTGTACCGCGAGATGCTCGACACCTTCGAGGGGCCCGTGCCGGTGGACGACGAGTATTCGAAGAAATGGTCGGTGCTCGAGTCGTATGCCTCGTTTCTGGAGAGCCGGGATCGCGACGACGAAGGTCTCTCGCGGCGGGAGGAAGGCGTCGCGGCGGCGCGCGCGGCGCTGGGCGACCATCATCCGTCGGTGGCGATGGAGCTTCTGTGGTGCAGTCGAGCGATTCGCTGGCGTTTGCCCGGTCGCGCGCTGTCCGAGGCCGAGCGGGCGCGCGAGATCCTGCTCTCGGCGATGGGGCCGCTGAGCGACCGGATGGCGTTCGCGCTGCGCCTGATCTCCGGCGCGGAGCAGGCGCTGGGACGCTACGACCGGGCCCTGGCGACCGCCGAGCGGGCTCTCGCCATCGGCCGGAGCCTGGCCGCGCGCTACCCCTACGAGGCGGCCTATGACTATGAGCGACTCACGGACGTGGCCGAGGCGCAGGACGATCGCTGCACGGCCCTCGCGTGGCGCCAGGAGGAATACCAGCACTATCGCCAGCACCTAGGGCCCTGGCACGCGACCACGCTGGCCTCGGGGTGGCGCCTGGGGCTCCGCCTCGAGGCCGCCGGGCAACTGCAAGCGGCGCTGGAGTTGATCGAGGGGTTGATTGCCGGCTACCGCCAGCGCAGCGGCGCCGAGCACTCCGACACGCTGGGCGTGCAGGTGGCGGCCGTGCGCCTGGCCTGGCGGCTGGGCCGGCGGGCCGAGGCCGAGAACCGCCTGGGCGAATGCGCGGCGGCCATCGAGTCGCGGGCTTCCGCTTCGGTGCGCGGCATGGTGCGCCTTCTGCGCTCGGAATGGGCGCGCGAGGATGGACACGGGGAGGCCGCGCGCGGATTGCTGGAGGAGGCGCTGGCGATCTGGCAGCTGGCGGGCGAGGTGGGATCGAGCCTCGGCGTCTTGCACGTGCTGCTGGCCGGAGAGTATCTGCTTGCGGGGGAGCACGAGCTGTCGGCGCGTCACCACGAGGCGGGGATAGGACTCGTCGATGACTGGCAACAACACCTAGGGCCGCAGGTGTTGCGTCCGTATCGGGCAAGCGCGCCCCTGCCCGCGGACGTGGAGGAGATCCGAGGGCGCGGGCGCGAGGAGTTGCGGGTGCGACTCGCGCTCAGCTCGGATCGCGCACGACTGGATCTCGGCCTCCTGCCCGATCGCGCCCTGCGGGCGGCCTGGAACCCCGCCGACGGTCGCACCCTCGCGGCGGTGGACAAGAGCGGGCATTCGCACCTCTTCCTCTGGCACCCCGAATCGGCGCAGCTCGAACGCCTGGACCCGCCGTTCGCCAAGCGCGTGTTGCCGAAAGACCTGGCGGCATTCACCCTGCGCTGGTCCGCGAGCGGGCAAGCCCTGCGCTTGGTCACGCCCGACGGCGAAGAGACGGTGGGCGTTTCCCGGCCCGGCGAGATCTGGGCGCCGGCATCGACCCTTTCCCCCGACGGCCGCCACGTCGTGTACCTCGGCAACCACTCCGTGTCCGTGATGCACGCGCGGCTTCGCTCCCCTCGCGCCCCGTCCGCGCGCATCGAGACTTGGGGCGAGGAGCGCGACCGGACGATGTCGCCGGCTCCGGCTTGAGGCGCGGGCTCGCGTCGTCGCGCCACCTCGATCGTCACCGCGTCCCGGCGCCGTCGGCTCCGGTAGCGGCCTCTGGCTGGCCGAACGGCGCTTTTCGATCGTCCGGATGCCGGCGTGGCGAGGGATGGCCGTGGCGGGCCTCGGCCGAAGGGCGGAGAGTCTCCCTCCGGGCGACGAGGCTTCTACGATGGCAGGGCTTCTCGGTCGAGGAACCAAACCGGCCGCGTCGTGGCCGTGCCCGACACCCCGGCCACCGGTAGCGTGCGGTGGCCCTCGTTCCGTTCGGCCAGTCGGCGAAGCGCCTCCCGCTTGCTCTCACCGGTGACGAACAGCGCGATGTAACAGGCGCGGTTGATGAGCGGCAAGGTCATGGTCATCCGGGGTCCAGGCGCTGCCGCCGTGTCGCGATCGGCGATGACGATCCATCGTTCGCGTTCCTCCAGCGCCGGCGAGCGCGGAAACAGGCTCGCCGTGTGGCCATCGCGGCCCATGCCCAAGACGATCGCGTCCAGGCGCCGCTCGGGCTCCGGGCGTTCCGCTAGCGCCGCGCGCAACTCGGCCTCGTAGAGCCGGTCGCCGTCGGGGGCCAGGACCGGCATCGGGTGCAGGTTGGCCTTCGGGACCGGCGCGCGCCCGAGCAAGGCCTCGCGAAGGGCGCCGAAGTTCAGGCGTGGATCCTCGGGAGCCACGCAGCGTTCGTCGACCATCCAGAGGTGAAGGCGGGCCCACTCGGCCGAGGTCACGTCGCGCTTTTGGGCCAGCGCCGCGGCCAGGACCGGCCCCGACGAGCCACCCGACAACGCGAGGTGAACCCGCGGGAAGGACGCCATCCGGCTCCGGAGCTGCGCGAACAGGGCGTCGGCCAAGCGCGACGCGCATTGGACGGCGGTGTCGCAGATCACCTGCTCGCCAGGCAGACCCACCATCGTCGCGGCCACTAGCGCCTCGCTTCTGGTTGCTCGACCTGCCGCGGATCCCCCGTGCGCGAAAGCGGCCCCTCCGGGTTGTGCCAGCGGCCCCACGGCTTGATGAGGTCATCGGCGTCGGTCGGTCCCCAGCTTCCCGAGGCGTAGCTCGCGAGGCCCTCGCGCGGATGGTCGCGCCAGTAGTCGAGCACCGGCATGACGATACGCCAGGCCGCCTCGACCTCGTTGCGATCCTTGAAGTGCGACTGCTCGCCGGCGATGGCATCGAGGAGCAGGGTGGCGTACGCCTCGGACGGTTCGGCTTGGAACTGCCGCTGGTAGTCGAAATCGAGCAGCGCCGAGGCGAGGTGCAGACCATGTCCCGGCACCTTGCCCTCGAAGCGCAGGCTGATGCCCTCGTCGGGCTGCACGTTGACCACCAGTCGATTGCGGCGCGGCCGGATATGACTGTGGTCGCTGTGGCGGAAGAGATGGGGCGCCGGTTTGAAGTTGATCACGAACTGGGTGAGCTTGCGGCGCATGCGCTTGCCGGTGCGCAGGAAGAAGGGCACGCCGTCCCACCGCCAGTTGTCGATGGACAGCCTGAGCGCCGCGAAGGTTTCGCACGAGGATCCCGCCGGCACCCCGGACTCCTCGCCGTACGCAGCCAGCGACTCGTCGTCCGTGGTGCCGCGGCCGTATTGCCCGCGCACCGCGACCAAGGGCACTTCCTCGCGCGCGATAGGGTGAACCGCCTCGAGCACGTGCCGCTGCCCGCTACGCAGGTCCGCGGCGCGGAAGGAATTGGGCGGCTCCATCGCGACCACGGCCATGAGCTGGAGCAGATGGCTCTGGATCATGTCGCGCAGGGCGCCGCTTCTGTCGTAGTAGCCCGCGCGGCCTTCGACGCCGACCCTTTCCGCGGCGGTGATCTGGACGCTGTCGACGAACTGGCGGTTCCAGAGCGGCTCGAAGAGCAGGTTCGCGAAGCGGAAGACGAGCAGGTTCTGCACCGTCTCCTTGCCGAGATAGTGGTCGATGCGGAAGACGTCGTCGTCCTCGAAGACGCGCCCCAGTACGCGATTCAGATGCTCGGCCGAAGCGAGGTCCGAACCGAAGGGTTTCTCGACGATGATGCGCGGGCGCCTCGTGGCCTCGGCCGGCGATTGGCACCAGGCCTTGCCGCCCCTCACCAGGCCCGAGGCGCCGAGATTCTCGATGATGGGCTCGAAGAGGTCGGGCCCCACCGACAGGTAGAACAGGGTGTTGCCGCCGACGCCGTAGCGCTCGCATAGCGACCGCAACGCCGGAGCGATGTGCTGCCAAGCGCTGGCCTGGCCGGCGTCGCCGGCATGGTAGTGTAGGCGGTTGGCGAAGGCGTGCCAGGTGTCTTCGTCGAAGGCGCGCCGGGTTGCACAAAACGGCTTGCAGCGATCCCGGAACCCATCGTCGCCGAGGGGCGTCCGGCTGACGCCGAGCACCGCCAGGCGCGCAGGCAACAGGCCCGCGACGTGCAAGTCGAAGAGCGCGGGCACTAGCTTGCGCCGCGTGAGATCGCCGGAAGCGCCGAAGATGACGAGGATGCAAGCAGCGGTCGGGTCGAGCATGGCGCAAGCATAGCGCCCGCGAGTGCGTGCGGGTTTCCCATTCGCGCCGGCCCGCAGGTGTTCTGTGTCGCCGGTATCGCCCAGAAGACTGTCTGCCAGACCCTGCCTCGAGATCCTTGCCATGGCTGCCCGCCGGCATTCACCGCGTCCATCGATCCGTCCGAGCCCCACGACGGCCTTGCCCGGCTGGATCGCGATCTGGCGAACCACAGCGGTAGGTCCGGACCGGGTGTAAGATGACGACCTCTCCCAGGACGCTCGGAGAAAACGATGTTCGTCTTTCGGCTCGTCTGGCTCTGTCTCGTCCCGCTGTCGCTGGTCGGAGCGGCGCGCGCGGAGCCCATCGTCCTTACCCCGCAAGAAGCCGTGCGCCGTGCGCTGGCCAAGAACCTGAGCCTCGAGCTCGATCGCCTCGATCCCAATCTGACCGACGTCAGCGAGCGCATCGCGGAGGCGGCCTTCCAGACCGAGCTGTTCGGCAGCGCGGATGTCGTTGGCTCGCCGGGCTCTGTGTCGGCCGAGCGCATCGGGCTCGATCCCGTGCGTAGCACCAACGTGGCGGGCGAGATCGGCCTGCGCAAGAGCTTCAGCGTCGGGACCACTCTCGAGGGACGCCTCTCGACGCAAGGCTTGTTCGGCGGCGGCAAGAACGGTCTCGATCCCGCCTACGAAACCGGTCTTTACCTGCAAGCCCGCCAGGCGCTGCTGCGCGGGCTGAGCCGCACCGCCAACGAGGCGTCGCTGACGAATGCCCGGCTGACGCGCGAGTCGGCGGCCGCGCTGCTCAGGCGTCAGGCCGAGCTGGTCGCGGCCAGCACGCTCAAGGCCTACTGGGATCTGCGCGCGACGTACGCCAAGCTGGCCATCGAACGCGCCGCTCTCCAGAGCGCCGAGGAAATCCTGCGCGAGACGGAGGCCCTGATTGGCGCCGGCAAGCTGCCCGAATCGGAGAAGATGTCGGCAGCGTACGCCGTGCAGCTCAAGCGCCGGTCCTTGCTCCAGGCGGAACAGAGCCTGGCCAACGCGCGGGACCGGATGGCGCGCATCATCGGGGCGGTGGAGCCGAGCTCGCTCGCGACCCCGGAGCTGGTTCCCGCCTCGGCCCCGCGGCGCACCGCCCCGGCGTCCTGGACCCTGGAGGAGCTGCAACGGCGCGCGGTCGCCGAGCGCGGCGACTTCCGCGCTTTGCTCCTCGCGACGAAGATGAGGCGTACGGAGGAGAACGCGGCGGCGCACCGGCTCTTGCCCAAGCTCGATCTGGTCGCCGGCTTGCAGCTCGTCGGCCTGAGCGGCGACGCGGGCGCCGGCACGACCTCGCCCTACGGCGGTGGCTATGGATCCAGCTACGCGATGAAGCGGGTGGGGTGGTCGGCGGGGCTGACGCTCGACGTTCCCCTCGGCAACCTCGACGCGAACGCGCGGCGGGATCTGGCGGGCTTGCAGGTGCGGCGCGCGGAGCTGTCCGAACGAATCGCCACGCAGGATCTCTCCCTCGAGTTGAATCTCACCTGGCGGAGCCTGCAGCTCGCGCGCCAGCAACTGCGGCTCAGCGAGGAGTCGGCCAAGGTGGCCGAGGCGAAGCTGGCCAACGAAACCGAGCGCTACAAGGTGGGGAAGATCACCGCGCACATTCTCAGCTCGGTCCAGATCGAAGCCGTGACCGAGCGCCTGGCGCGCGAGCAGGCGCTGGCGGATCTGGTCAAAGCCGTCGTCGACATGCAGGCCGCCTCCGGCGGGTTACTCGATCGTCTCGGTCTCAGCGCCGAGGGAGAGGCCGCACCATGAAACGATCCCGCTCGAAGCCATGGCTCGTCCTTCTCGGGCTTTTCGCCCTAGGGGCCGGCGTTGGCGTCTATGCCTACGTCGCCAGCAAGAAGCGGCCGGTCACCAAAGAGGCCACGCAGATCGTGGCGGTCCGGCGGGGTCCGCTTACGGTGGAGGTCTCCGCCACGGGCACCGTCGAGCCGGAGTACGTGGTGGAGATCAAGTCGAAGGCCTCGGGGACGATCCAATCGGTCAAGGTGCAGGCCGGCGATGTGGTGAAGAAGGGGGATCTGCTCATCGAGATCGACCCGGTAATCGAGCGCCGCAAGCTGACGCAGGCCGAGGCCGATCTGGCGGTCGCATCGGCCAACCGTGGCGGCGTCGCGACCAAGCTGGCTCACGCCCAGACCCAGCTCGAACGCGACGAGGAGCTGCACACAAAGGGCCTGGTGTCCCGCGAGGCGATCGACCAGCTACGCAAGGAGCTGGCCATCCTTCGGGGCGACACCCAGATCTCCGCCGCCCAGATCAGCAAGGCCAGAGCGTCCCTGGCCGAAGCCCGCGATCGGCTGGCGGAGACGAAGATCCTGTCGCCTTTGGACGGCACCATTCTCGATCGCAGCGTGAACCCGGGACAGGTGATCACCGCCGGCACCGCGCAAGGTGGCCAGACCCTGCTCACGCTCGCCGATCTCTCCCGTCTCTTCGTGCGGGTGAAGGTCGACGAGGCCGACGTGGCGCGGCTGGCGCCGGGCCAGCGCGTGCGCATCACCGCCGACGCCCTGATCGGCAAGGTCTTCAAGGGCAAGGTGTTGCGGGTCTCTCCCCAGGGCAAGGTCGAAAGCAGCGTGACGGTCTTCGACGTGGTGGTCGAGGTGGACCCGGCGGAGGTCGGTCTGTTGCGTCCCATGCTGTCGGCGAATGTTGTGATCCACGTCGACGAGATCAAGGATGCCGTGCTTCTGCCGCGAAATGCCGTGCAACAGCGGGGCGCCAGGTTCGTGGTCCGGGTCGAGGGCAAGGGCGAGCAGGTGGTGGAGGTCGGTTTGTCCGACGATCGCCAGATCCAGATCAAGTCCGGTCTGGAGGAAGGCGCCCGCGTCGTGGTCCCGAGCAGCCCAAAGGCCAAGTCCTCGACCCGCATGCCGGGCATGCCCGGCATGCCCGGCGGGATGGGCGCCATGCCGCCCGGAGGCGGGATGGGGCGGCGATGATTCGGCTGGTGGGACTCGAGAAGGACTACGTCATGGGCGACGAGATCGTCCCGGCTCTGCGTGAGGTCAACCTGCACGTGCAGCGAGGCTCGTTCGTCGCCATCATGGGGCCATCGGGCAGCGGCAAGTCGACCCTGATGAACATCCTCGGGTGCCTCGACCGGTCGAGCCGCGGCCAGTACGTCCTCGACGGCGAAGACGTGTCCGACCTGGACGACGACGATCTGGCCGGGATCCGCAACCGCAAGATCGGCTTCGTTTTTCAGAGCTTCAACCTGCTCCATCACGCGACCGCCGCCGAGAATGTCGCGCTGCCGTTGGTCTACGCCGGGGCCGAGCAGCAGACCGCGCGGGCGTTGCGCGCGCTCGAGAAGGTCGCGCTGGCGCATCGGGCCGGCCACCGGCCGGCCGAGTTGTCCGGCGGCCAGCGTCAGCGGGTGGCGATCGCGCGCGCCATCATCACCGAGCCGCCGCTCATCCTCGCCGACGAGCCGACCGGCAACCTCGACACCCGCACCAGCGAGGAGATACTCGCGATCTTCGAGGATTTGCACCGCTCTGGCAGCACCATCGTGATGGTCACGCACGAGCGCGACGTGGCCGAGCACGCGGCTCGCATCGTCACTTTCCGCGACGGGCGCCTGGTCAGCGACGAGACGGTCCCCGCCCGGGCCGAGGCGTCGGCTCGGGGCCCCGCAAAGGCCGAGGTTTCGCCATGACCGTCAAGGCCCGTTTCCGACTGCTGCTGCAGCTCGCGCAGATCGCGATCCGCAGCCTGGCCCAGCGCAAGACCCGCACCGGCCTGACCATGCTCGGGGTCATCATCGGCGTGGGCGCGGTGATCGTGATGGTGTCGATCGGAGAAGGCGCCAAGCAAAGCGTCTCGAGTCGGATCAAGGGACTGGGCACCAACCTGCTGGTGATCCGGCCGGGCTTCGCGCGCACCGGCCCCGTGCGGGCCACCAGCGTGCAGACCTTGGTGCCCGAGGACGCCGAAGCCATCGTCAAGGAAGTCGCGAACGTGGTGGCGGTGGCGCCGGAGATCAGCCAGACCACCCAGGTCAAGTACCTCGCGCAGAACACCTCGACCAGCGTGATCGGCGTGACGCCCGACTGGCTGGATGTCAACAACCACGCCGTCAAGGAAGGGCGCTTCCTCGACGACCTCGACGAGCGCACCAGCCGCAAGGTCGCGGTGTTGGGCGCGACGGTGGTCAACGCGCTGTTCGGCGGCGTCTCCGCCGAGAACCAGACGATCAAGATCCGCGGTGTGAACTTCCAGGTGGTGGGAACGCTGCAAAGCAAGGGGTCGGGCGGCGCGCGCGATCCGGATGACCAGGTGCTGATCCCGCTGTCCACCGCGCGCACCCGGCTGTTCGGCACGGACAACCTGCGCAGCCTCAGCGTGCAGATCGCCAGCGAGGGAGCCATGGATCGCGCGCAGGGGGAGATCGAGGACCTGCTGCGGCTCCGCCACAACATCCAGGCGGGCGCGGCCTCGGACTTCAGCATCGGCAGTCAGAAGGATCTGCTCGACACCGCGAGCCAGGTCTCCGACACCTTCACGGCGTTGTTGGCGGCGGTCGCCGGAGTCTCGCTGCTGGTGGGTGGGATCGGGATCATGAACATCATGTTGGTGTCGGTGACGGAGCGGACCCGCGAGATCGGCATCCGCAAGGCCATCGGGGCACGCCGCTGCGACATCCTGTTCCAGTTCCTGGTCGAGTCGATCGTGTTGAGCGGGATCGGGGGTCTGCTAGGGGTCGCCGCAGGCGTGGGCGGGGCCCGCATCGTGGGCGCCATGGGAAGTTGGCAGACCACGGTGGGGGGCGGCGCCATCGCGCTGGCCTTCGGGGTGGCCATGGGGATCGGCGTCTTCTTCGGGCTGTACCCCGCGCACAAGGCCTCGAAGCTCGACCCGATCGAGGCGCTTCGTCACGAGTGAGCGCCTCGCGGGCGTGCTGGCTACCGTCCGCACGTGGAAGGAAGTCGGGCGGCCGGACCGCCTTGGCGGCCCCTGTCCCTGTCGAGTAGCCCGGGCCAAGCAAGCAGCCCGGGCTACGCGCTCCGTTCGGCATGGAGGCAGAAGAAAGAGGCGAAGCCACGAAAGAGCCAGGTCGTCTGGGGATCCCGACGGAGGGGACCTTCCACCCACGAGACAAGGGCACGAGTCCGGAGCACCGGAGGGGGAGGCCGCAGGGCCGCTCTGCCGCGAGGGGGTGTCTGGTGGGAGTCGATGGTGCGGCACCGAACCGAACGAGAGTGCGCGGCCACGGCCGCGTGGACGACCACGACCGCCATTCGCAGCCCTGCCCGGCGAGCAACTTCGCCTTGGAACACGGCCTTCCGCTCGGCGCCCCGCGGTTTCGCTACGCTTGCCGCGCGATTGCGGTCGAGCGAGCGGCTGGCGCCGGGGTGGTGTAGTCTATGACGACCATCTCGAACGTCGCTATGGGGAGGAAGCAATGGCCAAGACTCTCGGACGTGTCTCGCTGGGCGTGCTGGCGTTGCTGGCTGCCGGCGCGCTCTCGTGTGGCGGCAAGGATTCCGATCGGATCGGCATCGCCAGCGAATGCAGCCAGGATGCCGATTGTCCCAAGGTCGACGATTTCCAGTTGACCTGCCTGACCATGTTCAAGGGCGGCTACTGTGGGCTTTCGGGCTGCGTGCAGGACGCGGATTGTCCGCTCGGCGCGGCGTGCGTCCAGGTCGGTGGGGCCAACTACTGCTTCCGCGAGTGCCTCGACAAGCCCGAATGCAACGTGAATCGAACGCTCGACAACGAGGCCAACTGCGTGGGCAGCGCCGTGCACGTCGGGGTGAGCACGGCGAAGGTCTGTGTTCCGCCCTCGGGCATGTAGCCGTTGGCGATGGCCGGACATCACCGAGGTCGGAGCGGGCGATGGCCGGCGGTAGCCGTCGTGGCATGCTCCGCGATACTGCTGGCGGCGTCGGCGCAGGCACAAGAAACGGCGGCGTCCGCCGCGCCAAGGGTGAGCTACGCGGTGGACGGCGCGCTCACGGCCTTTGCGACTCTGGGCACCGTCGCGGTGTCGCTGCTTCCCGTCGATACGGCCGCGCGCTGGCAGAAGCAGCTTCTGCCGTTCGACGAGCGACTCGAGGGACGCGCCTCCGCAAGCGCGGCCAGGACCAGCGACATCCTGGCCACCGTGGACGTGGTCGTGCCGCTCGGCCTGCTGCTGGGGCAGGAGGGGATGAGCGAGAGATACGGCCAGCGCACCTTGATCTACGGCGAGACCATCGTGGTCAGCCTCTTTTTGAACGGCGTGACCAAATACCTGGTCGGCCGGCCGCGGCCATACGTGTACAGCGACGATCCGCGCGTCCAGGAGTACGCGCGTGACCAGGGCACGGACTCGCACTTGTCGTTCTACTCGGGGCACGCCAGCACGACGTTCGCGGCCAGCGTGGCCGGCGCCTATCTCTTTGCCCAGGGCACGAGCGACAAGCGGGCGCGGGCGGCGGTGTGGGGCTTCGAGCTGGCCCTGGCCGGCGCCACGGCCAACCTGCGCACGCGCGCCGGCAAGCACTTCTACAGCGATGTCATCGTGGGCGCGCTCGTGGGCGCGGCCGTGGGCTTCGCGGTGCCGCGCCTGCACGGCGGCGGGAAGGTCGAGCTTGCGGCCGCCGAGTGGGTGGCCATCGGTTGCGCGCCGGTCCTGGGCGTGGCGGTCGCGCAGTTGCTGCCCGCCAAGGCCGACCTCACGGTTCCCCTGCAGGCGGTCGTGCTGCCGTGGGCGACGCTCTCGGGCGGTGGCCTGCTGCTGGCGCGGGCGTTCTAGGAGCCCCTCACTCGCCACTCTGCGCGTGGCGGCCTCTCTCCGCAAGCGGGGCGAGGCCTGAAATGGAAACGGCCTTGGCCGCGGCCGGAGGGATTTGCCCCGGTCGGAGCCAAGGCCGGTCGGATGGAGTTGCTAGACCAAGCCCTGGTCGAGCATCGAGTCGGCGACCTTCATGAAGCCGGCGATGTTGGCGCCCATCACGTAGTTGGTGGGCTCGCCGAAATCCTTGGCGGTCTGGTAGGCGGCCGCGTGGATCGCCTGCATGATGCCCTTGAGGCGCGCATCGACCTCTTCGCGCGTCCACATCAGGCGCTGCGAGTTCTGGCACATCTCGAGGCCCGAGGTGGCCACGCCGCCGGCGTTGGCGGCCTTGCCGGGGCCGTACATGATCTTGGCCTTGAGGTACTGATCGATAGCTTCCGGCGTGGAAGGCATGTTGGCGCCCTCGGCGACGAGCCGGCACCCGTTCTTGAGCAGGGTGGCGGCGTCGTTGCCGTCGATCTCGTTCTGCGTGGCCGACGGGAAGGCGCAGTCGCACTTGACGCCCCACGGGCGCTTGCCGGCCACGTATTCGCAGCCGTACTTCTTGGCGTACTCCTGGATGCGGCCGCGGCGGACGTTCTTGAGCTCCATGACGAACTCGAGCTTCTCGGGGCTGATGCCCTTGGGGTCGTGGATGAAGCCGTCCGAGTCGGACACGGTGACGGATACGGCACCGAGCTGGGTCAGCTTCTCGATGGTGTACTGGGCGACGTTGCCCGAGCCCGAGACGGTGCAGATCTTGCCCTTGAAGGTTTCGTTGCGCACCTTGAGCATCTCCTCGGCGAAGTACACGGCGCCGTAGCCGGTGGCCTCGGGGCGAATGAGCGAGCCGCCCCAGTTGAGGGCCTTGCCGGTCAGCACGCCGACGAACTCGTTGCGCAGGCGCTTGTACTGACCGAACATGTAGCCGATCTCGCGGCCGCCGACGCCGATGTCGCCGGCCGGCACGTCGGTGTTCTCGCCGATGTGGCGCGCGAGTTCGGTCATGAAGCTCTGGCAGAAGTGCATGACCTCGTTGTCGCTCTTGCCCTTGGGATCGAAGTCCGATCCGCCCTTGGCTCCGCCCATGGGCAGCGTGGTGAGGGAGTTCTTGAAGATCTGCTCGAAGCCCAAGAACTTGAGGATGGAGAGGTTCACGCTGGGGTGAAAGCGCAGGCCGCCCTTGTAAGGGCCGAGAGCGCTCGAGAACTCGACGCGGTAGCCGCGGTTGACTTGGACCTGTCCCTCGTCGTCCAGCCACGGCACGCGGAACATGATCTGGCGCTCGGGCTCGACGATGCGCTCGAGGATCTTGTTCTGCTCGTACTTCGGGTAGCGCTGGAGCGCGGGCTCGAGGGATTCGAGGACCTCGGTCACGGCCTGGTGGAATTCCGGCTGTCCGGGATCCCGTGCTCTCACCATTTCGATCACTTTCTTCGCGTAGGACATGGTTCCTCCTGGGTTGCGGCCCGCGCCTAGGGAGAGCGGCCGTGTGAAGTCCCCGTATGCATAAAGTAACTTCTCGAAGGTGGGGGGTTAAAAGCGCGTAAATTGCTCGTAACTTCCGCGTTTCCGGAATGATGCGCCGCGGTTCGCGGGCCACGCCGCCAGAAGTTAAAGCTGCTAGAGTGCGTTCATGCCCCTTCTGAACCTGTTCTCATCCGCCAAATCGCCCGAGGAACCCGCGCTGTCGCAGATGCTCGCATCGTTCTCCAAGCTCCTGGCCGCCGAGCTGGGCAAACCCGAGCGCTACGTGATGGTGGGATTGGCTTCGCGCATGGACATGAGCTTCGCGAGCAGCCGCGAGCCCGCGTGCTATGCCGAACTCAAGAACGTCGGCCGCCTGTCGCGCGAAAAGGTCGAGCGCCTCTCCGAGGTGCTGTGCGAAGCCATCGCCAAGGCGCTTGCCTTGCCGAAGAACCGCATCTACATCGAGTTCACCAACGCAGACGGTGCGTTGTGGGGATTCGACGGGGGAACCTTCGGATAGCGGAGATCGAGAGCGCAGGAAGCCTCCGCACCGGGCGATGAAGGGTTTTCTCCAACGGTACTACGCGGCCATCGTGGCCGCGGCGGTGCTGGTGCCGCATGCGCGTCTTTTCGACTTCGTCACCGACGACGCGTTCATCTCGTTCCGCTATGCGCGCAACCTGGCGCTGCACGGCGAGTTGGTTTTCAACCTGGGAGAGCGGGTGGAGGGCTACACGAACTTCCTGTGGACCGTGATCCTGGCCATGGGGATCGAGATGGGGCTCGGGCCCGTGATGCTGTCACGTTTCCTCGGGGTGGCCCTCGGCATCGCCACCCTGGCCGTGGTCGTGCGCATGTCGCTGCGCCTGGGGGGAGAGAGACGCTCGCCCTGGCACCTGCTGCCACCGTTGCTCCTGGCCAGCACGGGCGCCTACGCTTGCTGGTCGAGCGGCGGCCTCGAAACGCAGCTCTTCACCTTCCTCGTCACCCTGGGCTTCGACCTCGCGCTCGGGGAAGTCACGCGGGGAAGGGGCTACGGCAGCGCCGCGGCCTTCGCCTTCGCGGCCATGACCCGGCCCGAGGGCGTGATGCTCTTCGCGCTCGTGGCCATCTTCCGGCTGGCGACGAATCTGCGGCGCGAGCGGCGACTGCTGCCGGTCAAGCACGAACTGGCGTGGGTCGGGCTCTTCCTCGGCTTGTTCGCGCCGTACTTCGCGTGGCGCTGGAACTACTATGGCTGGTTCTTCCCCAACACGTTCTACGTGAAGTCGTCGGGCGCGGCGGGAACCTGGAAGCTCGGCGCCTACTACCTGCGGCGTTTCTGCGAGGACTACGGCGTGCACTTCCTCCTGCTCATCGTGCTGTGCGGCCGGCCGGAGCGCGGCGACGAGCGCCGGCGCGACGTGCGCCGGCTCGCGGCTATCGTGTGCCTCGCTTTCGCCGCGTACGTGGTGAAAGTGGGCGGCGATTTCATGGGGCTCTACCGTTTCCTGCTGCCCGTGCTGCCGCTTGGCGCCGTCGTCCTGGCCGAGTCCGCTCGTCGCCTGTACGCGCGGCTCGCCCCGCGCCTCGGGGCATGGGCCCCGGGCCTCGCGCTCGGGCTCGTGGCCGTGGGGTTCGTCGGCGGCAGCGTGCGCACCGACCGGCAGGCGCTGACCTTCATCGGCGCCGACAACGGCATCGACATGCCGGCCTATCTCAAGCGCTACGTCCTGGAGCGAATTCCCGTCGGTCTGTGGCTGGGCCGCCACAAGCAGCCCGACGACTTCGCCACCTTCGGCGGCGCCGGGGTGATTCCCTACTACTCGGAGATCCCGGGCTTCGACGTGTTCGGCCTGGTGGACGCGACCATCGCGCACGACGTGCGCATGACCGCTTCGAACCGGCCGGGCCACCAGAAATGGGGCAGCGACGCGTACATGCTGTCGCGCAAGCCGACGCTGATCACGCACCGGTACTGTCTCGGCCCGCATTGCCCGGTCGACAACGGTGGCGCGCCGCCGGGCTACGAGTGGGTGCGCGCGACCACGACCTCGCCGGGCGGTGGGCTGTCGTACTACAGCTTCATGAAGCGCCGCGATCGCGCCTTCGGCCCGTTCCCGGTGGCTTTCTAGGTTTCTCACCACAGAGAACACAGAGACGGAAGGGAAGGGGTTCGGAGGGCAGGGGACGGACGCCGGGGTGGTGAGTGGGGTCGAGCGATTCTTGGTTCTTTCGCCCCGGGCGCGTCGCGAGACTAACCCGGAAGAACCAGTTGAGGATCGGTGACCAGATCCGAAAACCCCTTCTCGTCCGGACTCTGTGTCCTCTGTGGTCTTTTCCGGCCGCTTCGGCATGATGGCCGGGCTTGCTCTTCGTGCTCCTGCTCTTCGTGGCTTCGCGTTGCCTCGTGCCGATGGACGAGACGGATCTGTTCTTCAACCTGCGGCTTGGAGAGATCGTGCTCGGCAGCGGGCGGGTGCCGACGGAGAACCTGCTGTCGTTTACGCACCCGCACGCCACGGACATCAACTTGGCGTGGCTCTTCCAGATCGGGCTCGCGCTGGTGCATCGCCTGGCGGGGATCCCGGGCACCGTGGTGCTCAAGACCCTGTTCGTGCTCGGGGCTTGGGCCGTCCTCTTTCGCGTGGCCGTGCGGCGGGGGGCCGCGACCGCGCCGACGGCGCTGGCGCTGGCCCTGGCGGCCTGGGCCGCCGAGCCGCGCTTCGTCGAGAGGCCGCACCTTCTGACCTTCCTAGGGCTGGCGCTCCTCTTGCTGGCCCTCGAACGCGCGGAAACCGGCAGGCGGCGCATGCTCTGGTGGATGATCCCGGCCGGGCTCGTGTGGGCCAACGGCAACTCGTGCTACTTCCTCGCGCCGGCGCTGCTCCTGCTCTACGCCTTCGGCGCCTGGCGGGACGGCCTGCGCGCCGATGCCCGGCGAGCCCTGCTCGTGGCCCTGGCCATGCTCCCGCTCGCGTTCGCGACGCCGTCGGGCCTTCACGCTCTTTCCTACATCGTGAACCACTTTCGCATGCCCACCCTGCGGCCGCTGCAGGAGTACCGGCGGGCGGAATGGCCGCTCGACGGGCCGTTCTTCTTCCTCGCCGCCGGACTGTCGCTGGCCTGGCTGCCGCCGCGGCTTTTCCCCGGGCTGCCGCGCCTTCTGCCCGCGCGCGTGCTTCTGCCCTGCGCGGCGTTGGGCTTTCTCGGCGCGTTCCGCATTCGCTTCGTGGCCGAGTTCGCCATGCTGGCCGGTCCGGCCCTGGCCGTGGCGGCGACGCGGGTTTTGCCGAGGTGGCGCGGCTACAAGGTGGCTGTGCCCGCGCTGCTCGTGGGGCTGGCTCTCTGGCCGCGGCTCTCCGCGGTTGCCGCTGGCGGGCGCGCGCTCGACCTCGGGATCGAGCCGGACCTGGTGCCGCTTACCGCCGTCGACTTCGTCGAGCAGCACGGCCTGCGCGAACGCATGTACAACGATCTCGAGGTCGGCTCGTACCTCTGCTGGCGGGGCTGGCCCAAGCACCGCGTGTTCCAGGACCCGCGCATCAACGGCTATCCCGACGCGTTTCACGCCGTGCTGAGGCGGGCCGATCTCACGCGGGCCGAGTGGCAGGACTTTCTCGACCGCTTCCAGGTTTCCTCGGCGCTCGTCACCTACCCGTCCGTCAACCCGCGCGGCGCCCTTTTCGCGCCCGCGCGCTGGGCGCTGGTGTACCGGGCAAACGACGGTCTGGTCTTCGCCCGCCGGCTGTTGTCCGAGGGCCTGCGCGAGTTGCCGCTGACCTTTCGCTACTCGGCCGAGCACGGCCTCGTGCCCGTGCCGCTCGCCCAGCCGCCCGCGGGCGTCGCCGTCTCGGTCTGCGACTGGCAGCGGGCGCTCGGCGACTATCACCGGAGCGTGGGCAGCCTGGCGGCGGCGCTGGCCGCCTACGAGGCCGCGCTGGCCGGCGAGAAGGGTTCGCCGTGCGCCTGCGCGGCGCGCGAGGCGGCGGGCGCGCTCGCCTTGGGGCTTGGCGATGCGGCCAAGGCCATCACCCTGCTCGCCGGCTCCACCTCGGCGGTGGCGCGCGCCAACCGCGGCTTCGCCCTGCTGGCCTTGGGCCGGCACGGCGAAGCGCTGGCCGATTTCGACCGCGTGCTCGTTGGCGATGCCGAGAACGACGAAGCCACCTTCGGCCGCGCCCTGTGCCTGGCCGCGCAGGAGCGCAACGCCGAGGCGCTCGTCGCGCTCGAGGCTCTTCTGCGCCGCTCACCGAACCACTTGTCCGCGCCCGCGGCCCGGCGCGAGCGCGAGCGCCTGCGCGTGCTTCTGGGAAACAAGTAGGGCATATTCCCCTGGACAGCGGCTGCGCCGTCCTCTACGAACATCGGGCGCAACGGAGACCATGAGACGCGGCACGAGCATGCGCCGGCTGGCCTGGGCCACCGACATCCACCTCAACTTCGTGCGGGGAGACGTGCGCGCTTTCTGCGAACAGCTACGTTCGGTGTCGCCCGACGCCCTGATCATCACCGGCGACATCTCCGAGGCGCCGACCCTGGCGAGGCACCTCGGCGAGCTCGACCGGGCGCTGTGGATGCCCACCTGGATCGTGCTCGGAAACCACGACTTCTACGGGGGCAGCTTCCGCGCCGTGCGCGCCGAGGTCGGCAACCTGTGCCGGAACAGCAAGCGGCTGCGCTACCTGCCGGGCGAGGGCGTGGTGTGGCTGGGCGGCGAGGTGGCGATGGTGGGACACGACGGCTGGGCCGACGGCCGGCTGGGCGACTTTCTGCGCTCGCAGGTGGTGCTGAACGACTACTTCATGATCGACGACCTGGCCGGTCTGGACGTCAAGAAGCGACGGGAGAAGCTGCACAAGCTGGGCGACGAGGCCGCGGCCCATTTCCGGCGCGTCCTGCCCCGGGCGCTCGACCGGTACCGCAACGTAATCGTCGCCACCCACGTGCCGCCTTTTCGCGAGGCCTGCTTTCACGAGGGCAAGATCGCCGACGACGAGCACCTGCCGCATTTCGCGTGCGCGGCGCTCGGCGAGGCCCTGCGCCAGGTCATGCGCGCGCGGCCCGAGCAGCGCATGCTGGTCCTGTGCGGTCACACCCACAGCCGCGGCGAGGCGCGCATCCTGCCCAACCTGCTGGTCCGAACCGGCGGCGCGATCTACGGGCAGCCTGGCCTGGCCGACGTCGTCGACACGCAGGCGTTCGAGTCGCTCTTCGCGGCCGGGGGCGGATGACCGCGGCTGCGTCCCGCAAAGGTAGAGTGTGAGCGTGCCCCGTCTGCGTTCCCGTGACCTGCTTTCGGCCTCGCTGGGCTTGCTCCTTCTGGCCGGGTTGGCGGGCGAGCGCCTGGCCACGCTGGCCAAGGCGGCGCCCACGGATTTCGACGACGCGTTCATGTACCTGCGCTACGCCGGGAACCTGCTGGCCGGCTGGGGGGTGGCGTGGAATCCGGGGGAAGCGCCGGTGTTCGGCGTGGCCAGCTTGCTGCACCTGGCGGTGGTGACCGCGCTGCGTTGGTTTTTGCCGGGCTTGACTCCGGCCGGGCTACTGGGCGTGGCCTCGGGCGCAGCGGCCACCGGCCTGCTCGCCGCGCTGGTGGCCATCGCCGCCGTGCACTCCCGCCACCGGCGCCTGCGACGCAACTGGATTTTCTGGACGGCCGTGGTGCTGTCGCTCGTCGCCTATCGCGAGGCCTTCGTATTCCACGCGGGCACCGGTATGGACACCATGCTGTCGGGCTTGGCCAATGCCTTGCTGGTTTTCGCGACCCTGCGGCTCGGCGAGTCGTCCCGGCCGGCGACCGTCGTGGCGGCGACCCTGGCCGCGCTGCTCGCCGTGCTCGCCAGGCCGGACAATGCCTTGTGCGCGGTGTCCTGTCCGTTCCTGGCCCTGGCCCTGCTGGCGCCGCGGCCGCGCGGCCGGCTGCTGGCCCTGTTCGGCGCGCTGGTGGCCTGCGGCTTGGCCCTGCTGGTGCTCGTCGAAGGCCTGGCGCTTGGCTCGCCCCTGCCCCTCGCGTTCTTCGCCAAGCAGCCCTGGTACTACGGCGGCTTCGCCGGCGAGTTCTCGTGGAACCCGTTCCTTTTCCTGCTGGTCTTCGCTCGCTCGGCCTGGCCCTTCGTCGTGGCTCTCGTCCTCTTCGCCGATGGCCCGGGCTGGAGGCGCGCGGCCGTGCTCCTTCTGCCCGCGCTGGCCAGCATCGCCGTGCTCTTCCGCTTCAACCAGATCATGGGTCACCTAGGTCGCTTCTACTATCCGTTCCTGCCGTTCTTCGTGGCCGCGGGCGCGCTGGAGTTCGATGCGTGGCTGGCCCGCGGCCAAGCCGTGCGCCTACGCCCGATGCTGGTGCGGGCCGGCTGGGCGGCAAGCGTGCTTCTCATCGGGTACTTCTCGCTCTCCCTGGCCGGGAGCGCGTATGCCAGCCACGCCAACGAGCAGAGGCTCGTGCCGCCGGGCGGGTTGCACCTGCCGGCCAGCCAATCCCTGCCCGAGATGGACTCGTGGCAGGCGGCGCAGGCGGTTGCCGCTATCGCCGTCGCCGCGCCGCCCGGCAGCACCTTCGCCATGTCCGAGCACGGGCTGCCCGGCGCGCTCGCCCCGCAGGTCGCCATCGTCGATCCCCTCGGTCTGCACGATCCCTACTTCGCCCACCACGGGTTCTCGGCCGCCGAGCTTTTCCGCCGCGCGCCCGACCTCATCTGGCTGCCGCACGAGGATCACACGCAGATGTTGCACGACATCCTCGGTGCCGAGGATTTCTGGGCTCACTACGATTTCTATCCCGATGCTTTTTTCCACGGCATCGCCCTGCGCAGGGACGGCAAGCACCACGACCGCCTCGCCGCGCTCCTGGCGATCGAGTGGCGGAGAAGCTACCCGGGGTGCGCCATGGCCGACTTCCGGGCGGCACGCGACGGGTGGTAGCGCGCCGTTCCCTGCAGCCTTCCGGCTTGACCTTCCGCCGGGTCTGCGGCATAGGTTTCCCTCCCGCCGGAGAGATGGCCGAGTGGCTGAAGGCGCCTGATTCGAAATCAGGTTTACCGAAAGGTAACGTGGGTTCGACTCCCACTCTCTCCTCATTCTTGATGGGAACCCTGGGAGGGTTCCCAAACCCTCCCGCGCTCTGGCTGCGGCGGGCAAAGCCCGCCTCCGCCACCGCGGTAGGATGGGAACAGATGGCCGGTCCCCGCCTCCGCAACGCGGTAGGATGGGAACCGGCGGCTGGTCCTCGTGTCCTCCCGCGCTTGTCTTCTACCGGTCAGACCAAGGCAGGCGAAGCCAGCAAAACTCAATACCCGTCCGTCTGGAGAGATGCCCGAGAGGCCGAAGGGGCATGATTGGAAATCATGTGTACCGCAAGGTACCGTGGGTTCGAATCCCACTCTCTCCTCAAAGCACGCCATCGCCATCTCAGGCAACACGCGCCAGCCCCAGATCCCCCCGCGGCGTCGTGTGAAGCCGGCCGACGGTAGACCGCGGAGGGGTCGTTTGGTCCCGGCCCCGCCGCCGCGGGCCTCGGCTCCCTCGCTCGCGTCGCCCGCATCACGGCGCATGGTCGTCGCCGAGTCCTCTGGCCGGCACTTGACCGGCGCAGGCAGGTGCCTAAGCAAGCAACCGTCGGAACGAGCTCGAAGGCCGATGCCAAACCATCACAAGGAGGAAAGCCATGCTTCTTAGGAGAGTCTGGCCCTCGCGGCCAGCGTTCGAGAACCCCTTCGCCGACTTCGATCAGTTGCGGCGAGAGATGCTGCGCGTCTTCGACGCCGTGGCGGGCCACGAGGGCCGCGGCGACGTGTCGTCCGGCGTGTTTCCGCCGTTGAACGTGACCCAGGACAACGACAACTTTTACGTGCGCGCCGAGGTGCCGGGCGTCAAGGCCGCGGATCTGTCGATTTCGGCGTTGCGCAACCGCGTGTCCATCGCCGGCAAGCGCGAGATACCGAAGGAGAGCGACAAAGTGAGCTACCACCGACAGGAGCGCGCGGAGGGCGAGTTCAGCCGCGCCGTCACCCTGCCGGGCGAGGTCGCGGCCGACAGAGTAGAGGCGCGCTACGCCGACGGAGTGCTGACGTTGACGCTGCCCAAGGCCGAAGCGGCAAAGCCCCGGCAGATCGCGGTGAAGATCTCGTAGCCACGGATCGCATGCAGGAGGAAAGCGCCATGTTGAGGAACAAGAGCAACGAACTCCAGAAGGTCGAAAAGGGAGCTGCGCCGGCAGTCCCCGAGCAAACCCACACCGGCCCCGTCTACACGCCGGCCGTCGACATTTTCGAGAGTGAAGATCGTATCTCCCTGTTGGCGGACATGCCTGGCGTCGAAGCCGAGGATCTCAAGATCGACCTGCGCGAAAACGTGCTGACCCTGGCCGGTCACGTCGCCTCGCCCGAGGCGGACAACGAGACGCCGGTGTTGCGCGAATACGCGCCGGGCAGCTACTTCCGGCAGTTCACGCTGTCCGAGCACATCGACCAGGCCAAGATCGACGCCAAGTTGACCGACGGCGTGCTGCGCTTGGAGCTGCCCAAGGTCGAGCGCGCGAAGCCGCGGCAGATCACGGTCAAGAGCGGCTAGCCAGGCCGGGAGGTGCGCGACGGGGGCGCTCTTGCGCCCCTTCCGCACGTGCCACCTGCCACCGAGTGCGCTGGGGTTCGACTCGCCGGCTGCCAAACCGCGACGAACGAGTGCATCGTGGTGGCGCGGGGTGCATTCTAGGGGGCATGAAGCGAGTCTCCTGGACGTGCACCTCGGCTCTGGCGCTCTTGCTGTTGGCCGCCTGTGGTCGGACGAACGCACCCGGCGATGGGCGCGATGCCGCGGCGGACGGCAGCAGCGCGGGTGGCGGTCCGGGAACGGGCGGCGGACTTGTCGGAACCGGCGGCGCGGCCGGCGGAGGCGCTGGCGGTGCGGCCGGCGCGGGCGGATCGGGCCGCGATGCCGGCGCGAGAGAGGGTGACCTGGCCGACGGGCCGCGCGATGCCGGCGCGGTCGGGGACGGGCCGGTCGCAAGCGACGCCGCCGTGGTGTGTCCGCCGGACTATCCGATAGGCGCGACGGTGCCCGCGGGCGACGGCTGCAACGTCTGTGTCTGTCAAGCGGATGGGTACTTCGCATGCACCACCTACTCCTGCGTGGCCGATGCGGCTGCCGTGCCCGACAGCGCGTTGCCTGCCGATGGCCCTATGGACGCCGCGCCGGATACGGTTTCGGCCGAAACGGCGCCGCCTGCTTGCAGCTTGCTGAGCACCGAGTCGGACTGCGAGGCGCGTAGCGACTGCCACTCGGTCTTCCGAGACTACGCCGACTGTGCCTGTGCCACGCCCGGCTGCTGCGCGCGTTTTGACCGCTGTGGGGAAGGGGGGCAGGCCGACTGCAAGGGCCCGGCTTTGTGCAAGATGATGGAGCCTTACTGTGAGGGGCCCTATGTCGTTGCGTACGTCGACAGCTGCTACGAGGGCTGCGTGCGCAGCGCGGACTGCGCCCCTTAGGCATGCTTGGGCATGCCCCTGGGACCGGGAGTGCGCCGATGGGTGATGGCGTTGCGCGAAGTCGGCCCCTCGCGTGTTAGGGAATTGGAGGTCTTCATGCGCCGACGTTGCATCGTGCTCGTGTCCGCCCTTGCCGTGGTTTTCCCGCTGGCAGCCGAGGCCGCGGATGCGGACGTCAAGGTCAGCTCCATCGGCTACCTGCCGAGTCGCGTGAAGCGCGCCTCGATCACGGCCACGGCTACGGACTGGCAGCTGGTACGCGACGGGGATGGCCAGGTGATGTCGAGCGGCAAGCTCGGCTCGGTCAAGACCGATCCCGACACGGGCCAGAGCATCGCCGTCGCCGATTTCACCTCGGTGGCCGAACCTGGCCGGTACTACGTCGAGGTTCCCGGCGTGGGCCGCTCCGTGACCTTTGCCATCGGCCCCGACGTCTACCGCGAGGCTTTCGTGGCCACCATGCTCGGTTTCTACGGCTGGCGCTGCAACACGGCGGTGTCGCTGGCATGGAAAGGCCAGACCTATGCGCACGCGGCGTGCCACATGGACGACGCGCACACCGACTATCTCGGCAGCGCCGGCCAGCGCGACGGCACCAAGGGCTGGCACGACGCCGGCGACTACGGCAAGTACACGGTCAATGCCGGCATCACCGTGGGCTCGCTCTTGGCCGCGTGGGAAGAGTACCGGGCCGTCATCGAAACCTACCACTGGCCGATTCCCGAGTCGGGCGGTCCCTTGCCCGACTTCCTGGCCGAGATCCGCTGGGAGCTCGAGTGGGTGCTCAAGATGCAGTACTCGGGAAGCGATGGCCGCGTTTCGCACAAGCTGACCTCGCTGACCTTCGATGCGCCCTCCGACAGCGGCGGCGACGGCATCGAACGCTGGGTCATGCCCGAGAACGACACCATGCCCCGCTACTTCGTGCCCATGGGCACGGCCGCGACCGCGGATTTCGTGGCCATGCTGGCCAAGGCCGCGCGCGTCTACAAGCCCTACGACGCGGCCTTTGCCGAGCAGTGCCTGGGCGCGGCCAGGGTTTCGTATGCCTATCTGCAGGCCAACACCGCCGACCAGCGGCCGACCGACCCGACCTCGACCGGCGGCTACGGCACGACGGATGCGGACGATCGCCTGTGGGCCGCGGCCGAGATGTGGGAAGCCACGGGCGACGCGGCCGCGTTGGCCGACTTCGAGACGCGCGCCGCGAAGTTCGGCTCGGGCACCTCCACGTACGTCGACTCGGATTTCGACTGGGGCAACGTCAAGAACCTGGGCGTGTACGTCTACCTGCTGTCGCAGCGGACGGGCAAGAACGCCACGACCGAGTCCGCCATCAAGTCGGCCTTGCTCAAGGCGGCCGACACGCTCGTCACCCAGCACAACGGGAGCGGCTACGGCCGCGCCCTATCGGGCAAGAGCGGCCACTACTACTGGGGGTCGAACGGCTCCGTGGCCCGGACGTGCATGCTGCTGCAGGTGGCGAATCGGCTTTCTCCCAAGGCCGACTACCTGGACACCTGCGCCGACCAGATCGCCTGGATCTTCGGCCGCAACTACTACAACCGCTCGCTGGTGACCGGCATCGGCCTCGACCCGCCCATGCACCCGCACCATCGTCCCTCCGTGGCCGACGGCATCGAGGCGCCATGGCCGGGACTTCTGGTGGGTGGCGGCAACAGCACCTCGACGCAGGCGAACGGCAACAAGAACGGAGCGACCAACTGGCTCGACGACGTGGACGCCTACGAGCTCAACGAAGTGGCGATCAACTGGAACGCGCCGCTGACCTATGCGCTGGCGAGCTTTCTCGACGTCTACACGGGGCCCGGCGATACCGACGCCGCCATCCCGGGGGGCGACGCCAGCGGCGCGGGCGGCGGCAGCGGGGGTGCTGGCGGCAGTGCCAGCGGTGGCGCTGGCGGCAGTGCCAGCGGTGGCGCGGGCGGCGGCAGCGCCAAGGCCGACGGCGGCACGAGCCCTGCAAGCGGCGGCAGCGGCGGGGCGGGCGGCGAGGCAGGGACCGGCGGCCATGCCAGCGGCGGGGCGGGTGGCGAAGGCGGCAGCGGTGCGGCGGCTGGCGGTGCGAGTGGCGGGGCGGGCGGGGGCGGCAACGGCGGCTCGGCCGGCAATGCCAGCAGCAGCGCGGGCGGCACGAATACCGGAGGCTTTGCGGGGAGCGCCGGCGGCGTGGCAAGCGGCGGTCAGAGCGGCACGGGAGGCACGCCCAAGGCAGGCAGCGAAACCGGCTGCAGCTGCAATCTCGGCCGTTCGTCTCCGTCGCCAGTCGCGCCGGTGGTTGTCTTGCTGCTGGGCTGTGCGGCCGCGCTCAGCGCACGCAGACGTTGCCGTGACGGAAGGTGATGCAGCTATAGACCGGGATGTTGACCTGCGCCGTGTCGCCACGGCGGTCGCGGCGCGCGCTGGGCGCTCGACGGCTCTCGGTCCCGAAGGTCACGGCGACACGTGGCAGGGAGAGAACGGGCGTGGCACGCGCCGCCGGCGGCGTCGGGGAGGTCGGCGGCGCGTGGCAGTCGATACTCAGCATGCTTCCATCCTGTGGGGCGCGGCGTGCGGGTCAAGTTTTTCTGCGATGTTTTTCCGGGCGGCTGACGCCGCCTGCCAGGCGGCGCCGGGGGCGACTATTTGGGCGAGTCGGCGACCGGGATCCCGATATACTAGGCACCATGGCAGGGAATCTGTTCGACGTGTTCGTGGTGGGGGCCACGGATCCGAGTACTGCGGGGGAGACTCGTCTGGCCGCCGCCTTGTCGGCCAAACACGGCGTGCCCCTGGCCACGGTCGCCAAGGCCATTTCGGCCAAGAACCTGCGCGCCGGGCAAGGGCTTGAGCAAGCCCAAGCCCAGGCCCTGGTGCGCCACCTGCAGTCGATCGGCGCGGTGACGGTCATTCGTCCCGCGGGGGCGCGCGCGCAAGGCCACGCGGCATCGCCGCCGCAGATCCCACGTGGCACGGCCGTCCCGGCCAGCGCAGCGTCGCCTTTGGGACGAGCGTCGGGCCCCATGCCGACGGCCGGGGGTGGATGGCCGGGCGGTCCTGCGCCACTGCCGGGTGAGGCTGCGGGCGATCCCTTTGCCCAGCTTCCGCCTCCTCTGCAGGCGCCGGGCGCCACGCCAGGCGCCCTCGACCCGTTCCAGCCCGGCCGCCCCCCATCGCCGGTCCCCGGCGTCGGACCGCGGGCGCGACAGACCGGCTCGGTCCCTGCGGCCGCTCCGGCGCGTCCCACCGGCTCCGGTCTCGTGGTCGAGGCTTCGCCCGGACCCAAGCTGGAGCTCGCGCGCGGCGATCGCGTCGGCACCTCCGAGGAGGACATGTCCGCCGCGCGCAGCCGGGCCGCCGTGTCAGCCGCCTCGCTGCGCGAGGTGGGGATGAGCGGAAGCTCGGGCGTCGCCATGGACGAGGATCCCAGGAACCTGAACCTGGTTCGCTGCGTGCAGCACGGGCTCTACTACGACAAGACCAAGGCTTCGGGCTGTCGCAAGTGCCTGTCACCGGCGCGCGAAGTCGCCGCGAAGATGATGGCCGACGCCGCTCCGGTGCACGTGGGCGATCTGCGCCGCAAGCCGGCCAAGCGCGCCTTTCTGGGCTTGGCCTTCTCCCTCGTGCTCGGCTTCTTGCCGGCGGTGTACTACTGCTTCGGTCCCGGCGCGGCCGACGTGCGCAAGGTGCGCGTGGAACAGGAGCTGCTTTCCCGTCAGCCGGGCACGGAGGAGATTCTCAAGCGGTTCGACCAGCTCGACCGGCAGGTTGGCGATTTGCACGGCGTGGCGACGCGCAACACGGCCATCGTCTGGGTCGCCGTGGCGTCCGTGAGCATGCTGGCCTGGTACAAGATCACGTAGCGACGCCAGACAGCGCGGCGTCGCGTTTGCGCTGGGCTCGCTCGAGGAGCCAGACCACCAGGATGGACAGGTTGTACAGCGCGAAGACGGGCAGGGCCAGCAAGGTCTGCGTGAAGGGATCGCCGCTCGGTGTGACAAGGGCACCGACGAGGAAGGCGAGCACCAACGCGTACTTGTCGAACCTGAGCAAGCTGCGGCTGGAAACGATCCCGATCCAACCCAGGATGGCGAGCACCACGGGCAGCTCGAAAGCCAGTCCGGTTCCTGCCAGGGTCAGCATCTGGAAATTGGCGACGTCTTCCATCATCAACATGGTGTCGAGCTTGAACGGCAGGTCGCCGGCGAAGGTCTTGCACAGCTTGGTCAGGAAGTAGGCCGCGGGCTGGCAGAGGAATGCGTAGGCGAAAACCGCGCCGCCGGCGAAGCACACGGCCGCGGACCCGCTGACGATCACGCCGATGCGGCGCTCTTTGCGATAGAGCCCCGGCGCGATGAAGCGCCACAGCTCCCAGAAGACGAATGGCGCGGAAACGAGGAGACCGCCCACCAAGGCCAGCTTCATGTAGACCCAGAAGGGCTCGGTCAGGCTGCGCGCGTAGAAGTTCATCTCGTGCCCGGCGTCGCGCAGGCCCAACCGCACCGGTCGCGTGAGCCAATCGAAGTACTTCTCGACGAAGACGAACGACGCGATGGTGGCCAGAAGCAATGCCAGCGCGGCGTTGCGCAGGCGCGTGCGCAGCTCGGACAGGTGATCGACGAAGGACATGCGCTTCTCGTCGGGCCTGTCGGGCTCGCCCGCGGGTGCCGCCGGCCCGAGCTCGCCGGGACTGGCACCCGCAGCGAGGTAGGGGTCGCCGCTTCGTTCTTGTGCCTGGGCCGTCTCGCCGGATTCGTGCTCGGCCATGTCCTAGCCTTTCTTGTCCCTGTCTCCCGGGGGGCGGTAGAGGGGGGGCCGCAGCGAAATGGGCGCGGGCCGGCCGGCGAGCGTGGTTTTGGCTTCGGCGGCAGCCTTGAGTTGTGCCTGCAGGTCGACGACGGTGGCGTCGGGCGACGCCGCTGGCTTGGCGGGCGGCAGGGGCGGGGGAGCAGGCAGGTGCGGCTGTCCGCTGACCAGCGGAGGGGGGGACTGCAGCTCGGGAAGCGGCGTCAGGGTGCGCAGCTCGTCGGTGGGCGGCGGATTGGCGATCATGGTGCCCCCCGCGCTGATCACCTCCGCGGGAGCAGGGAGAGGCGGGGCTGCCGCGGCCGCGAGCGTGGCTTGCGCCTCTTGCTCGCGGAGGCGCGCTTGTTCCGCCTCCTTGGCCTTGCGGCGCTGCTCTTCCTCGGCCTCCCTGGCTTCGCGCTGCCTCCGCTCCGCTGCCTCCGCCTCGGCCTTGCGCCGCGCCGCCTTGACCTCGTCTTGCCGCTTGAGCTCCTCGGGTGGCAGGGTCGCCGCGTCGCGAAGCTCGCGCAGCGGACCGCGAATCATGTCGTCGAGATCGACGTCTCGCCGGACGTCCGCCGTGGCTTTGCGGATCTCGCGGATGACCTTGCCCAGACCGGTCGCGATCTCGGGCAACAGCTTGGGCCCAAGAAAGATCAACGCGACTACGACAATGACGGCGAGCTCGCCGAAGCCGAGGTTGAACACGCAGCTATTTCTAGCCGCAAACCCGCCCGAGTTCCACCCTCACTCGCATCCGGTCACGGGCCGGTGGGCAGGGGCATCTGCCGGGGAGGGCCGAGAGCGTAGGCCACGAAGCCGCGCTGGCGCAGGTTCGAGGCTACGGATTCGGCCGCGCCGCGAACCAGCGCGACTTGGCGCGCGCCGGTGGCCTCCACGGCCGTCACGATCTCGGGGAAGCTCGGCAGGTTGGTCAGGGCGAAACCGTGCGCGACACCCATGGCCGCGAGCGCCTTCGGGTCGGCGGCCGCGCCGGATACCAGCGCGAGGCGCAGCTTCGCCAAGGTGGCCAGGCTGGCGCGCGCCGCGGGCGGCCAGAGCAGAACCTCGCCCGCGTCGAGCTTGCCCGCGAAGCGGGGGATCGCGGGCAGGCCGGCGCACGCGAAACGCAGCCGGGCCAAGTCGGCGGCAGTGCGCCGGTGGGCGCGCATGGCGATGCCCGCCGCGGCCAACTCGGTCACCACGGCGGGCAGTGCCTCGTAGGCGGAGCCGAGGAGCGCCACGCGATCCCCCCGCCGCCGGCAATCCTCGACGAAGGCACGGACCTGGGCCACGACCTCGGCGCGCGGTAGGAAACGCAGGGCCGGGTCGGCGCAGGTGGCGTCGATGCAGACGGCGTCGGCCCGCCTCATGAGATTGGGCTCGTAGCCTTCTCCGAGCGGTTCGGGACAGAACGCGCCGAGGTACAGGGTTCTGGCCCCTTCGGTTTCGCAGAGCAGGGAGGCCGCCCCCGGCAGATAGCCGGTCGGCAAGAGCTCGAAGCGATGCGGCCCCAGGTTGAACGGGTGGCCGAAGGCGGCGGGCAGGGTGCGCTGGCGCAGTTTCGTGCCCACCTCGCCGAGCAAACGCAACGTGGTCTCGGTGGCCAGGAATTGACGGCGGCCGGCGCGGGCCGCGGGCGCGCGCGCCGGCCAAGCCCTGGCGTGCGACAGGAACACGAGATCGCTCGCCGAGCCCAGGGCGTCGCAGGCGATGTTCGTGCCGAGGATGCGGACGCCGGAGCGATAGAGGAAGGCGTGTGTCTGCCGCTGGGTCTTCATGGAGGGGCTTCGGGATGCGCAAACCGCAACATACCAGGATCGGCGGCGGCAGGAACGCGACATGCCCATGGCTCCATCGTTGTCAACGAGCAGCTGTAGGGCCAATGCCGGTCAGGCAGGGAGTATCCACAACGCGGCGTGCCCGTGAGCGATAGCGTGAGCGTGTTCGGCCAGCGTGTCCCGGCTCGCGAGAGGCGGCTGGCGAGAGCGTGTTCGGAGCGCGGGTCGGGGCGGCGTGGGTGGCTCGCGCGTGCGCGACTCGCGGCCCGCGCTTTTCGCGCCCCGCACACGAACTCGCTCACCCTCACGCTCACGCGAGCCGCGATCCGCTGGCCGTGTCCCGTCCCTACCGGCGGCACGGAGCTTCCCAACAAGCCGTAGGTAGCCGGATTGGGGCTATGCCCCCAAGCGGGCCAGCGCGTGTTCGACCGAGGCGACGTAGGAGCCGCCGAAGAGATTGACGTGGACCATGAGGAAGTAGAGCTGGTGAAGCGGCACGCGTCCCTCGCTGTCGGGCGGCAGGGGGAAGGCCTCCGCGTAGGCCGCGAAAACCCGCGCCGAGAAGCCTCCGAACAGGCGCATCATGCCCAGGTCGACTTCCCGGTGGCCGCCGTAGACCGCGGGATCGATCAGGCACGGTTGCCCTCGTTCGTCCGCCATGGCGTTGCCGCCCCACAGGTCGCCGTGCAGGCGGGCGGGCGGTTCGGGCGGGCCGACGATGTCCTCCAGGCGCGGCAGGAGTCGGTCGAACCCGCGCCGCATGGCGGGGCTGGCCCGGCCTCCGTCGACGGCCATGCGTAGCTGGGGGAGCAGGCGTCGCTGCCGGTAGAAGTCGGCCCAGGAGCCGAGTGGCGCATTGGCTTGCGGCAAGCGACCGATGAAGTTGTCGTGGTCGAGTCCGAAGCCGGGAGCGCCGCTGCGATGAAGCGCGGCTAGGCCGCGCCCGAGCGTCTCGTCGAAGGCGGGGCCGCGGCGTCCGGGCGCGATGTGTTCCAGCACGAGGAAATCCGGCCCCTCGGCCAGCACGGCCGGCACGCGCAGGGCGCGCGCCTCGGCCAGCCAGTCCAGGCCCCGGGCCTCGGCGGCGAACATGCCCGCGGGCGCGCCGGGGTTGCTCTTGACGAAGACCATGCGGCCGTCCGCCAGGCGCGCCTCGTGCGCGGCATTGATGTCCCCGCCCGCCACCGGATTCCAGGTCGCGACCGCGCTCCCCAGCGCGGCCTCGACGGCGGCCAGCAGGGCGTCGCGGGTCATGTCTCCAGTCGGTACGTCTTGCGCAGGTGATCGAGCAGGCCGCGACACGACGCCAGGCAGATGTCGAAGACCCTCTCGAAATCCTCGGGGCCGCCGTAGTAGGGATCGGGAACCTCGGACCCGGGCGCGGCGCCGGGCTCGAAGCTGCGCAAGAGGCGGATCTTGGCGCGCGCCTCGTCGTTCGGCGCCAGCCTTTGCAGGTCGCGCAGGTTGTCCTCATCGAGGGCGAGCACCAGATCGAACCGCTCGAAGTCCGCACGCAGAAACTGGCGAGCCTCGCCGGTGATGGGCATGCCCCGCCGCTTGGCCACCGCGCGGCTGCGGCGATCGCGCTCTTCACCGACGTGCCAGGTCCCGGTGCCCGCGCTGTCCACCACGATCTTGTCGTCCAGGCCGGCCTCGCGCACCAGATGGCGCATCACCGCCTCGGCCGTGGGCGAGCGGCAGATGTTGCCCATGCAGACGAAGCTCACGGCGACGGGTCTGGGGTCCTTCATGGCGCAAGCTCTCGCGCGGTGGCCCGGGCGTGGAGGGTTCCAGGCCCACTGCGTTCGATGACCACGTCGACCATGCGGCCTACGGCCACGCCCGCGCCTTGGGCCACGATGACCGGGCGAAAGGCGTCGGTGCGGCCGAGCAGCTCCGCGGCGGATCGGTGCGAGGGCGATTCGCACAGCACGCGTTCGCGGCGGCCGACCTGGGCGCGGTACAGGTCGGCGGTGATCCGGCGCTGGGCCTCGATGACGTGCGCTAGGCGCTGTTGTTTCGCCTCGGCCGGCACGTCGTCGGGCAGATGGCGCGCTGCCGGCGTTCCCCGACGCTGCGAGTAGGCGAACATGAAGGCGTTGTCGAAGCGCAGCTCGCCCAGCGCGGCCAGCGTCTCGGCGAAATCCGCGTCGCTCTCGCCGCAGAAACCGACGAGGAGATCGGTGGTGATGGCGATCTCGGGCATGGCCGCGCGCAGCCGCGCCACGAGAGCGCGATACTCGCCAAAGCTGTAGCCACGCTGCATGCGCTGGAGTACCGCATCCGACGCCGACTGCAAGGGCAGGTGCACGTGCCGACACACCTTGGGCAGCTCGACCATGGCGGCGATGACCTCGCCCGTGAAATCGAGAGGATAGGGCGACACGAAGCGAATGCGCTCGATGCCGTCCACCGCGGCCACCTGGCGCAGGAGATCGGCGAAGCCGACCTCGTGGCCGCTCTCGCGGAAACGGTAGGAGTTGACGGTTTGCCCGAGGAGTTGCACCTCGCGCGCCCCGCTTGCCGCCAGGGCGGCCACCTGGCGCACGACCTCGGCGGGAGCGGTGGCGCGCTCCCGGCCGCGGGTGAAGGGCACGACACAGAAACTGCAGAAGCGGTCGCAGCCGCGCTGGACGGCTACGTGGCCGATCACGCCGCTGCCCAGGGTGGGCAAGGCATCGAGGCCCGCGTAGGTTTCGTGGGCGTCGAGAGCGATGTCTTCCACGGGCTCGCCGAGACGAGCGCGCTCGATGTGTCCCGGCAGCCGCCGATAGCCGTCGGGCCCGACCACCAGATCCACGTAGGGCGCCTGCTGCCGCACCTCGTGGCGCAGGTGCTCGGCCATGCACCCGGTGATGCCCAGGAGCACGTGCCGGCCGTTGGCCTTGTAGCGGGCCAGACTGCTGGCGCGGCCTCGCACCCGCTCCACGGCCCGTTCGCGCACCGCACAGGTGTTGATGAGAATGACGTCAGCCAGGGCGGGATCCAGGGTCCGCGCATAGCCCGCCTTGCCAAGCAGCCCGAGCACCATCTCGCTGTCGGCCACGTTCATCTGGCAGCCGTAGGTTTCGAGGTAGACGGTGGGCATCGCAAGGTCTTATAGCACCCGACGCGGCGGACGACCGTCCGGGGCTATCTCTTGCGGCGCAGGTTCTCGTTGCCGAACTTCTCCCGTTCGCCGCTGCTCCGGCCGCCCAGTCTGGTCACCTGTTGCGCCGCCTCGGGGCGCGCCGGCGCCCTGGCCGGCGCGATCTCGAGGTACTTCTTGAAACTGGCCAACGCGGCCGACTTGGCCCCGGTGAGCAACTCGGCCTGGGCCAGCTGGAAATGAAGGTCGGGCAGCCAGGGCGTCTTCTCGGGGGCCTTGGCCATCGCCTTGCGAAAGTGCTCGATGGCGGTCTTCGGCTTGGCCCGATCCATTTCGGTGCGGCCGAGACGGTAGTGCGGCTCGGGCGCATCGGGATCGATCTTCAAGGCGGCGCGCCAGGATGCATCGGCTTTCTTGGCATCGCCTTGCTTGTCGTGGCAGAGCCCTTGCAGGACCAGGGGCTCGGCGTCCTTGGGAAGCATCTTGGCGGCGGCCTGGAAGTCGGCCAAGGCGCTCTCCATGTCGCCGGCGCGGAAGTAGATGCGGCCGCGAGCCATGCGCCCCTCCGCCAGCGACACCGCGTTCGCCAGGGAAGCCAGGGCCTCGTTCTGCTTGCCCAGCTTGTCCAGCAACTTGCCATAGGCCAGGGCGTAGGGCGGCGTGTTGCCCCAGCTCGTGGCCCGGCGATACTCGGTCAGCGCTTGCCCGTTCTCGCCGCGCGATTCGTGGATGCGCGCCATGTAGTAGGCCGCCTCGGCATTGCGCGGAGACTGGTCGAACACCTTCTTGACCTCGCTCTGGGCGAGCGCGACCTTGTCCATGTCGAGGGCGAGCCGGGCGACTGCCAGCCGGATAGGAACGCTGGGGTGGCCGGCCTGGATCTCGGCTTGGTAGTGGGCGAGGGCTTCGGCCTTCTGCCCAAGTCGCAGGCAGACCTCGGCCAGTCGCTCGCGCAACCCCAGGGTTTCCGGGAAGTCCTTGAGGGTGCGTTCGAGAGACACCTTGGCCTCTTCCAGTTTGTCCTGCGCCTGCAGCGCGGCGGCGATGCCGAGGCGCGCGGCCACCGATTTGGGATTGCCGTCGAGGGCTCTTTCGAAGACCTCCTGCGCCTTCCCTGGCTCGCCGGCCACGATCAGGGCGTCGCCCCACGCGAGCTGTAGCACCGGGGGTGGCGCTCCGGCTTCCTCCGCGGCGCGTAGTACGGCGAGCGAATCCTGTGCCTTCTCCTGCTGTTGCAGGAGCGCCGCCAGCTTGAGTGAGGAGGGCAGGAACTTCGGATCCTTCTTGAGCGCCTCCCGGTAGCCTTGTTCGCCGGCGGCGAGATCCGGCGGCTGGCTCGAGGCGGCGGCCACGGCCGTCCAGAAAGGCCCGCGCGGGTCGTCGGGGCGCAGCTTGGCCGCGGCGCCGACCAGGCCGAGCCCTCGCTTGGCGTCGCCGGTGGCGATGAGAGCGCCGCCAAGGGCGAACTTGCCCTCCGGTTTGGCGCTGAGCGTGGGGCCTGCCGCTCGGAGCCGTTCGAGGGCCTGAGCATACTTGCCGTCGTAAAGCAGGGCCTCGCCCAGCGCGAGGTAGGCTGGCGTGAAGCGCTTGTCGCGCGCGATCGCCTTCTGGAAAGCGTCGATGGCCTCGGGCGTGCGCCCCAGCGCCAGGTGCGACTGGCCAACGAGCAAGTGCAGGCTGGCGAGCTCGGCCGGCCCGGCGCCGGCGAGTTTCTTGTCGACGAGGGCCTGCGCCGCCGCCAGGCGCTTCTCCGGGGTTTGCTCGCTTCCGGCCAGGCCGATCTGCGCCCCACCGTGGGCGGGGTTCTTGGCCAGCACAAGGTCGAACTGCTTGCGCGCTTCGGGGCCTTTGCCGAGCGCCCGGCCCAGCAGGTAGTGGCCGAGCATGTCGTCGGGCCGAGCCCCCACGAAGGCTCGCAGCGGCGTCACGGCGGCGGCCAGATTGTCCTCTCTCAGACGAGCCAGCCCGAGAACGAGCTGGCTTTCCGGGGCCGCGCGATCGGCAAGCAACTTGTCGGCTTCGCTCGGCTTGTTGTTGGCGATGGCCACCAAGGCGCGCACGCGGCTTCGCGCGGCAGCGAGCTTGGGCTGCTCGGCCGCGGCGGCCGCGGCTTGTTCGCCCGCCGTCACGTCGTTGGGCGCGCCCCCATGGGCCGCATGGGCAAGAAGCAGCAGCTCCGCGGCCTTGAGGCGAAGATGCGCGCCGCTCTCCTTGTACTCGGCCGCGATCTTGGTGAGCTCGCCGGCCGCGTTCTGGTATGCCGCCAGGTTGTCCTTGGCCAGCTCGGGCAGGAAGGGCTTGAGGACGTTGTCCGGGTTGGGCGCGGCACGCAGTAGGACCATCGCGACGGCCGCGCCGGCCGCGGCCACCAGCACGCCGCCGCCGGCGAAGAACACCCAGCGGGGAAAACCCGACTTCTTGGCTATGGGACGCAGCGCGCGCCCGGCGGTGGCGGTGCGGACGCTGGGAGGGGCCAGGAGCGGAACCTCGCCCATGTGCTCGGCGGCGGCGTCGGCCATCCCCTCGCTGGCCACGCGCGCGGAGGGGAAGGGAATGGCGACGGGGGAAGAGCCCGACGAGGTTCGCGGGCTGCTTTCGAATTCCAAACTGAAGCCGAGGTCGAGGCTGTCCTTGGCGGCGTCCGGGGCGGCGCCGGCTGGCCGAGGCGGCGCCGCGGCGGCCAGGCCGGATGCGGCGGGCGCGTCGCTTGGGGGCGGCTCCGTGGGCTCCGGCACCAGGGGCGCCAGGATCGGCTTGGACGGCGGGCTCGGCTTGGCCGCCGGCGGGGGAGGGACGGGTGGGGGGGCGCCGGCGGGAGCGGGGCCGACGGAGAAGAGCGAAGGCAGGGTGGCGTCGATCCCGGTGGGCGCGGCCGGCGGTTTCGGGGCCGGGGAAGCCGGCCGCTTGGACTCGATCGGCTTGGTCTCGAAACGCGACGGGCTTCTGGGGAGCGGCGGGGGCATCTTGGCCGGCGCGGGAGGAACCGGAGGCGGTCCGAGGTTCAACGAGCCTGGCCTCGGGGCCTCTGCCAGCGGATCGCCCAGGGTGAGCGATGGACTGCCGGCCGGCGGCTCGGGCGGAGGAGGCAGATCCAAGGACAAACCGAGAGGCGGGGTCTTGGTCGCTGGGCGCTCCCGTGGCGGCGGAAACGACAACGCGGGCGGCCCGCTCGGTTGCCCCAGCGCGAGACGGTCGACGGGCAAGTCGCCGGGGCGGGGAACGGCGTCGCGGTCGATGGGCAAGTCGCCAGGCCGGGGAACGGCATGGCGATCGACGGGCAGGTCGCCGGGGCGGGGAACGGCATTGCGGTCGATGGGCAGGTCTTCCGGCCGAGGAACGGTCTCGCGGGGCGCGGGCAGATCCCCGGGGTGGGGGATGGCTTCGCGGGGCGCGGGCAGATCCAAGGGATGCGGCACCGCCTCGCGCGGTGCGGGCAGGTCACTTGGCCGGGGCACCGCCTCGCGTGGCGCCGGCAGGTCGTCGGAGGAAGAGCGGGCCGGCGGTCTGATTCGAAACGAGGTCTTGCACAACACGCAAACGTGATCGAGTCCTTCCGGCGGGATGTCTACGACGACCTGCTGTCCTTTGAGGCACTTGGGGCAGATGACCTTGAGCGACGCCACGTTCAACCTTCTGTTGCGCCCATTGTATCACCGTATCACCGCCGCGCGCCGGGCGTAGGGGCCGCGCGGTCAGCCCTTCGGCTTGTCGGGACCTGTGAGTATGTCTGGTGCCAGCCGCTGGGCGATATGTTGCTGATAGCGGTTCTGGTAGAGCTGCACCAGAGCGAGAAAGAGAGTCATGATGAGCGGCCCGTAGATCAGGCCGCGTACGCCGAAGCCCATGATACCGCCGAGCAGGCTCAGGAAGACGAGCAGGCTGTTCATGCGCATCGACGAGCCCATGAGGCGCGGCTTGAGCCCGTACTCGAAGAGATACGACTGGCCCATGCAGAAGATCAGGAAGACGACGGCCGCCAGCGGCCGGCCCTCGATCCACAAGTAGATGGTGGCGGGAATGATGACCGCGGCGACGCCGACCAGGGGCAGGAAGGCGGCGATGGCCATGACGATGCCCCACAGCACCGGCGAGGGCAGCCCCACGACGACCCAGGCGATGCCGGCCACGAGTCCCTGCAGCACGCTGCTGGTGCCGGCGCCCACCAGAATGGCGCGACCCACCTCGCCGAGCTTCGAGATGAAGATCTGGTCCTCGTCGTGCTTGAGCGGCGACAGCCGGTAGAGGAATGTGCGCAGGCGGTCGCCCCAGACCAAGAGGTAGAAGACCGCAAGGAGAACGACGATGGTGTGCAGCGTCGTGGAGAAAAGGCTGCCCAAGAAGGCGTTGGCCTGCTTGGCGAGATACTGCGTCAGGCTGCGGCCGGTATCGAGGAGGGCCTGCTCGACCCACTCGGGCGCCACGGTGATGCCGATGCTCGCGGCCACGCGCGAGATGGCGTCCATGATGGCGCCGTCGCGGCCGGCGATGGCCCGTAGGGTCAACGAGCGCCCGTCGGCGCTCCACGAGCGCGAGGCCTCGGCGATATCGCTGAACAGTGCCGAAGCGATGAGAAAGATGGGGATGGCGCTGACCACGACCAACCCAATCACAAGGAGCGCCGAGGCCAGCACCTGCCGGTTGCCGAGCAGGCGGGAGAGTCGAGCGTACATGGGGGTCAGCAGGATGACGAACAAGAAGGCGATGACGATGTCGCCCAGGAAGGGCAGAAGCACGTAGCCGACGGCCAGGATGGCGAGGATGAAGAGGACGACGAAGAAGTACGGCGCGATGGCCTCGTTGCCAAACAAGGGCTTGGCCGCGGGGAGCTCGCCGCTGAGATTCGTCGGTATCTCGGACGAGCTGGTCCGCTCGGGTTCGCTCATGGCGGCTAGCATAGCGCGGGTTCGGACTTTCGTCGCGCGATAGCGCGGGCGCCGCGTCTGGATGCGGCCGCCGGGGGCTCCCGTGGCGGCGGTGGCCCTTTGGGCCACTTGATTTTCGGGGTGCCACCGTCTAGATCAGGGCCTCCTGCCAACCTCGGCTGGCCGGACACAGAAGGTTGTCATGGGCTACCAATTCGCCGCAGTGCTTGCTTTCGCGGTCATGGCCGTCCTGTTTGCCCTGGTCGTGCTCATGGTGGGGCGCCTGCTGCGGCCGCGCTTCCCGAACGACGACAAGCTGTCGATCTACGAGTGCGGCGAGCGTCCCGTCGGCTCGGCCTGGTACAACTTCAATCCACGCTTCTACCTCATCGCCCTGGTCTTCATCGTCTTCGAGGTGGACATCGCGCTGACCTTTCCGGTTGTCGTGGTGTACGCCGCTTGGATCGAGAAAGGGCTAGGCTTCGTCGCGTTCGTCGAGCTGATTCTCTTCACCGTCGTGCTGCTGGTCGGGCTGGCTTGGGCCTGGGGGCACGGCGATCTCGAATGGATCAAGAAGTTGTCGGAGTCGCCCCGCAAGACCGATCGATCGGGCCTCGTCGCGCCGACGGCAAGGCCTGGGGTTTGAGGCTCTGCCCATGACACAGCCGAGGCCATTGCTTGGCGAGCCTGGAGCGGGCGTGCTGTTCACCAACACCAGCCTGATCGACGACGCCATCAATGTGGCTCGCAAGAACTCGATCCACTACCTGCTGTTCGGGCTGGCGTGTTGCGGGATCGAGCTGATGCAGACCGGCGGCCCGCGCGCCGACCTGGACCGCTTCGCGGCGATCTTCCGCGCCAGCCCGCGCCAGGCGGATCTGATGATCGTGGCCGGCACGCTCACCTACAAGATGGCGGTGCGCACCAAGCTGCTCTACGACCAGATGGCCGAGCCCAAGTACGTCCTGTCGATGGGCTCGTGCGCGAACTGCGGCGGTCTGTTTCAGATGTCGTATTCCGTGTGCAAGGGCGTGGACAAGATCATTCCCGTGGATGTGTACGTGCCGGGCTGTCCGCCTCGTCCCGAGGCGTTGACCGAGGGTCTCTTGCGTATCCAGGACATCATCATGTGCGAGCGCTGGAAGACGAGAATGCGGCCGGGACGCATCGATCCCAATACGCCGATGATGGTCGAAGACCCGAAAGCCCGCACCCCATGACCCAAGAAGAAATCTGCGCCCAGCTCAAGGAGAAGTTCGGCGAGGCCGTGGGGGCCTTGTCCGAGACCAAGGGCGACCGCTTCGTCGTGGTCAAGGGCGAGAAGATCGTGGAGATCTGCCGGTTCCTCAAGGGCACGGCGGGATTGCAGTTCGACTATTGCCAAGACATCACCGCGGTCGATTGGCCGGCGCGCAAGGTGATCGAGGTCGTTTATCATTTGTATTCGCTGGCGCGCCGGCACGGGGTGGTGCTGAAGGTCGAGAGCGACCGCGACAAGCCGGCCGTGGCCACGGTCGAGGGGGTGTGGAAGGCGGCGAGCTGGCTCGAGCGCGAGGTTTACGATCTGTTCGGGGTGGAGTTCATCGGGCACTCGGATCTCCGGCGCATCATGCTGCCGGACGACTGGGTCGGCCATCCGCTGCGCAAGGACTACCAGGAAGCCGGGGGATACCACGGCATCGAGAACGTGCGGCCGAATCCGCTGGTGCAATTGACGAAGCGGACCGAGGAGAAGCGCAAGGAGATCGCGGCGACCGCCGCGGTTGTCGTGCCTGCGGCGGCACCGGAAGCGAAGCCGGAAGCGGCGGCGGCCCTCCCTTCGGGAGCTTCGGGACCTACACCACCCCGACCCGCCCCGCTCGCTTCGCTCGCGCCCTCGACGGCCCCGGCGGCGGCACCAGCGCCTGCCCCGGCGGCGGCCCCAGCGACGATCGCTCCTGCGTCAGCCTCGGCGCCCTCTCCCTCCCCCCCCGCGCCCTCCTCTGTCCCGGAGAAGAAAGAGTAAGACATGGCAATCGATATGAAGATCGAGCGCCAGATTCTCCGCCGGACGGAGACGTCGGACGAAGAGATCGTCGTCAACTTCGGGCCCCAGCATCCCTCCACGCACGGGGTCATCAATTTCGTCACGCAGACCACGGGCGAGATCATCCGGCGCTCGGTGCCGGAGGTGGGCTACCTGCACCGGGGGCTCGAGAAGATCGGCGAGATGGTGACCTACCCGGGGTACATGCCGTTCACCGACCGCATCGACTATGTGGCGGCGATGTTCGCGAACGAGGGCTATGCGCTGGCCGTCGAGAGACTGTTGGGCATCGAGGCGCCGCCCCGGGCCCAGTACTTGCGCGCCATCGCGGGCGAGCTTTGCCGCATCTCGAGCCATTTCATCGCGGTCGGCACCATGGCCACGGATATCGGCGCCGCCACGCCGCTGACCCACGGTTTGCGCGAGCGCGAATCGGTCAACGACTTGATCGAGGAGCTGTGCGGGGCGCGGCTGACGTTCAACTACCACCGCATCGGCGGCGTGTCCTTCGACGCGCCGGCCGGCTGGTCCGACAAGGTGCTGCGCTTCCTCGATCACCTCGACAGCTACATCCAGGAATGGGATCGCCTGATCTCGTTCAACCAGATCTACGTCGATCGCCTGGCCAATGTCGGCGTCATCACGCGCGAGCAGGCCGTCGACTATGGTCTGGTCGGACCCAACCTGCGCGGCTCGGGCGTTCAATGGGATATCCGGCGCGACCTGTCGTACGGGGCCTATCCCGACTTCGCCTTCGACATCCCCGTCGGCACCGGCCGCTTCGGCACGGTCGGGGATTGCTGGGATCGCTACTACGTGCGCGTGCAGGAGATGCTGGAGTCTTCGAAGATCATTCGCCAGGCCCTGGCCAAGCTGCCCGAGGGCGAGATCATGGCCAAGGTGGCGCGCAAGCCGAAGCCCGATGCGGGCGAGGCCGTGGGTCGCGTGGAATCCGCGCGCGGCGAGATGCTGTACTACGTGGTCTCCGACGGCTCGGAGAAGGCGTACCGCCTGCGCGTGCGCACGGGCAGTTTCCTGGCCATGGGCATCATCGAGGAGCTTTCGCGCGGCATCATGGTGGCCGATCTCATCGCCATCATCGCTTCCCTGGACATCGTCGCTCCGGAGATTGACCGGTGAGAATCACGCTCGGACTCGACTCGACCTCGCTTAGCCGGCGCTACCCGAGGCTGGCCATCTTGGCCACTCTGTTCATGGCCTTCGGCCTGCCGCTCGGGCTCTACGTCGCGGCCCTGGCCGTCTTCCCGCTCAACACGCCGGAGCGCCTCGACGCCATGGCCGAGCAATGGCTGGGCTACGATCTGGCCGGCTCGCCATACCGCTACATCGTGTACACGGCGTTCCTGCTCTTGGTCGCGTTCATCGCCGTCAACTACACCGCGGTCTTCGGCGGCGTGTCCACCTGGGTCGAGCGCCGCGTGGCCGGCCGCATGCAGAGCCGCATCGGCCCGAACCGCCCGGGCGCGGCCGGCTTTCTGTCCTGGGTCGCCGACGCGGTGAAGATGATCCTCAAGGAGGACACGATTCCGGCGGAGGCCGACCATCTGCTCTTCCGCGCCGCGCCCTACTTCTCGATGGTCGGTCTGCTCCTGCCCTTCGTGGTGCTGCCTTTCGGCGAGGCCACGGTGGTGACCGACATGAACGTTGGCGTGTTCTACGTGGCCGCGGCCAGCGCGTTCGTGGTCGTGGGGATCTTGGTGTCGGGCTGGGCGTCGAATTCCAAGTGGGCGCTCTTCGGCGGCATCCGCGGCGCCGCGCAGGTGATGTCGTACGAGATTCCGGCCGGCATCGCCATGATGGTGCCGGTGCTCATGGCGGGAACCCTGTCCATGCAAGGCATCGTGCGCGCCCAGGGCGGCTGGCCTTGGCAATGGTTCGTGTTCCAGAATCCGGCGGCTTTCGTGGCGTTCTTCATCGCGGTGACCGCCTCGCTCGCCGAGGGCAACCGCACGCCCTTCGATCTGCCCGAGGCCGAGTCCGAGCTGGTGGCGGGCTACCACGCCGAGTACTCGGGATTCCGTCTGGCCATCTTCCTCATGGTCGAGTGGGCCAACATGTGGATCATGGCCGGCCTCGCCGTGACCCTGTTTCTCGGCGGCTGGCAGGTGCCGGGCTACGGCGCGGAAGACTACGCGCGCTTGCTCGGCACTGGCCTTCTGCCCGCGCCGGGGTGGTTCGGGTTGCAGCTTCTGTCCATGCTGATGTTCGTCGTCAAGACCTGGGCGCTGGTCTTCGTCTTCATCTGGCTGCGCTGGACCCTGCCGCGCGTGCGCGTGGATCAGATGATGAGCCTGTGTTGGAAGTACCTGGTGCCGGGGGCCTTCCTGTGCTTCGTCGTGACCCTGGTCTGGCAGCTCCTGGTGCCGCCGGCGGGGGTTGCCTTCACCGGCTACGCGCTGACGGCGCTCGCGCTCTTCGTGCTCGCAAAGTTCGCCGTCGCCACCCGGCGGAACATCAGCAAGGTCGCGGGCCACCGCGTGGATCTCGGCAATTGGTGATGGACCATGGCGCAAGGAATCCGCGCATACTTCGGGCACATCACGGACGTCGTCACGACGTTTTGGGAAGGCCTGTCGGTCACGCTGTCGTACATGCTGCGCCGGCCGATCACGGTGCAGTACCCCGACCGCGTCGAGAAGCGCGTGGCGGACACGCTGCCTCCGCGCTACCGCGGCATTCTCGAGGTGGACACGGCGGTGTGCACGGGCTGCATGGCTTGCGAGCGCGCCTGTCCCATCGGCGTCATCAAGATCTCGACCGACAAGGATCCGGGGAATCCCAAGCAACGGGTCATCACCCAGTTCGACATCGACGTCGGCAAGTGCATGTTCTGCGGTCTGTGCGTCGAGCCTTGTCCGACCGGCGCCATTGCGCACACGCGCGAATTCGAGGCGACCCGCAAACATGTCGATAGCCTGGTGTTTCGTTGGGTGCCCGATCCCGCCAAGCCGGTGCCTTTCTATCGGCCGGTCAAGGGCCAGGACGCCCCGCGCGCGCCGGTCGGCGAGATCCTGCGCCGGTGCCTGGCCGCCGCCTCTTGGATCGAGCGGCCGAGCTTCTTGCCCGAAGAAAGGAAGCCCTAGGGGATGAACACCCAGTTCGCCATCTTCGTTTTTCTCGCCCTGGCCACCCTGATCGGCGCGGCGTCCGTGGCCCTATCGCGCAACATCTTCTGGAGCGCCATGGGCCTGCTGTCGTGTCTGGTCGGCGTGGGCGGGCTCTACGTCATGCTCTCCGCGGACTTCGTGGCCATCACGCAGCTTCTGGTCTACATCGGCGGGGTGCTGGTGCTCATCCTCTTCGCTATCATGCTCACGAGCCAAATCCAGGAGATCAGCGTCTCGAATCGCAGCGTGGGGCTGGTTGGCGGCTACCTCATCTTCTTCGTGGTTTCCACCCTGCTTTCGTTCGTGGCCCTGTGGGCTCCGTGGCGGCTGACGAGCAAGGAGCCGGTGGCCAACACCACCGTGGCGCTGGGCGACGGGCTTCTGGGCACGTGGCTTCTGCCCTTCGAGATCGCGTCGGTGCTGCTGGTCGCCACCCTGGTCGGCGCCATCGTCATCGCTCGCAAGGAAGTCAAGTCGGACTCGTGATGGAGAGGCAGTAGACACCATGCCGCATCTCACGCTCAGTCACTTCCTGGTCGTCTCCGCCTTGCTCTTCGGCTTCGGCGTCCTGGCCGTGGTCACCCGCCGCAACGCCGTGGCCGTGCTCATGGGCATCGAGTTGATTCTGAACGCGGCCAACTTGAATCTGGTGGCCTTCGGCCGTTACGTGGCGGGCGGCATCTCGGGCCAGGTCTTCGGTCTGTTCGTCATCGTGCTGGCCGCGGCCGAAGCCGCCGTGGGCCTGGCCATCATCCTGGCCATCTACCAGATGGTGCGCAACATCGACACGTCGCAAGCCACGACGCTCAAGGAATAGGGCGGCGGGACTCACCATGGAACACACGCTGCAAGCAGCCGCACACGCCACGGGCCCGCTGCCGACCCACGCCGCAGGCTACCTGTGGCTCATCCCGTTCTTGCCGCTCGTGGGCGCGGTCATCAACGCCACCATGGGCGCGCGCCTGCAGCGTCGCTTCGGCAAGGGCCTGGTCCACGTCATTGGCGTCGGCACGGTGGCGCTCTCCTTCGTCGTCGCCTGCATCGCCTTCGTGCAGATGTGGGGGCTGCCGCCCGAGCACCGCTTCCTGCAGAACACCGTGTGGAACGCGTTTACGGCCGGCAAGGTCTCGGTGGATCTCGGGTTCGCCCTGGATCCTCTGAGCATGATGATGGCCCTCGCCGTCACCTTCATCAGCGCGCTCATCCACGTGTTCTCCATCGGCTACATGGCCGACGAGCCGTCGTATTGGCGCTTCTTCGCCTATATGAACCTGTTCGTCTTCTCGATGCTGCTGCTCGTGATGGGCGACAACTTCGTGCTCATGTTCTTCGGTTGGGAGGGCGTGGGCCTCTGCAGCTACCTGCTCATCGCCTTCTGGTACACGGATCCACAGAAGGCCGCGGCCGGCATGAAGGCCTTCATCACCAACCGCTTCGGCGACTTCGGCTTCGTGGTGGGCGTGTTCTTGCTTTTCTGGGCGCTCGGCGGGGCTTGGCAGCAGGCCCCCGACGGCAAGACCAAGTACGTCGAGACCGACGCGCACGCGGCCGCGTACGTTGCGGCGGCGCGTGGCGAAGGGCAAGGGGTGCCACACGTCGAGATTGGTCCCACCCTCAACTTCCGACTGCTGCGCGACCAGATCGTCAACACGGACACGGGCGTGGCCGAGAAGCTGAAGGCGCAGAAGATGTTCGGCTTCGGCATCCTGGGCGTGATTGGCATCCTGCTTTTCGTCGGGGCCATGGGCAAGAGCGCGCAGTTGCCGCTGCACGTCTGGTTGCCCGACGCCATGGCCGGTCCCACGCCGGTATCGGCCTTGATCCACGCCGCCACCATGGTGACGGCCGGCGTGTACATGGTGGCTCGGCTCAATTTTCTCTTCGCGCTGTCGGCCACGGCCATGGGCTGGGTCGCCCTCATCGGCGCGCTCACCGCGCTCTTCGCCGCCTCGATCGGCTTCTTCCAGTACGACATCAAGAAGGTGCTGGCCTACTCCACGGTCTCGCAGCTCGGCTTCATGTTCATCGGCGTGGGCGTGGGCGCGTACTGGGCCGGCGCCTACCACCTGCTCACGCACGCCTTCTTCAAGGCCACGCTCTTCCTCTGCTCCGGCTCGGTCATTCTCGCCTGCCACCACGAGCAGGACATGCGCAAGATGGGCGGGCTCGGCAAGCCGATGCCGATCACCCGGTGGACCTACCTCGTCGCGTGCTTCGCCATCGCCGGGTTCCCGTGGGCCAGCGGTTTCTATTCCAAGGACGAGATCCTGTGGAAGGCCTTCACGCAGGAGGGGCTGAAGTTCCTGGGCATGCCTATGCCGTATCTGGGGCAGCTCATCTACTTGATCGGCATCGTGGCGGCCACGGGAACGTCGTTCTACATGTTCCGCAGCTACTACATGACGTTCTCGGGCGAATACCGGGGCCACGGCCACCGCCACTTGCCCAAGGAGTCGCCTCTTTCCATCACGCTGGTGCTCGTCGCCTTGGCCACGGGCGCGGTGCTGGCGGCGGTGATCGGCATTCCCTACGCCTGGACGGGACATGCGCCGCTGCTCGAGCACTGGCTCGAGCCGGCCTTGCCGGCCATCGTGCACTTCGCCGAGAAGTCGCACGCCACCGAGTACCTGTTCCAGCTCATCGGCGTTTCGGTCGGCGTGATCGGCTGGGTAGCCGCGCGGGCCCTCTACAAGGACGGCAGGAGCCAGGTGCCGGCGCGCTTGCTTCTGCGCTGGAAGCGAGCGTGGACCGTGGTCTACAACAAGTACTACGTCGACGAGATCTATCAGGCGACCATCCTGCGCGGCTCGGTGGGGTTCGCGCGGCTGTGCTCGTGGTTCGACAAGTACATCATCGACGGCCTGGTGAACCTGGCTGGCGCCATCGCGCGCGTGGCGGCCGAGCTGGACGGCGCCATCGATCGCTACATCGTCGACGGCGCCGTCAACCTGGTGGCTGGGGCGACCCTGGCCGCGGGGCGCGGGCTGCGCCGGCTACAGACCGGCCGCATCCAGACCTATCTCTACGGTGCCCTGGCCGGGGCCATCGCCATCGTGTTTTTGAACTTCCTCCTCAAGTGACGACGACCGGGGTAATGCGCTCATGATCAGTCAACAGAACGTCCTCTCCTGGGCCACCTTTTTCCCGCTCATCGGCCTGGCGGTGATTCTCATCCTGATGGCGACCCGCTATTTTCTGGGCTTCTCCCGGCGCGCGCTCGACGAGCTGGCGCGCAGCACGGGCCTGATAGCCAGCGGTCTGTCCTTCTTCTGCTCGGTGCTGGCCTGGGTGTGGTTCGATCCGTCCCAATCCGGCGTGCAGCTCGTGCAGCACTTCACGTGGATCAAGGGTTTCAACATCGAGTACCTGGTGGGCGTCGACGGCTTGTCGATATCGATGGTGCTTCTGACCGGGCTCATCTCGTTCGTGGCCTTCGTCGCCTCCATGCCCTGGTGGAGTAGCGCCAAGTACGCGCGGATGGCGGGCATGGTCGAGCACGGGCATGACGACGGCCATCACCCCCAGCACTTCTCGGTCCGCATGGTGCCGGGCTACATGTGCATGCTGTTGCTCCTGCAGACCGGCATGATGGGCACCTTCGTCGCCTTGGACATGTTCCTGTTCTACGTGTTCTGGGAGGTGATGCTCTTGCCGATGTACTTCCTCATCGGCATCTGGGGCGGACCGCGCAAGGAATACGCCGCCATCAAGTTCTTCCTCTACACGCTCGTCGGCTCGGTGCTGATGCTCCTGGCCATCATCGGCATCTACTACAACAGCCATGCGGCACCGCTGGCCGACGGCTCGATGTCGGCCGGCCACACCTTCAACCTGATCGAGCTGGCCAAACAGGGCCAAGAGGGCGTGTTCGCGGGCTCGCCGGCCGTGCTCGGCTTCGCCTTTTCCAAGATCGCCTTCATCGCGCTGTTCATCGGTTTCGCCATCAAGATCCCGATGTTCCCGTTCCACACCTGGTTGCCGGACGCGCACGTCGAGGCGCCGACCCCGGTTTCGGTCATCCTGGCCGGCATCCTTCTGAAGATGGGCCCCTACGGCATCCTGCGCTTCAACTATCCGCTCCTGCCCGACGCCACGCAGTGGGCGGCCTGGGTGGTGGCGCTTTTCGGCGTGATCAACATCGTGTACGCCGCCTTCGTGTGTCTGGCCCAGAGCGATCTCAAGAAGCTCATCGCCTACTCGTCGGTCAGCCACATGGGCTTCACCCTGCTCGGCATGTCGGCCATGACCCCGACCGGGATCTCGGGCGCCGTGTTCAACATGTTCTCCCACGGCATCATCTCGCCCATGCTGTTCCTCATCGCCGGCGTGATCTACGACCGGGCCCACCACCGCGAGATCGGCCGCTTCGGCGGACTGGCGCAGGCCTTGCCCGAATACGCCGGCATCACCGGCCTGGCCTTCTTCGCCTCGCTGGGGTTGCCCGGCATGTGCGGCTTCGTGTCCGAGTTCCTGGTGCTGGTGGGCTCGTTCCCCGTGTTCCTGGGTTTCACCATCATCTCGGCCACCGCCGTCATCATCACCGCGGCCTACTACCTGTGGGCCATTCACCGCGCCTTCCTGGGCAAGCTCAATCCCGTCTACAAGGACTACCCCGACCTGGTGTGGCGCGAGCGCCTGGTGCTCTATCCGCTCGGCGCCATCGCCATCGTGCTCGGCTTCTATCCGCAGGCCGTGCTCGGCGTCATCAACCCCGCGCTCACCCTGCTCGTCAGCGGCCTACGGCCGATGTGATCGCCAGGCGCCAAGGCCACCATGACCATCACCCAATTCAACATCGCGAGCGCTTCCTGGTTTCGGCCCGAGCTGGCGCTGACCGCCGGGATCCTGCTGCTGTTTCTGCTGGACGTCCTCGTCCGGAAGCAGAGCCGCTATCGCGTGGCCGTCCTGACCGTGGCCGCGCTCGCATGCGTCGGCGTGGCGGCCGCCCTCCTGGCATTCCAGCCCGTCGAGAGCCGCGCCATGTTCAACGGCATGATCGCCAGCGATCCGTTCGCGACTTTCTGGAAGTGGCTGTTCCTCGGAGCCGCCGCCCTGACCGTGCTCATCGCCGCGCGCTCGGACGAGTTCCCCTCGCCACGCATCGGCGTGTTCTACGCGCTTCTGCTTTCGGTGGTGCTCGGCATGTTCCTCATGGCCACCTCGCTCGACCTGCTCATGCTCTACCTCGCGATCGAGATGGTGTCGCTGCCGAGCTACGCCATCGCCGGCTACAAGCCGGGCGACCGCCGCGCCGCCGAGGCGTCGCTCAAGTACGTGATCTACGGCGGCGTGGCCTCGGGCATCATGCTCTTCGGGCTGTCGTACATCTACGGGCTCGTGGGCAGCACGAATCTAACCGCGCTCGGCGTGCGCCTGGAGAGCCTGGCCGCGCCGGCCTCGGCGGGCGGCCAGCTCGGCCTGCGCGTGGCGCTCATGGTCGCGGTGATCTTCGTGCTGTGCGGGATCGGCTACAAGATCGCGGCCGTGCCCTGGCACATGTGGTGTCCCGACGTGTACGAAGGCGCGCCCACGCCGTTCGTGGCCTTCCTTTCCGTCGGGCCCAAGGCGGCGGGCTTCGCGCTCGCCGTGCGCGTCTTCTACAGCTTCCTGGCCAGCGGCGGCGGCCCCGAGGGCTTCGCGCGCGGTCTTGCCGACGTGCCCTGGCCGGCGGTGGTCGGCGTGCTCTCCGCGGTCACCATGACGCTCGGCAATCTCAGCGCGCTCCACCAGAACAACTTGAAGCGCCTGCTCGCCTACTCGTCGATCTCGCACGCCGGCTACGCCCTGATGGGCTTGGCCGCGGCTTCGCAACTTGGCGTGCAGAGCGTGATGATCTACATGCTCGTCTACCTGGTGATGAACCTCGGCGCCTTCCTCGCGGTCATCGCCATCGCGCAGGCCACGGGCTCGGAGACGATCGCCGACTGCAACGGTCTTTCGCGCCGGCATCCGCTGCTGGCCGTGACTTTCGCCGTCTTCCTGTTTTCCCTGACCGGCCTGCCGCCGCTGGCCGGCTTCGTGGGCAAGTGGTACCTGTTCGTGGCCGTGCTCAGTCATTACGCCGGGGACGGCGGCGCTTGGTACGTCACCCTCGCTGTGATTGCGGCGTTGAACACGGCCATCTCGCTCTACTACTACGTGCGCATCATCCGGGCCATGTTCATCGAGGCGCCCGCCGGCGAGCTGGTGGTGCGGCCGAGGGTCAGCTACCAGATCATGCTCGGCACGTTCTCGGCGGCGCTCTTGCTCTTCGGCGTCTGGTGGAACCCGCTCATCGAGTGGACGCAGGCGTCGCTGACGTTTCTGACGAGGGGGTAGGGCAAGGTGGCCGCAGGCGGCGCGCGGCCCCGCCCGTCGACACCCTGTCAGCGCGTATCGCAACACGACCGGCCCGCCGGAATTCGTCGTCCGGGCAGTAGCCCAGAGCGCCCCAGGGCGCCTCGGGGAGACCGGCGGCGGCCGGGGGAAGCTTCGGAAAGACCGGCAGCGCGCCGGTGCCGGTCTCGCGCACCTACGGCGGGCGGTGGCGTCGCCGCAGGTCAGGGGCGAGCCGGGGATCGCGCCTATTGGCTGAGGGCCTTGACCAGCGGCGGAACGATGCGATGGGCGCGGTAGACACCGAAGGAGGAGGGAAGCTTGAATTCCCACACGACCTTGCCGTCGGCCTTCATCACCTCGAAGACGCGAGCGTCACCGGCGTTCGCGCTGACCGAGCCGGCGGCGATGAGCACGTTGCCGTTGGCCAGCCGATCGGCGTCGCCGAAGTAGGCGTTGTACCACTTGTCCTTGTACCAGGCGTCGACGTTGAAGTTGCCCGGGAACTCCCACACCAGCGTCGCGGTCTTCGCGTTCTCGTCGATCTTGTATTCCACCGCACGCGAGTGGTACGTGGTCCCACCGGGGAACATGGACATGGAATAGCCACCGTTATCGAAGACGAGGATGGTGCCGTCCTCGTGGATCTCGGGATCGTGGGTGTCGCTGTACTGAGCCGA
>JAFGPX010000163.1 GCA_016935975.1 Deltaproteobacteria bacterium
CTCGTCGACTTCCACTACAGCGACAACTGGGCGGACCCGTCCAAGCAGTGCGTCCCCGTGGCCTGGCAGGGCCTCGGCACCATCGACGAGCTGGCCAACGCTGTCTACGAGTACACCAAGGACTCGATCACCAAGCTCATCGCCGGCTCTGCGCGTCCCGAGATGGTTCAGGTCGGGAACGAAATCACCCCCGGCATGCTGATGCACGTATGCGACAGCAACGGCGAGCCCACCGGCAGCGCCAGGGTCACGGGCAGTAGCTCAAACTGGACCAACCTGGGCAAGCTGCTCAAGGCCGGCGTCAAGGGCGTCAAGGACGTGGACCCGGCCATCCTCACCGCGCTGCACATCGATCGCTGCGGCGACAAGACGACGGAGACTCCCGGCTCGGCGCTCAGCACCAGCAAGTGGTTCATCGACAACGCCACCAAGCAGGGGGTCGCCTTCGAGGTCTTCGGCGAGTCCTGCTATCAGCGCTACCAGGGCGACCCCAACAATCCCACCACCACCAAGGCCGGCTGGACCAACACCTTCAACTCCCTGGCCGCCGCCTACCCCGACCTCAAGCTCATCGCCGCCGAGTACGGCCCCATGCAGCGCGAGATCAACGACGTGGTCTTCGGCGTTCCCGGCAACCGGGGTATCGGCACCTTCAACTGGGAGCCGGAAAAGGAAGACTTCTGGAACACCGGCCATGCGCTCTTCACCTGGTCGGGCAATACCTTCACCCCCCAGCCGGATCTGCGGCTCTACGACCAGATGAAGATCGACTACGCGAGTCGGCTCTAGCACTCCTTGAGACCTGACCTTGGCGGTTGTCGTCGGCCTCCAACTCGTGGAACTCGGGTGAACCTGCGCGCTCCGGCTCCGCTCCGGCTGCGGGCGAGGCGCGCGGGCGAGGCCATCGTCTTCCGGGATGGGCGGGATGGTATTGCCGACGATCGCCCAAGATCGAACGGATGGCGACCGCCGAGACGGCCGGAGCGTCTGTCTCAGCGTCAAACCGATCGCCTTCGCTCGCGCCAGGGCCAAGATCGAGGCGGAAGAGCACCAGCATCTCATCGCCGGCCCACGCCGCACAGATCCCTGCCTTGGCTGCAAGTCAGGGCGCCTGGCCAGTCGGGGAGTTGATGTCCCAGAGCGCGCCGATGTCGAACACCACCGCGTCGAACGGCGGAATCCGTGCCTCGCCTTCGCCGCCGAACGTATCGGCGACCATCCAGCCGCGCTCACCACGGCTGAGAACCTCGATCGTGCGCGCAGATGGATCGACAAACCACAACCAGGACACGCCGTGCTCGCGATAGATGTTCTGCTTGCGGGTCCGATCGATGAGAGCGGTAACGGGCGAGAGAAACTCGCACGCCCAGTCTGGTGCCAGGGAGAAGTAGGCCACGTCTGGACATGTGGCCATGCGCTCCCGGCGCCAGCCTGCGAGGTCGAGCACCAGCACCTGTGCGTCCAGGTGGAGCTCGGGCTCATCGAGGATGACCCAGCCGCCGGGGCCGCCGCGTCCCCGGTGAAACGGCCCCGCCAACTCGCCCCCGATCGCCGAGCTGGCCATGGCGTGGCGCGAGGCCGGTCGAGGCGAGACGATCAAGTCGCCGTCGACGATCTCGCCGATCACGTTCTCCGGAAAACGCAGGATGTCCTCGTAGCTGGCGAGCCGGGACTTCATCGAGGCAGACGGCGTGGCACAAGTCTAGCAGTTACCCAAGAGCGCGCGCCATCGTGGCTGGCGGTTCGAAGGCAGGGGCCAACCGGGCGCTACCTCTGGCCGCTTGGGGCCAGGCGAAGCAGCCACTCGATCGCGGAGGCAACGCTGTCGCGGCTTGGCAACCGTCACCTTGACCTTTTCCGGCCCCTCGCTACGCTGGGCACATGCGGCAAGCCCTGACAGTCGCGGCTTTCCTTGTTGTTTCCTCTGGCGCGGCACTTGGCGCCGACCACGAAAGCGCGCGCGACCACTACATGAAGGGTACGCGAGCCTACGAGCTGGGGCTGTACGACGAGGCCATCGCCGAGTACATGGCCGCGTACAAGATCAAGGATGATCCCGCGCTGCTCTTCAATCTCGGCCAGGCCCACCGACTGGCGAACCATCCTGCGGAGGCTTTGCGTTTCTACAGAACCTACCTCGCGAAGGTGCCGACGGCAACGAACCGCGCGGAGGTCGAGGCCAAAATGGCCGAGATGAGACGGCAGCTCGAAGTGCAGCGGCAAGCTCCGCCCCAGCCCGTCGCGGAGAAGTCCGCGGAGAGCCCTGCCCCAGCCGCGCCACCGGTGCAAGCGAGCCCGGCGAGCGCTCCGCCAAGTATCGCGCCCGCCGTCGTGCCCGCGCCCGTCCTGGTCGCGCAGCCCTCTGCCAGCGAAACGCCACGGCCCGGCCGGGGCTTGCGCATCGGCGGCATCGCGACCGCGGCCGGCGGGCTGGCCCTGGTGGGCGCCGGCATCGTGTTCGGCGTGCTGGCCAAGCAGGCCGCCGACGATCTGACGAAGCTCGACGAGCAGAGAGGCGTGTTCGACCCGTCGAAGGAAAGCGCCGGGCAGCGCGACGAGGTCCTGTCCGGCGTCTTCCTCGGCGTCGGCGCGGCCGCCGTGGCCGCCGGTGCGGTCTTCTACGTCCTGGGCGCGCGCGCCGGTGTGCAATCATCCACGTCCTTCGTCATCACGCCGTCGCTCACTCCGCGTGCGGCCGGGGCCACCCTGCAAACGGTGTTCTGATGGAAGCTAGAATCCTCCTTGCGTGGGCGCTCGCGGTGCTGTGCGCGAGCTGTTTCTCGCCGAAGTATCACGACGGCAATCTGCATTGCACGGCCTCGGGTCAGTGTCCCGAGGGCTACCATTGCGCCGTGGACCACACTTGCTGGCGCAACGGGAGCGATCCGGACGCCGGCGCGAGGATCGCCGATTCGGGCCCACCGGACACGCCGGTCTCGCCCGAAGCCGGCGCCGAGGCCCGCGATGCCGCAGAGCCGCTCGCAGACGGTCCGGCGACGCCCGACCTGTCCGCTGCCATGGAGGCTGCCGTCGCCGAGGTGCCGTCGCTGCCCGATGCAACGCCCCCGCCCGACCTGCCCCTCGGCCAAGATGTGGGCGGCAGAGACGTAGTCGATCTCGGGGTGATCGATGCGCCGGCCACGGACGTGGCCTTGCCCGTGGACGCCTACCAGGACGGCGGCCCGGATCCGGATGCGGGGTACACGGGCCAACTCGACAAGCTCGCGGAAGAGTACGCGTGCGCGGTGTGCAATCGCAATTTCGCCTGTTGCACCCCGTCGGACACGAAAGGGAAGACCAAAGCAAGCTGCCAACAGAGCATAGCGAACCTCTTCAAGTCGGCGGTCGATGCCGTTACCGACGGCGTCAATCGCGGCCGCACGATCTACTACCCGGAGCGTGCGCAGGAGTGCCTGCGAACCATCGAGGCGACCAAGTGCGAGGACTGGCCCCTCGACCCCGTCACGGAGCTGCCGGCCATCTGCGCGAGCTCCATCGAGCCGCAGATCGGCAACGGCGGCCCCTGTCGAACGGTCGCCGATTGCGTCTCCGGGCTCTGCATCGGTGCGACCTCCAGCGCCGACGGGACCTGCATGCGCAAGGTTGCGAGCGGACAGACCTGCGAGCCACCGCCCTTGGGACAGAACACCTGCGAGCCCGAATTCTACTGCGATTCGGCCAAGACGTGCTCGGCCACCAAGAACGACGGCACGAGCTGCGGCGGGAACCTGGAGTGCAAGTCCCTGACCTGCGGTCCGGCCCCCGACGCCGGCAATCTCTGCCTACCCGCGACCTGCTACTCGAATGGTCCTCTGATTGTCCCGGCCTGCTCCTTCGGCGGCCGACCTTCGGCCTTTGCCGGCGGTCTCGTGCTGGCGACTCTCGCCCTGCTCGTCCGCCGACGCCGGCCGCGTCGCCGAGACTGAGGCTGCGCGCGCCCCCGCTCTACTGGCTGACGAGCGGCACGCTCGCCAGCACGCTGCTCATCGCGGACAGGGCCGCCACGCGTAGCTGCGCGTCGCTTGGGCCATAGACGAAGTCGTCCATGAGTCAGTTGTTCCCGTGCGGGAAGAAGCTGTCGTTGTAGGCGAAAACCCCGCCAAAACGGTCGAAGACGATGGCCCCGAACAGATTCACGCCGACGCCAAAGACGACCAGCGCCTTGAAGAACCACGTGAACCTCCGCCCGCCCACGGCCAGCAGCATCACGAAGAACACGATGTAGTCCAGGCTGAAGCGGTAGCCGAACTGCAGAAAGCCCGAGTTCTGATAGAGCAGCGAAGGCAGCGCCGTGGTCAAGATGGAAAGCCACAGGCCGGCAGAAAGCGGGCTCTTCTCCTTCGGCGCCGCGCAGAAGCCGAGGGCCGGCGTGGTCAGCAGCATGGACATGCCGTGCTCGCTGACTTTGATGTAGGGGTACTTCGCGAGGATGCGCGGCAGCAGCAGGAGCGCGCAGGTCAGGTTGCGCGACAGGAAGTGGTAGTTGACCAGGCCCCAGCGCTGGATGCGGTCCTGCCAGGCGATGTTCAGGTACTTGTGGCCGAACTCGGTGAACTGCTCGAAACGCAGGTAGTTGTGCAAGAGCAGCAGCGCAAAAACGGCCCCCGAGGGGATGGCGAAGCGAACCAGCTTGGCGACCAGGCCCGGCGGCAGGCCCTCCTGGCGCAGCCTTGCCAGGCGCGCCCAGCCGCCCGTGGCGCGCACCGCTTCGAAGAGGAAGAAGGGAAGCATGAAGCCGAGCGGGGTACGCGTGGCGTAGCCCAGCCCCACGCACAGCCCGGCCAGCATGGGATGGGCCGCGTCCAGGCTGGCGTAGGCGTAGCCGATCACGCAGGTCACGGCGATGACGTGCGCCGTAAACCACACCTGTCCGATCACCGAGGCGAAGTAGTACACCGACCCGACCCCGAACATCACGGTCAGCCACAGGTCGTCCGTGACCGAGCGCTTCGAATAGCCGCGCTCGCGCAGCCGGCGCAAGAGCAGGAAGAGCAGCACCGGGTTCGTGGCCGCCCAGATCGCGGTGAAGAGCACGTCGTTGAACTTGAGGTGGGCCACCGCCACGAAGGGCAGCATGGCGACGGCCGGGAACGGCGGAAACGAGACGTAACGGATGCTAGAGCGCGACGCGATCTTGTCGTTGTCGATGGTCAACGACGGCCCGCGCAGGGGATAGAAGCGGTCGGTGGGTCCGATTTTGCCGAACATGCCCTTGAGCGTGCGACCGTCCTTGAGCTTGAGGACCTCGACCCGCGCCCAGTCGTTCTCGTTGGGCGGCGGCACCGGCATGTCGAGCCGCCCCTTGAGCCAACCCTCGGCCAGGTAGACGAAATGGTTGTACATGGAGTGCTGGCGCAGGCGGCCCCCCGAAGCGCCGAGGTAGGCGCCCAAGAAAACGACGTAGAGGACGAGAAGGCCCCAGCGGCCGGCAAACAGGCGTTGGATGGATTTCATTTCGCTTCTGGTCACGGTTGCGTCCTACGGCGCTCGTAGGCCACGACGAAGGGCACCCCCTCGTGGCCGTAGACGCTCGACGGCCGGGTCTTGCCGTAGGCTTGCCACAGCAGTCCCTCGTAGACGGTGAAGTGCTTTTCGATGATCACGATGCCGAGATCCGACTGCGCGACGACATGTTCGCCCACCCCGCTGTTCCCGATGCCCAGCGGCAGCCGGCCGTCGCGAGAATACATGACGATGGCGTCGTGGAGAACATCGTGCCAGTAGATACGGTTCGTGGCCGGCCGGTGGGCCACCATCCAGGGCA
>JAFGPX010000164.1 GCA_016935975.1 Deltaproteobacteria bacterium
AAGCCCGCGCTTCGAGGCCGTGTCGCGCAGCCTCGGCGCCTCGCTGCCGCGCACCTTCTTCCGCGTGAGCTTGCCCTTGGCCCGCAACGGCGTCCTGGCGAGTCTCATCGTCGTGTGGGCGCGCGCCGCCGCCGAGTGGGAATCCCTGATGCTCTTCGTCGGCGGCATCCAGGGCCGGACGGACACTTTGCCGTTCGCCGTCTACCTGGACTGGAACGGGGGCCTGCTCGGCTGGGCCCTGACGAACAGCTTGTTCTGCGTGCTGATCGCCGTCGGCAGCCTGTACGCGGTCCGCCGCGTGGGAGGGCATGGCCATGTCTTCTAGCCGCCTGCGGAGTCGTACGCGCCGCTTCGAGCGCGCGCTCTGGCTCGTCCTCGGGCTGGTCATTGCCGGCTCGGCCTGGCTTTTCGCGAGCAGCCTGGGCCAGACCGACGGCAAGGCGATTCGCTCCCTGCTCGAGCAGCCGTGGTTCTGGCGCTCGGCCTGGCTGAGCGTCTTCACCGCGACGATCACCACGCTCGTCGCCATGCTCGTCGGCATTCCCACCGCCTATGCGCTCTCGCGCTTTCGCTTCCGCGGGCGCGCGGCGGCCCAGGTCCTGCTCGATTCGGTGCTGGTGGTGCCGGCCTCCACCGTCGGGCTCGTCCTGATGGTGGCGTTCCAGTATCCGCCGGTGCTCGCCCTGCAGGACGCCCTTGGTTTCCGCGTGGTGCACAGCGTGGCCAGCATCGTGCTGGCCCAGTTGGTGCTCGCCCTGGCCTTCGGCATCCAGGCCTGGCGCGCGGCCTTCGACAGCCTGAATCCCCGCTACGAGCACGTGGCGCGCTCGCTCGGCGGGTCGCGCCTGCGCACCTTCTTCACGGTGACGATTCCCCTGGCGAAAAGCGGCATCCTGGCCGGCATCGTGCTGGCCTGGACGCGCGCGCTGGCGGAGTTCGGCGCGGTCCTGCTACTATCGGGCACCTTCCGCATGCGCGACGCCGCCCAGTTCTCGGGGCTTTCGCGCTGGCTTGGCATAAGCAACGCGGATGTCCTGTCGGTCGGGATGTGGATGGAGATCGAGGGTGGGCGAACCGAGCGGGGCGTGGCCCTCGCCTTCACCCTGGTGCTGGTGGCGGGCCTCTCGGTCTATCTCTTGCATCGGCTTGGTGACAGCCGCCGCTCCTGGGTGCATTCATGATCCAAATCCACGACCTCTCGCTCGACCTCGACGAATTCCACCTACGCCACGTGAATCTCACGGTGGCGGAGGGGGAGTACCTGGTGTTGCTCGGCCCCACCGGCGCCGGCAAGACCGTGCTGCTCGAGTGCATCGTGGGGCTCCACCGCCGGCACAGCGGGACCATCGCCGTCGACGGCGTGGACGTGACCAGACTCTATCCCGAGGAACGGAACATCGGCTACGTGCCGCAGGACTACGCCCTCTTTCCCAACATGACCGTGGCGAAGAACCTGGCCTACGGCCTGCGCGCCCGGCGCGCCCCTCCGGACGAGGTCGCGGCCAAGGTGCGGGCCATGCTCGCCAAGCTGGACATCGAGGGGCTCTCCGCGCGTCATCCGGCGACCCTGAGCGGCGGCGAAAAGCAGCGCGTGGCGCTCGGCCGCGCCCTTCTGACCGAGCCCCACGTCCTGCTCCTCGACGAGCCGCTGGCGGCGCTCGACGAGAACACCCGCTGCGAGCTGGCGGCCGGCTTGCGCGAGATCCAGCGCTCCGTGCGCGGCACCTTCGTGCACGTCTGCCACAACCTGGAGGAAGCCCTGGAGGTCGCCGATCGCGTGGCCGTCATCGACGACGGGGGCATCGTTCAGGTGGGCACGCCCGAGGAGATCCTCTATCGCCCAGCTTGCCTGTTCGTGGCCGAATTCACGCGCACGCGCAATCTTCTGCCGGGGCGGGCCGAGGCGGGCGGCCCCGGCGCGATGGTGACGTTGGCCGCCGGGGCCGTCCTTCCGTCGGCCGTGCCGGCCGCGGGGCCCATCGTCGCCTCGCTGCGGCCGGAGCGCATCCGATTGCTGGCAACCGGTGGTGGCCCGGTCGAAGGCGAGCTCGGTGGCACGATCGTGCGAGTCAATCCGCGACCCAGCCACGTGGAAGTAGAGGTGAACATCGGCTCTCGCTTGGTCCTGCACCTCGGACATGGGGAGGCCTCGTCGCTGCCCTCCGTTGGCCAACCCGTCCGCCTGCAGGTCGATCCGAAAGACGTCCGGCTCCATCCCCCGCCGCGCTCACGGGCCACGAACGCCGAAGGCGGAGGACAAGCCAACCGGGGAGAAGCATCATGAAGGCCAAACGACAATTGCGACGGCACGACCGCCCCGGAAGGGGCATACTTCGCACGATGAGGCACCACCCGGCCCCGGAGCAAGGACGAGCGCCTTCGCGCTCCGCGCCCGGGTGCTCTCTTCTTGCTCGTCCGGCGAGGCTCGCCCTCCTGCTGAGCGGGTTCTGGCTTGGCGGCTGCGTCAGCCAGCGCTGCTACGATGACCGGGACTGTCCTTCCCTGCAGATCTGTGGTTCGGCCGGATCCTGCGTTTTCGAGTGTGACGTGGCTCACCCCTGCACTGCCGGTTTCGAATGCGTGGACAATCGCTGCCAGCCCCGCCAAACCGTCACCTGTCCTGGTGACATGGTAGCCGTCGGCGGCTTCTGCATCGACCGCTATGAGGCCTCTCGTCCGGACGCGACAGCCACGAGCGCGGGCAAGGACGGCTCTCGCGCCATGAGCGTTCTGGGCGTCTTGCCGTGGATGGTGGCCGACAACGCCACGGCCGAAAAGGCCTGCGCCGCCTCGGGGAAGCGTCTGTGCTTGCCGGAGGAATGGCGGATCGCCTGCCAGGGGCCGGACGGCACCGTCTACGCCTACGGCGACGCCTACGACCCCGCGATCTGCAACGGGATCGACACCTTCGGCCGCTCGGGATTCCACTTGACCCCCACGGGAGACTTTGCCGAGTGTACGAACGAATGGGGCGTGTTCGACATCAACGGGAACCTGTGGGAGCACACCGCGGGCGGAAGCGAGATGACCGTGCGGGGTGGGGCCTTCAACTGCAACGACTCGGCGACCTTGCACAGGTGCGATTACGTGCCAGGCGACTGGGTCCCCTCCGCGCTCGGCTTCCGCTGTTGCCTGACGCCCAGCGGCCCTCCGGTGGGATCCGACGGGGGCCTGCCTGGCGGAGACGCGGGGGAAGACGGTGGGGCGGGCGACGCGGGCCCGGACGCGTCGCCCGACTCGGTGGAAGACGGAGCCGGTTGCGTGAGCTTCGACGAAGCAGGGACGGGCGACGCCGGGCAAGCCGCTCAAGACGCGGTGGAAGACGCGCTCTCCGAAGAACCCGATGGGTACGTTTCCGGCGAAGTGGAAGGCGACGCAACCGTCCTTTTCGACGGCCCTGTGGACAACGCCGGGCTCGACGCGACTTCTGACGGCCCGACGAGCGCCGATGCCGAGGCGGCGCCTTGCCCGCCCGAGATGGCACTCGTGGGCTCGGTGTGCATCGATCGCTACGAAGCTTCTCGTCCCGATGCGACCGACACGAGCGCCGGCACCGACGATAGCAAGGCGCTGAGCCGGGCGGGTGTGCTGCCCTGGTACGCAAATCCGATGTCCGATGAGGCCTTCGCCACCTTCCAGGCGGCCTGCGCGGCGGCCGGCAAGCGGCTGTGCGAGCCCACGGAATGGCTCGAGGCGTGCGAAGGACCGGAGAAGAACTCCTATGTCTTCGGCAACGACTGGGATCCAACCATCTGCAACAGCGTGGACACCTACTGCCAGGAGTGCTGCGACATCCTGGGCCTGACAGGTCTGGATTGCCCGACCGGCGATAACTGCGGCTACTCTTCGTCTCTGACGTCGTCGTACACGCCCGAAACCTGCACCATCACCGCCCCGTACGGCAAGGACACCTGCCACGTCTGCTACCACGTCATGCCCACCGGCTCGTTCCCCAAGTGCACGAGCGGCAACGGGCTCTTCGACGTGAACGGCAACGTCTGGGAGATCGTCCCGGTGCCGGCGAGCGAGAATAGCCCCGGGTATCGGGTACGTGGCGGGGCGTTCAACTGCGGCATGGCCTCCACGCGGTTCCGCTGCACCTTCGCGGACATCTGGAGCGACCTCTACGCGGGCTTCCGCTGCTGCAAGGATCCCTCCTTGCCGTAGCCCTGGGCCGCGGCCTTGACATCCGGCCTAGATGTCAGTAGCTTCCTATCTGCGTATGGGTCTCAACTAGGAATTGGTGTGCAAGTAGGCCAGAGCGAAATAGAACGTCGGCTAGGGCACCTCAAGCAGGCGGCCCGCCAGGCCGGGGTCAAGCTCACCCTGCAGCGCCTCGAGATCTTCCGCGAGGTCGCGGCCAGCATCGAGCACCCCAGCGCCGAGATGGTGCTCAAGGCGGTGCAGCCCAGGATGCCCACGGTTTCGCTCGATACCGTGTACCGGACGCTGTGGCTGCTGGCCGATCTGGGGCTCGTCTCGACCCTGGGACCGAAACGCGGAAGCGTTCGCTTCGACGCCAACCCCGCGCACCACCACCATTACGTGTGCGTGCGCTGCGGGCTGGCGCGCGATTTCGAAAGCGCGGATCTCGACGCGCTCCGCATTCCCAAGTCCGTGCGGGAGCTGGGCAGCATCGCCAGCACGCACGTCGAGGTGCGCGGCGTGTGCAGCCGGTG
>JAFGPX010000018.1 GCA_016935975.1 Deltaproteobacteria bacterium
CCAGAGATCTTCAGGGAGATCTCGGCGGGCGACGACTATAGCTGCGGCATACGATCCGATGGAACCATCACCTGCTGGGGCGTTCAGATCCGTTGACAGTCGCGGGCGAAAGGCACTGTCTATTTCACGTAGACGGAGAGGGGCAGCCCCAGGGTGCTGATGCCGGTCGTGCCCTTGGCCACCAGAGCGGCCATGACGTTGGCGCCGTTCTCTTGGAAGTGGGTGCCGTCGATGGAGCCGTCGGCCTTGACCATGTAGAACGTCTTGCCACTGGTCTCGCAGGTGACGTTGGCGAGATAGGCCATGGTCATGGCGTTCAGGTCGACCACCGGCGTGTCGAGGGTCGGCCCCAGCTCGTTCATCGCCGTGGCGTAGGCGGAAAGCCCGTTGCGCACTCCCATCTCGCCGCTGTCGCAGGTGTGGCGCGGTGGCGGCGTGACGAAGATCGTGGTGGCGCCCTTGGCCCGGGTCGCGTCCACGTACTTGCCGAGGTACGTCTTGAACTCCGTATGCGGGTCGAGATAGTACGGAATCGCCGTGCTCGAGCCCGGGAGCGTGTAGGTCGCGGTCTTGTTGCCGTCGTTGGTGCCGAACTGCACCAACAGATAGTCGCCGGCCTTGATGGCGGAGAGGATCTGGTCCAGGTAACCGGCCTCGATGAAGTGGCGAGCGGTCATGATCTGCTGCGCGGTCCACGCTGCGCTCGGGAATTCGATGATGTTGAGATGGACAACTCGACGCCGGTCATGGCGCAAGACGAAGAAGACCAGCAGAACGCGGAAGGTTGCCGTCGGCCCGGCGAAGAAATCAACGGACGCAAGCGAGCCGAGATGGTTGTCAAGAAAGGTTCGCCACGCCTGGGAGGGCGGATTCCCCGTTTCCTTGGGCAAGAGGCGGAGGGCGAGGTTCTCGATCACAAGGTCAGCGCGGGGCCGGAGGCCAGCGAAGCGTGCGCAACGCGCGAAAAGCGTTGAGAATGAGGGTGAGCATCGCGTCAATCATGCACGAAACGGGCGTGAGGTGGCTCCCTCGCCATGGATCGCCCATTGGCCGCTGTCACCCACGGGAATCCAGCTCTTCGGACGAGCATCTGGCGAGCCACAGGACGGGAAGCGGAAGCCGCGGGATGCGGAGCGCGGCTCTTCGCTTCATCCGGAGTGGAGCCGGATCGCTATCTGGCCGAGCGTACCGCGGCCGCGTCGCGGAGGGCCGCGGCCCGGTTCGTGCGCTCCCAGGTGAAGTCCTTGTCCGCGCGGCCGAAGTGGCCGTAGGCGGCGGTCTTGCGGAAGATGGGGCGGCGCAGTTCGAGCTCGGCGATCAAGGCGCCCGGCCGGGCGTCGAAAGCGGCGGCCACGAGTCGTGACAGGCGATCGTCTGCGAGCTTGCCCGTGCCGAAGGTTTGCACGAGCAGGGAAACCGGCTTGGCCACGCCGATGGCGTAGGCGAGCTGCACCTCGCAGCGGCGTGCCAGCTTGGCGGCCACGATGTTCTTGGCGATGTAGCGCGCGTAGTAGCAGGCCGAGCGATCCACCTTCGAGGGATCCTTGCCCGAGAAGGCGCCGCCGCCGTGACGGCCCATGCCGCCGTAGGTGTCGACGATGATCTTGCGGCCGGTCAGGCCCGAGTCGCCCATGGGTCCGCCGACCACGAAGCGGCCCGTGGGATTGATGAAGTACTTGGTCTTGCGGCCGACCAAGCCATGCGGCACGACGGGCTTGATGACTTCGTCCATGACCGCATCCACCAGCTTCTTGCGGCTCACGGTCTCGCTGTGTTGCGTGGAGATCACGACGGCGTCGACGCCGAGCACGCGATGGGACGCATCGTAGCGGACCGTGACCTGGCTCTTGCCGTCCGGCCGGAAGAAGTCGACGCGCCCCTGCTTGCGCACGTCCGCCAGGCGTTTCGCAAGCTTGTGCGCGAGCGTGATCGGCATGGGCATCAGCTCGGGCGTTTCGTCGCAGGCGTAGCCGAACATCATGCCCTGATCGCCGGCCCCTTGCTGATGGGGCGTGTACACCCCATGGCCATCGACCCCCTGGGCGATGTCCGGGGACTGCTGCTCGACCGCAACCAGAACGCCGCAGGTCTTCCAGTCGAAGCCCATCGCGGAGTCCGAGTAGCCGATGCCTTTGACCACGTCGCGCACGATGGCCGGAAAATCGAGGTGGGCGGCCGTCGTGATCTCGCCCGCGACCATGACGAAGCCGGTCTTGGTCAAGGTTTCACAGGCCACGCGGCTCGACTTGTCGACGCGGATGCACGCGTCGAGGACGGCGTCGGACACCTGGTCGCACAGCTTGTCGGGATGGCCTTCGGTGACACTCTCGGACGTGAACAAGTACTCGGACATGAGTAAGGATCCCCTGAGGTTTGAAGGACGCGCAGTCTCCCAGCAGCGCCGTGCCTCGTCAATGGCGATTCGCCTACTGCCAGCCCGAGTCGCCCCAGTCGGCGCAGGCATAGCGACCTTCGCTGTTGCACAGGCAGGCGGTCTTGCCGTCCTTGTGCATGCACAGGCGCTTGCCGCATGCCGGAGCGCAGGCGCCCTGGCGCACCACACCGTCGGCGCACAGGGGTGCCGTGGCGGCATTTTCGGGAACGTAGCAGTCCGGCAGGGCCAGGAAGGCGCAATCCTCGCAGGCCACGCAGGGCCCTTCCAGGCACACGCAGCCGCTCGCCTTCTGGCAAGTGGCTTGGTCGGTCTGGTGGCATTGTTGCAGACCGATGCCGTCCGGTCCGCAGGTCCGTACGCAGGAAGTGTCGGCCGTGTTCGCGGGCCATCCCGCCTGGTCCGTCAGCCCCGAGGGGCACACGGTCACGCCGGCGGCTCCGCCGGTCGAACCGTCATGCACGCCGAGCAAGCCCTCGCCGTTGACGCTGCAGGCCTCCAGCGGGCCAGCCAGCGTCGCGGCGACGAAGCAGAGCAGACGCCTTGGTTTCGACCAGTCCATGCGCGTGATCCACGGCTAGGATAGCTCAATCCTTGCAGCACAAGGCGCCTCCGGCAGAGGGCTGCGTCTTGGTCACCACGGCCGCTTCCTGCAGGCTGTCGAAATCGTTGCCGCACGACCACACCCCTTGGGTGGCCAGGCAGTCTGCGAAACCCATGCGGCGGGCCAGCGGCGCGCAGCCGTCGGATTCGGGCTGGCCCAGGCCGCCACAGCCATGCAGATCGTTGGCCTCGCGGGCGTCGGGCGAACAGATGCCCATGGCGGAAGCGCCCGACGCGACGAGAAAGAAGCGTGGCTCGCCGGCGGCAACACAGCTTTCGCAATCCCCGGTGGGCGAATGCCGGGCCACGTCTGCGCCGTCGCGGCACACGTGCCAGTGCCGAGCGCACAGGTCGGCGGCATTGCAGCCCATGCCACTCGGATTGGCGCTGGTATCGCCGGCTTGCAGCTCGCAAGCCGGGAGCAGGTCGGGGGCGCCAACCACACCCGGCCGAGCGAAGGCGCCCGCGCAGCCGGCGATGTTCGGCCAGTTGTCGAGGTCGCGGAAGCCCTCGCGCGTGCCGTCCGAGCAGCCGACCAGGATGGGAGCCCCGGCCACGCCCGGCGGCTCGCCGACGTCGACCGGCAGCCGCGCGCCGTCGAGCGCGGGCGGCGCGACGGCGTCGGGTGCCGGCGTCGCATCCCGCTGCGTTGGCACAGCTCCCGACAGCCCACTCGTCAACACACGACAGCCCAGGAGGGAAACAGCGATGGCGAAGAGGACGGCAGAGCGCACGACATCCAGCCTAGAGCCAAACGTCCGCTTTTTCACCACGCTTCGAGGACGAAATGCACCACAGAGGACCGAGAGGCAGAAGGATGCCGGCTCCGGAATCCCCTCCCCCTCCGGCTCCGTTTCCTCTGTGTTCCCTGTGGTGCAATCCCGCTCTTCCAGCAAGTTTGCTTTCGCGGCGGCGGGCCGCCATAGTCAGGGCCATGCGGCGGGCAACTGTCGAACGCAACACCAAGGAGACCCAGATCAAGGTGGCTGTCGACCTGGACGGTAGCGGCAAGACCGAGATCGCTACTCCCTTGCCGTTCTTCAATCACATGCTCGACGCCTTCGGCCGGCACAGCCTGCTCGACCTGACCGTCGCGGCGCGTGGCGACATCGAGGTCGACGGCCACCACACCGTCGAGGACACCGGGATCTGCCTGGGCCAGGCCGTGCGCGAGGCCCTGGCCGACCGGCGCGGCATCTCGCGCTATGGCGACGCCACCATTCCCATGGACGAGGCCCTGGCGCGCGTGGCCGTCGATTTCGGCGGCCGCGCGGCCTTCGTGTACCAGGCCGACGGTCTTCGGGGACGCAAGGTCGGCAGCTTCGACGCCGAACTGGCGCGCGAGTTTTTCTCGGCTTTCGCGCACGCGGCCCTGTGCAACCTGCACCTCGAAGTCCAGCATGGCGAGAACGCCCACCACATCCTGGAAGCCCTGTTCAAGGCCTTCGCGCGCGCCGTGCGCGCCGCCGTGGCCGTGGACCCGCGCGACGCGAACGTGCCCTCCACCAAAGGGACGTTGACGGCCTGACCCGGCCGCCGCATGCGGGGCGCCGATGGGCAGATGTCGCGTCGCGATCGTGGACACCGGCAGCGGCAATCTGCGCAGCGTGGAGAAGGCGCTGGCCGTTTCCGGCGCGGACGGTTTCGTCACCCGAGACCCCGACCAGGTGGCCTTGGCCGACAAGGTCGTGCTGCCCGGTCAGGGCGCCTTCGGCGCGTACGTGGCTGGGCTGGGGCGCGACGGCGGGGCGTTGCGCGAGGCCGTGCTCGGCGCCATCCGCGGCGGCACGCCCTACCTCGGGATCTGCATGGGCTTGCAGGTGCTCTTCGAAGGCAGCGAGGAGGCGCCGGGCTCGGCCGGGCTCTGCGTGCTGCCCGGCAGAGTCGTGAGGTTCGGGCTCGCGCCGCCGCTCAAGGTACCGCACATGGGCTGGAACGCCTGTCGCCGGCCGGCCGGCGCCGCGCCGGTGCCGTTGCTCGCGGGCACGGCGGACGGCACCCACTTCTATTTCGTGCACAGCTACTATCCAGTTCCCTCCGACGCGCGCCACGTGGCCTTGCTCGCCGACCACGGCGTCGGCTTCTGCGCGGCGGTCGCGCGAGACAACCTCTTCGCCTGTCAGTTTCACCCGGAGAAGAGCCAGCAGGCCGGTCTGGCGCTGCTCGAGCGCTTCGTTTCCTTGTAGAACGCTGCCATGCAGATCTTCCCCGCCATCGATCTCCTGGACGGCAAGGCCGTGCGGCTCGAGCAGGGCCGGCCCGAGAGCGCCAAGATCTACTCGCACGCGCCCTGGGAGGTGGCCCGCCGTTTTGCCGGGGCGGGCGCTCCCCGTGTGCACGTCGTGGATCTGGACGCGGCGCTTTCCGGGGGCGCCAAGCACAACCACGCGACCATCGAGAAGATACTCGCCGCCGTGGGCGCCGTGGAAGTCGAGGTCGGCGGCGGCCTGCGCACGCTCGCGGGCTGCGAACGCGTCTTCGCCATCGGCGCCAAGTACGCGGTCATGGGCACCGCGGCCATCAAGACGCCCGAGGTGGTGAAAGAGGCCTGCCGGCGCTACCCCCGGCGCATCGTGGTGGCGGTCGACGCGCGCGCCGGCAAGGTCGCGGTCGAAGGCTGGCAGGAAGACACTCAGGCCGAGGCTCTGGACATCGGCAAGCAGGTGGCCGCGGCCGGCGCCCTGGCCGTGCTCTACACGGATATCGGACGGGACGGCATGCGCAGCGGACCCAATCTGGAGGCGACGACGCGCTTGGTCCGGGCCATCGCGCCCTGCGCGGTCATCGCTTCTGGCGGCATGGCGAAGCTGGAGGACATCCACCAGGTCAAGCAGACCGGCGCCGCGGCGGTCGTGATCGGCAAGGCGCTCTACGAGCGGGCATTCACCATCGCAGAGGCGCTGGCCGCAGCGGCCGCGCCGGAGCAGGGCCATGCTGGCGCGTAGGATCATCCCTTGCCTGGACGTGGACGCGGGCCGCGTGAAGAAGGGGGTGCGCTTCGTCGAGCTGCGCGACGCGGGCGATCCGGTCGAGGTCGCGGCCGAGTACGATCGCCAGGGCGCGGACGAGATCTGCTTCTTGGACATCACGGCTTCGTCGGACGGCCGCCAGACCATGATCGACGTCGTGCGCATGACCGCGGAAAGGGTCTTCCTGCCGCTGACCGTGGGCGGTGGCGTGCGCAGCGTGGAGGACGTGCGCGCGCTGCTTCTGGCCGGTGCGGACAAGGCCGGCGTCAACACCGCGGCCGTTCGCGATCCGATGCTCGTCCGCCGCGTGGCGGACGCCTTCGGCAGCCAGGCCTTGGTGGTGGCCGTGGACGCGCGGAGGCGGCCGGACCGGCCGGGCGAATGGGAGGTCTTCACGCACGGCGGCCGCCAGGGCACCGGCAAAGACGCCGTCGCCTGGTGCGTGCGCATGGCCGAGCAGGGCGCCGGCGAGATTTTGCTGACCAGCATGGATCGCGACGGGACGCGCGACGGTTTCGACATCGAGCTCACGCGCGCGGTTTCCGACCGCGTGCCCATACCGGTCATCGCCTCGGGTGGGGTCGGCAACCTCGAGCACCTGTACCAGGGCGTGGCCGCGGGCGGCGCCGACGCCGTGCTGGCGGCGTCCATCTTCCACTTCGGCGAGTACACCGTGGCCCAAGCGCGCGCCTACCTGCGCGAGCGCGGGGTGCCGGTCAGGCCGTAGCGGTAGCCCTGTCCCCGGGGTGGGCCGGCCAGTAGAATCCGGGCCGTGGATCGGGAAGCAGTCGCAGCTTGTGCACCCCTGGCTCGGGACGCCGCTTGTCGAGTGGAAGCGTGAGCGCGCGCAGCCATTCGCGGTGGTTCTACTTCGTTGCGGCGGCGTTGCTCGCCTTCGCCGCCCTGGCCCTGTTCGGCCGCGCGCTCTTCTTCGGGCAAACCTTCGCCGAGCGCGATCTGAGTGCCTTCTACTACCCGGCCAAGTGGCTGCTGGCGCCGCTGGCCGAAGCCAGCGGCGGCATTCCGCTGTGGAATCCGTTCTTCGGCTCGGGCCAACCGTTCGCCGGCAACCCAGAGCACGAGATCTTCCACCCGATGACCTTCTTGTTCTTCGTGCTGCCCTTCGAATGGGCCTTCCGGCTGCAGGTCATCCTGCCCCCGCTTCTGGCCGTGCCGTGCATGTACTGGTTCCTGCGCGTGCTAAGGCGGAGTCGCCCCGCCGCCTTGGCCGGTGGTTTGGCCTGGGGCTTCGGCGGCTTCATGCTCTCGGCCACGTGTCTTCTGCCGGAGCTTCTCAGCGCCTTTCCGCTGCCGCTGACCCTCGGCTTCTCGGTGCTGCTCCTCCGACGTCCCACCGTGCCTGGCGTTGTGGGGTTGGCTTTCTGTCTGGCCCTGCAGTGTCTGGCCGGCGAGCCGGGCACTCTCCTGCCGCTCTTGCCGCTTCTCTTGATCGTATGGCTGGCGGAGTCGTCGCCGGCGCGGCGCCGAGGCACGCCTTGGGTTCTTCTGGGTCTTGTGCTGGGCCTGGGTATTGCGGCTGCCGCGCTCTTGCCCGGGTTTCACCATGCGGCGCGAACCGTCCGCGCGGCCGGCTTGACCGATGCCATGGCGAACGAGTGGTCGATGGCCCCGGTGCGCATCCTCGAGCTTTTCACCCCGCATGTCCTAGGCCACGTGGATCGTGGCGACCTCTCGCGCTATTGGGGCCGCGGCTACTATGGGGCGAAAACCTTCGCCTTCTACTATTCGCTCTATCCGGGCCTCCTCGTGTCTCTGTTGGCGATCCGCTCATGGGGCACGCGCCGACGCGCTCTCCTGCTGTGGGGCGCGGCAGCCGTGCTCGGATACCTGGTCGCGCTCGGCGACCGCTTCGTTCCGTGGCCGCTGTTGCGCCACCTGCCTGGGCTGTCGGGGATACGCTTTCCCGAAAAGGCCTCGTTGCTGTTCTTCTTCCCGACCCTCGTCGCGGGTAGCTATGGTTTCGATTGGGTGGTGATGGCCCGTCGGCCCCTGCGCGGGCTCCTGTTCTGGGCCTTGCCTGCTCTTGCCGCCGTCGGGCTTTTGCTGGCCGTCGCGCTCACGCTGTGGTGTTCGCAGCCCGGCAGCGGGTTCTCCTCGGACGACGCCGTCCGAGACGCCTTGCGCGTCTCCGTGGTGGCACTTGGCCTTTGGGGCCTGCTCGGGATCTCTCGGGGATGGCGTCGCCAGCGCCGTGGTCTGCTCCTGTGCGCAGCTCTGTGCCTCGACCTGGTCACCGTGGGACGCGATCTGGTACCCACGGTGCCCATCGAGGCACTGGCCACGCCGCCCGAGGTTCTCAAGCCCCTCCTGCGCACCGGGCGTGACGCTCTCATCTTCCACATGGCGGAATGGGATGCCAAGCGCTCGGAGGTCGGTGGGCTTGCCAAGCCGCCGCGTCCGGCACGCTGGGGACTGCGGATGACGCTCGAGCGCGACTTCGATTTCACGCAGCTGCGCTGGACCTTCGAGAGTACGCGAGCGTGGATGCGCACGGCCAACGAGGAGCCGCGCTTGATCGAGCCCCTGCTCGAGCGGCGAGGCGTCACTGCCATCGTGAGGATCGCCCCTGGGGTCGGTTGGCAAGGCAACCGTCTGGTACGGCCAGACGGCGGGCCCATCGCCGAAGTCCTCTTTGCGAAACGCTCGAACGGCTTCGTCTTCGCCGCGTCCCGCGTAGAGATCGTCCACGGCGCGCGCGGCTGGCAAGAGAAGGTCCGCGCGCTCGGCAGCGAGGTCGTGACCACGGCTTGCGTCGAGGACACGGAGCTGCGGGTCTTCGAGAATCCACCCGGTCCGGCCGAGCTGCAACTGCGCAGAAGAACCCCGGAGTACTTCACCGTCGCGGTCGAGGCCAAAGGTCCCCATCCCTCGTTTCTGGCCATCAATCAGACGTGGGATCCCAACTGGCGCGTCACGCTCGATGGCAAACAGGCGCGACTGCTCCGGACGGATCTGGCGTTGTCGGGCGTGATCGTGCCCCCTGGCGCGCACCGCGTGGAATTCGAGTATCGCGATTCCTGGGTGTCCGCCGGTCTGGCCATCTCGGCTCTTGCGAGCATGGGCGCCTTGCTGGCGTTGCTCTTGGCCCGGCGGCGGGCACGCGCCGTCGCGGGTCGCGTGTCGTAGGCGCGGCTCAGCGGCGCCCGGGCCCGAGGACGCGCGCTCTCAGACCTCGTAGCCGCGGCCTTGCAGCTCGGCGGCCAGGCGGTGCAGCTCGCGCATGACTTCCGCCGGGGCCGGACCGCCAAGGATGGCTCGACCGGCCACGGACCGCGACGCGCTCAGGGCCTGCAGGGTCGCGCTCTGCAGCTCGGGCGCGATCTGCTGCAGGTCGTGATCGGGCACGTCACGCAGGGAAACCCCGAGCCGCTCGGCGTGGCGGACCAGCTTGCCGACGATTTCATGGGCGCGCCGGAAGGGCACGCCGTCGCGCACCAGGTGCTCGGCCAGATCGGTGGCGCCGAGGGCGGGGTCGCTGGCAGCTTCCTTCATGCGCTCGGGCTGGAACTCCAGCCCCGCGATCAAGCGCGGCAGCACGTTGAGCACCAGGTGTGTCGTCTCGATGGCGTCGTAGAAGGGCTCTTGCGACTCCTGGAGGTCTTTGTTGTAGGCCAGGGCCAGACCCTTGCCGACCGTGAGCAAGGCGACCACGTCGCCGATGAGGCGGCCCGGTTTGGCGCGCAGAAGCTCGGCGACGTCCGGGTTGCGTTTCTGCGGCATGAGCGAGCTGCCCGAGCAGTACCCATCGGGGAGGCGCACGAAGCCGAATTCGCTCGTCGACCACAGCACCAGCTCCTCGCCGAAGCGTGAGAGGTGCACGCCGAGCAGTGCGCAGGCGAAGGCCAATTCGGCGCAGAAGTCGCGGTCGGAAACCGCGTCCATGCTGTTGTGGGTCGGACCGGCGAAGCCGAGGTCGGCGCTCGTCTTCTCGCGGTCGATGGGCAGCGAGGTGGCGGCCAGGGCACCCGAGCCGAGCGGGCACTCCGAGGCGCGCCGGGCCGCATCGAGGAAGCGGCCGCGATCGCGGCCGAGCATCTCGGCGTAGGCGAGCAGGTGATGGCCGAGGGTGACGGCCTGCGCGCGCTGCAAGTGCGTGTAGCCGGGCAGAAGCGTGCCCGCGTGCTCGCGCGCCCGCCGCACGAGCGCCACGCGCGTCTTGTCGATGCCAACGACGATGCTCGCGGCCGCCGACAGCGCGTAAAGGCGCATGTCGGTGGCCACCTGGTCGTTGCGGCTGCGCGCCGTGTGCAGGCGGCGGCCCGCGTCACCGACGATCTCGATGAGGCGGGACTCGACGTTCATGTGCACGTCCTCGAGCGCTGCATCCATCTGGCGCTCGCCGCGCTCGAATTCGCCCGCCACCTGGTCGAGCCCCGCGACGATCCGCTTGGCGTCGTCCTGGGAGAGCAGCCCGACCGCGGCCAGCATGCGCGCGTGCGCCTGGCTGCCGCGCACGTCGTCGCGCAGGAGGCGCCTGTCGAAGTCGATGCTGGCGTTCAGCCGGGCCGCCGCCTCGTCCATCGCGCCGGCGAAGCGTGCTCCGCGTCCGCCGCTTCCGGGGGCTCCCTTGTTCTTCTCCTGGTCGCTCATCAAGGCCGACACTAGCAGGGTCTTTCTCTGACCGCACCTGGCAGTCGCGCTTCCGTGGGTGCGAGCCAATCTGTCGCGTTCGGCTCGTCCGCAATCCGATCGTAGTAGATAATACGGGCCTGCGAGGTGGACATGAAGATCCTGGGCATCAACCATTCCAACGACGCCGCCGCCGCTCTGGTGGTGGACGGGCGAGTCCTGGCCGCCAGCCAAGAGGAGCGCTTCTCGCGCATCAAGCACGATGCGAGCTTCCCGGACAAAGCCATCGATTTCTGCCTGAAGTTCGGCGGCCTTGGGCTCGCCGACCTCGACGCCATCGGGTTTTTCTGGAATCCCGGGATAGAGGCGGAGGCGCCGGCGCGCCGCCTGACGAGCTCGGTCCGCCACCACCTCGAATACCTGTACGGCGTGCCCTCGCGCCTGCTACCCAGGCTCGGCGAACGGGTCTCGAGCGTCGAGCAGACCATGCACCTGGCCTCGGGCAGGAAGCTCGCCATCCACTACGTCACGCACCACCTATGCCACGCGGCCGCGGCGTTCTTCACCTCGCCCTTCGAAGACGCGGCCATCCTCACGGCCGACGGCTACGGCGAGCGCCAGTCCACCACCCTCTATCGCGGTCAGGGCAACCGGGTCGAGATGCTGGCCGAGATCGACTTCCCGCATTCGATTGGCTCGCTCTACGCGGCGCTTACCGAATATCTCGGGTTCCGCGCCAACAGCGGCGAGGGCAAGGTCATGGGTCTGGCCTCGTACGGCCGCCCCGGCGAATACGTGGGCAAGCTGCTCGAGCTCGTGAAGTTCACCGAGCGCGGCTTCGAGCTGGACCTGTCCTACTTCGAGTACTTCCACGATCGGCCGCACCGCTACAGCCCAAAGCTCGTCGAGTTGCTCGGGCCGCCGCGCGAACCGGAGAGCGCCATCGACCGACGGCACGAGGACATCGCGTTCGCGCTGCAGGCCGTGACCGAGGAGGCGATGCTCCACCTGGCGGGCATGGCGCGCAAGCTGACCTCGGCCGACAACCTGTGCGTGGCCGGCGGCGTGGCGCTCAACTGCGTGGCCAACGGCCGCATGCAGTACGAGACCGAGTTCGACAAGTTCTTCTTCTATCCGGCGGCCGGCGACACCGGCACCTCGGTGGGCGCGGCGCTCGTCGTCGAGCACCTGCTCCATGGCGGCGAGCGCTCGATGGAAGTGGCCAGCGAGTACCTCGGCCTGGGCTTTGCGCCCGAGCAGGTCAAGGCGGTGCTCGACCGCGGCCAGCTCCGCTACCACACCTTGACTGAGCCCGAGCTGGTCGCCGCGCGCATGGTCGCCGACGGCTTGATCATCGCGTGGTTCCAGGGTCGCGCCGAGTTCGGGCCGCGTGCTCTGGGCAACCGGTCGATCTTGGCCGACCCGCGGCGCCCGGACATGAAGGACGTGCTCAACGCCAAGGTGAAGTTCCGCGAGGTCTTCCGGCCGTACGCGCCGTCGGTCCTCGAGGAATCCTGCGGCAAGTACTTCGGCAGCCCCGTGCCCTCGCCCTACATGCTGCGCGCCTACCCGACGCTGCCCGACTACGTCGGCAAGCTGCCCGCCATCACGCACGTGGACGGCACGGCCCGCGTGCAGACCGTCAACGAGCAACAGAACCCGCGCTACTACCGCCTCATCAAGGAGTTCGG
>JAFGPX010000019.1 GCA_016935975.1 Deltaproteobacteria bacterium
ACGAGAATCGCTCGAAAAACTGAGCCGGTCTTGTCAGCGCGACCCACTGCGGCTGTAACTCATACGCCCTTGCCACACCGCATCTTCACCTGGAAGGTTTCCCGTCAATGAAGGATAGAGTGACGTCGGGTGCCCACTGGGCGCCGGCCCTCCTCGCGATCGTATTCGTGCTCGCCGCGGATCCCGGTTTCGCGCAGGCGGAAGAGCCAACGGGCGCGAGCCCAGACGCCTCGGCGGACGCTCCCCCGGACGGCGGGCCGATTGCTCCCGAGGTCGCACCGAGCCTCGCGCCAGCCGCTGCTGCGCCCGCGCCCGAGCCCACGGCCGCGCCTGCGCCCGCGTCTTCGCCCGCCAGCGCAGCCCCGGCGCCGGCCGCAACGCCCCCAGCCGAGTTGACCGGCGCGGCCTGGTTCGCCCGGCCCCGCCTGGCCATGACCGCGGGTCAAGGCTCGCGGACTTTCAAGCTGCGCTTCTTCGGGTTCCTCGCGGCGGACTTCATGGTCGACACCACGCGGAGCTACGACGACAGCATGGGCACGCTGCTGGTGGCGCGGACCGACACGTACGAAAACCACCGCGGCCGGGCCCAGTTCTCCATGAAGAGCACGCGGCTCGGCTTCGGCTTCGAATCCCCGAGCGTGGGTCCGTTTTCGCCCTCGGCGGTCATCGAGAGCGACTTCGCCGGCAGCCAAGCCACCCCGCCTGGAACCGTGCCTGCCGTGGTCGGCCAGGCCCTGCCCGAGAGGTCCAGCGAGGCCGTCTACTTCGCCAGCCCGATCTTCCACATCCGTCACGCCTACATGAAGCTTTCGAGCCCCTACGTGGACTTCCTGATGGGGCTCACCTACGACGTGTTCGGGTGGCAGAGCTACTTCGACCCCGCGGGCACGCGCAACCAGGTGTACTCGCGCAATACACAACTGCGGCTCTCCCGCAGGTTCGGCGCGGATGGGCCGGTCACCTTCGAGGTCGCCGCCGCGGCGGTGCGCCCCGTGCAGCGTGACTCGGGCGTGCCGGACGCCAGCGCCGGCTTGCGCGTGAGCTTCAACGGCTGGCAGGGCATTCGCACACCGGGCAACGAGCGGGTCGTGGCCATGCCGCTGACCCTCGCCGTGTCGGGCATCGCGCGGCAGTTCAAGCTCAGGGCCTTTTCGACCCCGCCCTTCCAGACCTCCAACAGCGTGATGGGCTGGGGCATCTCGGTCGATGCCTTCCTGCCCATCATTCCAGCCTCGAACTTCGTCGACCGGGGCAATCGGCTGGCGCTCATGGGCTCGTTCGTGACGGGCGCCGGCATTGGGGATCTCCTCAGCGTCACCGGCGGCGCGAAGTTTCCGATCCTGTACCGGGACGCTTGGATCAACCCACCCCTGCACTACGAAGCGAATGCCGACAACGGGCTGGTGTCCTTCGACGAGCAGGGGGTTCTGCACGCCATCAAATGGACGGCTTTTCGCGTCGGCCTGCAATACTACCTGCCCACCACGGGGCGCTGGATCTTCTCCGCGAACTACACCCAGGCGCATTCCCCGAACCTGGCCATGCTCTTCCCGGACGGCGGCGCGGAAACGGGAGACGAGCAGTACCACGTGGCGGATACGTTCCGCTACGCCGACGCGAAGCTGACCTTCGACGTCACGCCCGTGGTTCGGCTTGGCGTGACGGCCCAGTACACGCAGACCGTCTACCTCGACGAAGACAAGCCCCACAATATCCGCATCGTGGGGAAGACCCTCTACCTCTTTTGACGATGCCGACCATGTCCACCACGCAGCTTTCCTACCGTTCTCACCCCGGAAGGGCTTGCCCCATGAAGGATCCATCGAAGTACGGTGCGACGAAGGCCGAAGCCTTCATCGCAGCAGCGCTCTTTCTTTTGGGCGGCGCCGGTTTCGCACGCGCGGCAGAGCCAGCGGGCGAAGAACCGGCGGAAGGCGCCACGGCACCGGCCGCGCCAGCCGAGACGGCCGCGCCGGCCGCGCCGGCCGCGCCAGCCGAAACGGCCGCGCCAGCCGAGACGGCCGCGCCAGCCGAGACGGCCGCGCCAGCCGAGACGGTCCCCACGGCGGCTCTGCCGAGTCCCGCGCCCGTGACAGCGCCGCCCGCGCCGGCCCCCGAGCCCGCGGCGGAGGCCCCCGCGCCTTTGCCGCCGCCCAGTCCGCCCGAGAGCGCGCCGGGCTCTTGGTTCGCTCGCCCGCCGCTCACGCTCAGCGTGGGCGAGGGCGCTCGTCAATTCAAGCTGACCTTCTATGGCTTCGCCGAGATGGACTACATCTACGACACGACCCGCAGCTACGACGACTACATCGGCCCGGCCTTGGTCGCGCCGGCCAACACCTACGACGGCAACCACAGCCGCAGCCAGTTCTCGATGCGCAACACCCGGCTGGCTTTCGCCTTCGAATCCCCGACGGTCGGAGGGGTCAAGCCGACCGCGGTTCTCGAAGCCGACTTCTTCGGCCATCTGGAGAGCCCTCCGGAAACCTCCGAGAACACCTACTTCAACAGTCCCAACCTTCGCGTGCGCCACGCCTACGTGAAGCTGGAGCATCCCTACGTCGATGTCGTGCTCGGGCAGACCTACGATGTCTTCGGCTGGCAGAACTTCTCGTATCCCTGTTCCCTTCAGTTTCTCGGCCTGCCGAATCAGTTGTTCTCGCGCAACCCGCAGCTTCGCCTGTCGCGCAGCTTCGGCGCGAACGGGCCGCTGGGCGTAGACGTCGCCGTCTCGGCCGGGCGGCCCGCGCAACGGGACTCGCAGATCCCGGATGGCAGCGCCGGCTTGCGCGTCAGCCTCAACCGCTGGCTGGGACTTGCCACCCCCGGCAACGTGGGCACGAGGGTGCTGCCGGCCGCGATCGGCGTCTCGGGGATCGTGCGCAGCTTCAAGGTGAACGCCTTCGCTCCGCTGCCTGTCCGCGATTCGGTCAGCGCCACCGGGTGGGGAATGGCGGTCGACGCCCTCATCCCCGTGATTCCGGCCGCCCACGCAGGCGACCGAGGCAACCGGCTCACGCTCGTCGGCTCCTACGTGCGCGGCACCGGCATCGCCGATCTCGTCACCTCCGGCGGCAACGCGAAGCTGCCGCCGCTGCCCAATCCCCAGCAAATCATTCCGTGGCCGGAATACGAGGCAAACATCGACGACGGGCTCGTCACCTTCGACGCGGACGGCGGGATTCACACCCTCAACTGGACGGCATTCCGCGTCGGTCTGCAGTACTACCTGCCGCCCACCGGCCGTCTCTTCTTTTCCGCGAACTACACGCAATCGCACTCGGACAACATGGCCAAGCTCTATCCCCAGGGCGGCTCGGAGGTCGAGCTGCGGGCCGACATGGCCGACACGACTCGCTACGTGGACGCGAACCTCTTCTGGGACGCGACGCCGGCGCTGCGGCTCGGGATCTCCGGGCAGTACACCGAGGTCGAGTATCTCGAAGGCGACAAGCCCCACAACATTCGAGGAATGGCCCAGACCGTCTACCAGTTCTGAGGGGGGAGCGCGGGCGCGGCTTGCACCGAGGCAGCACCTCCATGACGGTCGTGTGCCGAGAGCGCAGAAGGAGCGGGGAGCACGGAGGGTTCCGACGGAGCTGGTCTCGTCCTGCTACTCGTTCTCGAGCGCGGCCAGGATGAACGCGCCGACGCCCTTGGCGTCGTTCTTCACGACTTCCGTGCTCGTGTAGTAGGCGTAGGACCCGTCGCGGTAGGGATGGCCGCCTAGGCCGGCCACCTTGCAGACGTTCTTGAGATTGACGTGCCCATTGGCATCCGTCTCGATGAACTCGCGCAGCAGCCCCCGGTAGCCGCGCGACGCAACCGGACCGTAGACGCCCTTGTCGAGCCAGCCGTTCTTGACCGCCTTGGCCAGGGCGTACACGAACATGCTCGACGCGGAGGCCTCGCGGTAGTTGCCGGGGCGGCCCGGTTGGTCGAGCAATTGCCACCAGACCCCCGTGGTCCGATCCTGAACCCGCGCGATGGCGGCCGCGAGCCGCTGCAGGATGGCCAAAACGGCGCTGCGCTGCGGGTGGGCTTGCGGCAGCCATGCGAGCACGTCGACCACGGCCATGGCGTACCAGCCCATGGCGCGCCCCCAGAACTGCGACGACCTGCCTGTCTCGGGGTCGGCCCAGCGCTCTTTTCTCCGCTCGTCCCAGCCGTGGAGAAGCAGGCCGGTCTTGGCGTCGCGCATGTGCTCCTCGGCGAGCACAATCTGTTTGGCGACGTCGTCGAAGAGCTCGGGTTCGTCGAAGGTGGCCGCGTACTCGGCCAGGAAAGGCGATGCCATGTACACGCCGTCGAGCCACATTTGCCACGGGTAGATCTTCTTGTGCCAGAAGGCTCCGTCGTTGGTGCGCGGATGGCTCCACATCTGCGAGCGCAAGGTCTCGATCGCCTTGCGGTAGCGCTCTTTGTCGGCCGGTTGCGCCTCGGCCCACAGGCGAAAGAGCACTCTGCCCATGTTGATTTGATCGATGTTGTACTCGTCGACCCGGTACCCCTTGATGGCACCGGACTCGTCGACGAGGCCATCGATGGTGCGCTTGAGATAGGCGGCAGCGGCCACGTTCTTGGTCTTGAGAGCGAAGCGCTCGATTCCCTTGAGCACCAGGCCCGTATCGTAGTGCCAGTTGTCGGTCAGCACCGTCGGCGCCCGGGCCATGACCGACTCCACCATGCGCGCGGCTGGGCTTTTCGGGGGCGCGGGACGGGCCGGCAGAGACGCACAGGACGAGAGGAGGCCAAGGGGGAGCGCCGCCCCCGACGCGAACACCGCAAGAGCGACTCGCCGAATCTGCGTCTTCACCCGGGGCCTCGTCGGTACGCGCTGCTAGCGGGCAAAATCGCAGCAGTAGAGCGTGGCCGGATAGCCGGCCGCGCTGACCCCCGAAACCCCGGGGTCGGGACAGTGCAAGCGCGGGTAATCGTCGTCGGGCTTGTCGGTACCGTAGCAGGCCATGCCGAATCTTCCCGGCGCGCAGTCGGGGACGTTCATGGACTGCACGCAAGTGCCGCCGGCCGGGACCAGCGCGGGCACGTAGCAGCACAAGGTTTCGTACGCAGGGTTGGGCGCCGGGGTGGGCACGGGGCACAACAGGTAGTACAGATCGGCGCGGCTCTTGTTGGCCCCCAGATCCTGAGCGGTCGGCTGCGTTCCCTGGGGACATATCCATCCCGACATGCCGGACGCGCATCCGATGGCATCGGACGCGGTGCAGTTGGCGGCTCTCTCGGTTCCCGAGCAGCAGTAGTTGACCAAGATGTCTCTGCGCACGCCCTGGTTGCAGCTGATGGCGGGATTGACGGCCTCGGGGCGATTGGGGCCGTGGCATAGGTAGCCATAGTCGTCTTCCTGATCGCAGATCGCCGTCGGATCGTAGGAGCATTCGGTGGTGAAGGTCGTGCAACAGTAGTGGCGCGTGCCGTCCGCGCTGGCGGGCCGGTCGGCGCACACGATCCCTTGGGGAATACCGTCGATGAAGGTCGAGTCGTCGTCCGGCCTGGCGGTGCCGGTGCAGGAGTATCCGGTCAGACTCATCGACTCGGCAGGGAATCCGTCGACGCCGCAGTTGACTGCGGGGTCCGGCAGGCAATCCCCGTCGGGTTCCGCGACAGGCGTCGCGCAGGTAACGCCAGCCAGCGGCAGCGCCGCGAGGAGCCGGAGCAGGGGGAGACTGTGCATGAATCGCATCGCTTTTCCGAAGGCGACTAGTAAAGCCATCCTGGCGGTACTTCCGGCGTGGGCAGGGTGGGGAAGACGCAGGAACGAGGTGTGCTGCTGCCCGGATCTCGGCTGTCGGTCACGGTCACGCCATAGCCGCTGGGCGTGAAGTTGACGTCGCCGGGCCCCAGGTGGATGTCGGCGTATTCCGCCGCCACGTCCAGGCTGCCCAGGTTGTCGATGACGACGTTGTCGAGGGTGACGGGCCCCAAGGGGTATATCGAGTTGAAGCCCTCCAGCGTGACCACCGGCCGCTTGAGCGCCTTGCAGGTGACGTGGCGGATGTTGCGGAAGGTCAGCGCCCCGAAGTCCGGGTAGAGAGAGCCCGCGAACAAGGGATTGTAGGCGGTGCTCACCAGGATGCCGTTGTTCATGTCGCGCATGCAAATGTCGGTGTACGTGATGTTCTTGACGACGCCGCCCCGGCTTTCGTCCGACTTGACGCGGATGCCGTTGAAGTCGTTGGGCAGGGCCTCGAAGCCGACCGGCCGGGAATCGGCGTCGATGGTGAGGTCGTAGATGTCCACGTTCTCGGTGCCGTAGTGGACGACCCCGTCGGTCGTACTGTGGCTGCCGAAGGTTTCGCTGCCGATGGACATGCCGTGCCCGGTCCCGAAGTGGTTGTGGGCGATGACCAGATTGGAAACCCAGTGTCCGCCCTTGATCGCGATCTGATCGTCGCCGGTGCTGATGGTGCTGCACGCGATGACGCCGCATTGGGCGAAGGTGCCCGTGCCGGGGTCGACGCCGTCGGAATTGCGGGCGAAGCTCGGGGTCAGCACCTCGCCCCGGCTGTTCTTCCATTTCGAGGGCGTAAGAAGGGTGATGCCCCAGACCGTGTAGCCGTCCCCCGGGGTGCGGCATTCGGTCATGCTGTAGG
>JAFGPX010000165.1 GCA_016935975.1 Deltaproteobacteria bacterium
CTGCGCGACGTCAACATGATCGATCCCTTCCACCTCGAGGCGCACGGCGAGACTGCCATCAACTACAACCGCGACGTCGAGGCCTTCCCACTCCTGGCTCGCATCCTCGGTCGCCTGATGGGCGAATCGCCCTACAAGTCGCCCACCGACATGGGCGTCAACCGCGCCGGCTTCGGCATCGTCGACGACACCGTGGTGCAGGAGGCGGCGAGGCAGGAGATCATCCGGCGGCACTTTCGCAATCGCTGCGAATACGCCCTGGGCCTGGCCGACAGCGAGAGCGTGCGCCGCGCCGCCATGCTGATGGAAGAGGTCGGGGTCAAGGCCGAGGATCGGTCCGTGGTGCTGCCGGCGCGCGCCTCCGCCCGGGAGTGCGAAGAACGGGGGAAGGGCAACGAGGGCGCCTTCTGCGGTGCCGCCGTCGAGCTGCCCGACGGTCGGATCGTCACCGGCAAGAACTCGTCGCTCATGCACGCCGCCTCGGCCGTGGTCCTGAACGCCATCAAGGTCCTCAGCGGTATTCCGGATCGGCTGCCGTTGCTTTCGCCCAACACCATCGACTCCATCGCCCATCTCAAGAAGGACATCTTCACCGGCCGCTCGGTCAGCCTCGACCTGGAAGAGACCCTCATCGCCCTCGCGGTCAGCGCCATGAACAACCCCACCGCCCAGCTGGCGATGGAGCACCTCAAGGATCTGGCGCGCTGCGAGATCCACATCACGCACATTCCCACCCCTGGCGACGACGCCGGGCTGCGCCGCCTGGGCGTGAACCTGACTACCGACGCCAACTTCAGCACGAAGAACCTGTTCGTGAGCTGACTAGGGTCCCGCGGTCACCGGCCAGCCGTCGTTGTCGAAGAACAGAGTGGCCATGCGCAGGACCGGCGCGCCCTGTCGCTCGCTGTCGTAGGCGTGGTAGACGTTCAGGCGCTGGCCGCCGTCGTCGAGAACCATGTTGCTGCCGGGGCCCTTGTAGCGAGCGTCGCTGGCGAGCACCAGGGTGCCGCCGCCCTCCAGCATGGGCACGCCGTCGCGATCGACATAGGGGCCGAGCAGCCGTGCCGAGCGGCCGACGCGGATGTTGTGGGTGCTGCTGACGCCGATGCAGCAGGTATCGAAGGAGACGAACAGGTAGTAGGTGTCGCGCCAGCGATAGAGAAACGGCGCTTGGATGGCGGGATTGTCCGGAGAGCGGACGGCGAGCGCGTGCATCTCCGCATCCCGGCGCTGGCCATTCCCGTCGAGAGCGATCAACTGGATGCCCGCGCCGTAGCTGCCGAACACCAGCCAGGGATCGTCCGGCGCATCGAGAAACAGGACGGGATCGATGGCATCGAACTCATCCACGTCGCCGCCGAGGTTCGAACAGACGACCGAGCCCTGATCCACGAAGGGCAGCTTCAGGTCCGTGGTGGTGGCGTGGCCGATGCACGAGCGGCCGCTGCCGAACGTGGAAGCCGCGTAGTAGAGGTGGATGACTCCCCCGAACGCGCGAACATCGGGCGACCAGAGATCGGTCACCTGCGGCAGGGACTGGGCAATCCACGCCGGATTCTGCGCGAAGAGCGGCGCCCCGTCTCGGAAGGTCACCAGATCTTGCGAGCTAGCGATAGCAATCCCCGGGCCGCTGGAGAAGACCCAGTAGGTGCCATGCCAGCGAAACAGGCACGGGTCGCTGAGGCCAATCGCGCCTTCGAGCGGCAGCACGACGGGCGGCTGCTCGGGATCGTAGTCGCCATAGGAGGAGGCCACGGTGTCGGGGGACGTATGGCAGGCGCCGAGGACAGCCGCCAGTCCGAGGCACAGGACGACGGCGCCTCGCCCGCTATTGGCCATGGGCTTGCCGGCGCAGCGTGGTCGCCTGGATGCTGGTGGGATAGTCCCGCAGGAAGGCAGCGCTTTCCGCATCGGCCTCGGCGTCGCGGCCGAGCACGCGCAGCGCCCGGATTCTCCCGAAGCGAGCCTCGCGCTCGAGCGGGCCGCCGATTCGCAGATAGGCGCCAAAGGCGTCGAGCGCGGCAACGGGACGCTTCCTCCCCAGCAGCTCCAGCTCGCCCAGCGAGATCATCGACACCTTGGCCTCCTCGCTATCCGGGAACTCGGCCCACAGCCGGCGATACGCCTGCGCACAAGCGTCGTACTCGCCTCGGGCACGCAAGGCCTGGGCCGCGGCCAGAAGCCGGCTCGCCGCGCTCGCGGGCGTGCTGCGCCGCGCGCGCGCGGGCTTGTCGAGAGAAGCCACCGCCGGGGTCGGCAGCGCGGTCAGGGTGAACGTGCGCTCGATGCGCGCGCCGTCGACGATGGGGAGCCACTCGCTTGCCGGCGCATAGCCCGCAAGCGACAGCCGCACGTGCGCACTCGTGGCGAGGAGGGTGGACAGCGGCGTCTTGCCCATCGCCACGTTGTCGACGAACACGTCGGCGCCGCTCGGAGTGCTTTGCAGCAGCACCATCGCTCCGCTTGGGGTCCGCGTCAGGGTGGACAAGTCCGAGAGGACCTGGTCTTCGTCGCTGGCCTGCGCGGGGATGGGCGCGACCCGGATGTCATCGCTCACGTTGGCCTGCGCGGGCGCCGCCAGGGCGCTCGACACCCGGTTCGCCGCCCGCACCGCGACCTTGCCTTCGTGCAGACGGACCAGGGTGCGGCCGTCCTCGGCCACGCCCACCGAGAAGCGCGTGCCCACGGCTTGCACCTCGGCCTTCGCGGTTCGCACCAGGAACGTGCGTCCCGCCGGCTGGTGGTCCAGGCGGGCCAGCAAGCGTCCCTTTTCCAGATAGACGATGGTCCGACCGGGGTCCGCGAAAGACACGGTGGCCGCGCTCATGGCGTCCAGACACACCGTGATGGATTGGGCGATGGCCATGCAGGCCACGCCGTCGTTCGTGCGGAAGCGCTCGCCCTGCGCAACCGCCTGCCCGGCCATGGCCGCACCCGGGCCCAGGCGGGCATGCCCGGAGGCGAAAAGCACGCGCGCGGTGATGGGGGGTGCCGGCGCCGCGACGGGCGCCACGGCGCGCTTGCTGGCATTGCTGGCGACTCCCACCGCCAGGGCGAGACCGGCCGCGAGGGCAAGGCCAAGGACGACGGCGTGGCGCCGCGGCCCTCGCCGCGTCTTCGCCACCTCGGCGCGCGAGGGCACGACGAGCCTCTCGGGACGCCCGACCGCGTCGCGCAGCGACGCATAGAAGCCGGCCTCGCGCGCGCAGTCGGCGCAGCCACGCGCATGCTGGACGAGCCACGCCTGATCCCTTGCGGACAGGGTCTCTCCCACGGCCGCCTGGTCGGAAAGCTCCATCCAGCGTTGGCAGTCGGCGGCGCTCATGTGTTCCCCCTCGACCGGTCGAGCATGCGGTCGCGACGGATCGACCGCCGCATTTGCCGGCGAGCGTGCAGCAGCCGATCCTTGACCGTGTTGGGCGAAACCTCGGTCAGCTCGGCGATGTCCTCGATCGAGTAGCCCATCATGTGCCGCAAGACGAGAACCACGCGGCGGGCCTCTGGCAGCTGTGCGAGGTAGTCGCGCAGGTCGTGGAGCAACTCGGGCTCGTCGGATGCGAACGCGTCGCCGGGCAGGGCCAAGTCGTCGAGGCTTTCCGCCGACGCGAAGCGCAGACTGCGGATGCGGCGCTGGCGGGCGTGCCGGATGGCGGTGCGCACGGCGATGCGATCGCTCCACGCCAGGAGGCTCTCGCCGCGGAACGAGCCGGCGCTTCTGAGTATCTCCATCAGGACTGTCTGCGTGGTGTCTTCCGCATCGAGCGCGTTGCCCAAGATGGACAAGGCTATGCTTTGCACGCGGCGATGCAGCCGGTCTACCAGCTTGCGCTGGGCGTGCCGGTCGCCCGCGGCAGCCTGCCCGGCCAAGGTGACGGCTTCGTTGTTGTCCGGGACGGCCATGACCTTTCTTAGTCTAGTGGTCTGCGGCCAAACGGCGGGGCGGAAAAATGCATTGCGCAACTAGAACGCATAGAGACTGACTCCCAGCTCGGCATTGACACGAACCGGCGAAAGGCGAGCCACGGTCGTGCTGGTCGTGCCGCGCACGATCTGGAAATCATGGGGGGCAAGCGGCATTTCCGCGCCCAGCGCCAGATGGAAGGCCAGGTTGCGGAAGAGGCGTAACTCGGTGCGGCCACGAGCCCCAACGCCGAGGAGCAAACGGCGGGCGTCCGGCTGGGCGACAAGGGGCGCCACGGCGGACGACGTGTGACGCGTCACCACGTCGCCGGAAAGCACGGCCTCGGCCACGAAGCGCAGCCGGTGGTGCTCGCCGAAGGCATAGCCCACGTCCACGTCGAAGGGGTGTCTCCGCACTGTCATCGTGACGTCTTCGGCGTCCACGTCTTGGCCGGACACGAGCCCGTAGAAGACCCCAACGCGCAGGTGAGGCCAGAGGTGCCAGAAACCGAGTCGCGCGCCGTGCTGGACGCTCTGGTTTCGCAGGAAGGTCCCGACCCAGTAGGACAGCGCCGCAGCCCATCCGGGAGCGAGCCGCGGCGGCGGCGTCGGCGGTGGCGACGGCGGCGCGGCCGGAGGCGGTGGCGGGGCTGGCTCGGGCTCGTTCAAATGGGCGAGCAGCTCGGCGCGCAAGATGAGCGCCAAGGTCTCCGCGTTGGCCGTGGCCGACGCGCCGGCCTCGATGGTCCGCGTGCGCAGCTGGTTCTTCCACGGGTCGAAGAGATGGATCTTGCGGGTACCCTCTTCCCGCAGGATCCAAGCCACGAGGAACGGCTTGCTCTCTTGCCGGGCTTCCGCGAGCAAGGCATCTCGCACGGCTTGGAAGGTGGGCACCTCCTCGGTGCTCACCGCGATGCCAATCTCGGCGGCGAGCGCGCGCACGCTGGAGAAGAAGGCCGCGTCCTCGGCGTCCTTTTGCCCCTCCTCGGTCAAGATGACGAGGGGTTGGTCCGCGGTGCGCGCACCGGCGGCCTGCGCGAGACGGGGTAGCGACAGCCCCAGCACGAGCCCGATTGCCAGACGACGGCGCCTGTCCACGCAGCGAGAATAGCCGCACTCGGGCCGCCGCAACAGTCTACGGTCCGATGGGTACCGGCCAGCCGCTCGAATCCCAAACCAGCTCCGCGATTCGCAGCGTGATGGCGCCGCTGGGCTTGGCATAGGCGTGGTAGACCAGATACGCCTTGTTGCCGTCGAAGAGCACGGACTGACCGCCCGGTCCGGCAAAGCTCGAATCGCCCTCGGCGATCAGCGTTCCGCCCCCTTGCAGCGCCGCCGTGCCGGCCTTGTCTTCGAAGGGTCCGGTCACGCTCGTGCCGCGCACGACACGGATGTTGTAGGTGCTGCTGGCGCCCTTGCAGCACGTGTCCCAGGAGGTGAACAGGTAGTAGTAGCCGCACCGCCGGACCATGAACGGACCTTCCAGGGCGCCGCCGTCGCTGGGACGACTGGCGATGGCGGTCACGGTGGTGCCCGCGCGCTGGCCCGTGGCACCGAGCTGGATGATCTTGATGCCGCTCCAGAAGCTGCCGAAGACCAGCCAGGGATTCCCGTCGGTGTCCATGATCAGGTTGGGGTCGATGGCGTTCCAGTTGTCGCTGATGTCCACGTTCGAACAGATGGTGGCGGCCCCATCGTCGGCCCACGAGCCCGAGGCGAGCGAATCGCGGGTGGCGTGTCCGATGCACGACTTGTTCGAGCCGAAGGTCGAGGCCGAATAGTAGAGGTGGTACTTGCCGCCGAACTGGGAGATGTCCGGCGCCCACAGATCCCCCACGCCGGAGACCGCGCTCGCCACCCACGACGGCTTGCTAAGGGGCCTGCCGGCCGAGCGCCACGACGTCAGGTTGGTCGAAGTCCAGGCGCCGAGCCCCGTGCAGAAGAGGTAGTAGGTGCCGTTGTCGGCGATGGCCGAGGGGTCGTGGGTGGGAGAGCTCCCGGAGAGCGACAAGACCTTGGGCGGCGACGCCTCGTCGTAGACGCCCACGTCGCATCGGTCGGAGCCCACGCCCGTGCCGCCGCCCACGCCCGTGGCGCCGCCCGTCGCGGCAGTGCCGCCGCTTCCCGTTCCGCCGGTCCGGGAGCCATCGACGCTCGGGCGAGCGTCGAGGCCTGCGTCGCCGCCGCCGGTCCCGCCGGCGTCGCCGTCGCTCGTGCTGCCGCCCGCCCCCACTGCGGTAGTGCCAGCCGTCCCGCCCGCTCCCGCCGCGCCTCCGGTCCTGGTCGTGCCACCTGTCCCCGGGCCGCCGCCGACGCCAGTCGTGGGCCCCGTGCCACTATTGCCTCCGGAGGCGAAACCGCCGCCCGTTCCAAGAACCCCTCCCGATGAGGTCGCGCCTCCCGCATTGACGCTTCCGCCTAAGCCCGAAGCCCCGCCCTGCGCCACCTGGCCACCCGATCCGAGCGCACCGCCGCTTTCTCCCGGAATGCCGGTTCCGTTGTCGGAGCAACCCAGAACCAGGGAAGACGTCGCGCAGAGCACCGAGTTCGCGATCAGGGCGCAAAGGCGGGGCGATCTGCATGCCTGTCTCATGTCTTGCTATACTGTGTCGGCGGAACGGCTAGGTGGGCGGAGTTATTCTTCGAAGATGAAGTCAGCCGGAACTCGGGAAGCGATGCACAAACAAAGAACGGACGCCCAGAACCGGCCGGCTGGGCCCCCATCCCATTGCCATCGATCTCATCCGCCACGAGGTCACTCGTCGAGCTTCGAGCGGCTCGATGGCTCGCGAGAGCCAGCGACGAATCCGTCACAAGGATCATTCCACACCGACAATACTTTCGAGAGGTTCCATGCGAAAAGGACTGATCGGACTTGCATGCGCGGTAGTCGTCGCCTTGACGTTGGCGACCAATGGCTGTGGCGGCTCCAGCTCGGGCCAAGGCTCGAGCGGCGGGCAGGTGGGCAGCGGCGGAAGCTCCAGCGGCGGGATCTCGGGCAGCGGCGGCGCTAGTGCCAGCGGTGGGCTCTCGGGCAGCGGCGGCTCTCGGGCCAGCGGCGGGATCTCGGGCAGCGGCGGCTCTCGGGCCAGTGGCGGAAGCAGCGGTTCCGGTGGCCAGACGACCAATTGCACGAACGGGCCGACCTGCGGCGGCGACCTGGTCGGGACCTGGGACGTGACGTCTTCGTGCCTGACCTTGTCGGGCGACATGGACATGACGTTGTCCAGTCTGGGGTGCCCGACCGTTCCAGTCACTGGATCCCTCCAGGTGACGGGAACGTGGACCGCCAAGTCCGACGGGACGTACACGGACAACACGACCACGACGGGCTCCTTCACGTGCCCGCTCGCCCCCTCGTGCCTGTCGGTCTCGTCCGTCGACGTCGAGTGCTTCAAGATGGCAAACGCCTTTACCGCCGTAGGGTGGAAGACGGCCACTTGCTCGACCAACACAAACGACGAGTGCAACTGCTCGGTCACGGCCGACCAGTCCGGCGGCATCGGCGTCATATCGCCTTGGAAGTCTGATAGCGGCACCTACACCACCTCGGGCAGCGGGCTCAATGCCGACGACTACGTGGACTACTCGTACTGCGTTTCGGGCAACACGTTGACCCTGACCCCCAAGCCCACCATCCTGCCCGTGACAGGCACGATCGTGCTACAGAAGAGCGGCACCTCGCCGGGGACGGGTGGTGCGGGCGGCAGGGGCGGCGCGGGCGGGGCGGGAGGAGCCACCGCGGGCACGGGCGGCAGGACGGGCGCAGGCGGCGCCACCACGGGCACGGGCGGCAGGACGGGCGCAGGCGGAGCGACCAGGGGCACGGGCGGCAGGACCGGCGCAGGCGGCGCCACCGTTGGCTCGGGCGGCAACGCTGGGTCGGGCGGGACGACTGCGACGGGAGGCACCACCGCGGGCGGCAGCACGGGCAGCAGACCGTGCGACATCTACGCCGCCGCCAACAACACTTGCGTCGCAGCCCACAGCACGGTGCGGGCTCTCTTGAGCTCGTACAAGGGCAACCTCTACCAGGTCAAGCGCGCAGACGGCACCACCAAGGACATCGGACAGACCGCGGACGGCTTTGCCGACTCGGCTGCGCAAGACGACTTCTGCAAGGGAACGACTTGCACCATTACCAGGATCTACGACCAGTCCGGCAAAGGGAATTTCCTCGCTGCCCAGACCCCGGACACACAAGACATGAGCCCAGCCGGCCACTCGGGCATGACAGCCGCGAGCGCGACCAAGGAACAGCTGACGGTCGGCGGTCACAAGGTCTACTCGCTCTACACGAACGCCAGCCAGGCCTATTGGCACGATGGCTCCAACTCCGGCATGCCAAAGGGTAGCTCTCCTCAGGGAATCTACATGGTGACGAGCGGCAAGCACGTCAGCAGCGGGTGCTGCTACGACTACGGGAACGGCCCCACCTCCCGAACCATGTCAGGCGGAGGCACCATGGACAGCGTCTATTTCGGGAACTGCACGATCTGGGGTTCGGGGAACGGCACGGGTCCGTGGGTCATGGCCGATCTCGAGGGCGGGATCTACTCCGCGGCCACCATCACCAAGAACAACGACGTCTTGAGCCTGCCCCACACCTACGTCACCGCCGTCGAGAAGAACAACGGCACGAGCGAGTTCACCCTCAGGGGTGCCGATGCGACGACGGGGAATCTGGCCACGTTCTACAAGGGCAAGCTTCCCAACGGGTATGGCCCGATGAAGAAGCAAGGGGCCGTCATTCTCGGCGCCGGTGGTGATTGCTGCTACAGCAACAACAATGCGAGTTACGGGACCTTCTACGAAGGGGCGATCATCTCCGGCTATCCGTCCGACGCGACCGACGACGCCGTTCAGGCGAACGTCGTCAGCGCGGGCTACGGCAAGTAGGTCGGTTGGCAGGGGAGCAGGCTTCGTGGCCCGGTCGTTGACGTGGGCGGGAACGCTCATCTCGTCGAGCGGCGTGACGTACTCCGTATCGTCGTAGTCCAGCAGCGGCCGTACGAAGCTGGTGGCGGAGTGGAAGTGTAGAGGCGCGAGGACAGCCACCTCGATTCTCGGCCGCCGCGCGCGCCGTGGACATTGCAGAGCGACGCCCGCGCCGGCGCCTGGCGGATTTGCCCGCCGGCGGAGACCGGCCGAAGGATCGACGCCACCCTCGAACGCAGCGGCCGCCCCCCATCGGCCTTCTTGCAGATTAGAAATCTGATTCCAATATGCAAGACATGCGAAAGCGGCAGTAGTGGTGGCGATTGCTGCTACAGCAACTCCAACGCGAGTCAGGGAACCCTGTACGAGGGGGCCATCGTCTCGGGCTACCCGTCCGACGCGACCGAAGACGCCATCCAGGCGAGCATCATCAGCGAGGGCTACCGCAGGTAGGGGCGGTTGGCGAACTGCCCTCCTCAGCGTGCCACTCGTGAGATCCGGATCAACACGTCCGCGTCGTTCTGGAATTCCAGCAGCGTCTCGAGCTTGCGCCCCGGCCAGATGTCGTAGCCGGGCAGCGGCTCTTTCGTGGACAGCCTGATCTGTTGCACCACGTAGATGTCGTAGAAAAGCCGGCGGGCCAGGGCCTCGAAGATGAATGGATCCTGCCTCGCGGCCTCGAAGCTCATGGCGCCGTAGCCCATGATGGTGAAGTGGTTGGGGCGATCGGTGACGATGAGGATGCGCTTCTCGTGCAGGCTCTCGAAGAAGCGCCAGGTGGTGGCGCTCTCGCGAGTCTGCGTCAGCCGGTTCAGCATGCGGTGCTGGGAAGCGTCCGCAATGGTAACTGGTAGCACCGCGGCGGCGAGCAGAACGGCGACGAAGGGTCGAAGGCGCCCGAGCAAACGAGTCAGGCCCCAGGCCGCGGCGAACGAGAAGAAGGTGTCGATCGGAAGGAACAGGCGAGCGGACGCGGGGTTCTGGGCACGTCCCCACGCGTAGGTGAAGACGACCATCGACTGGAGCAGCATCCAGGCGATGACGAAGATGGGGAACTTGAGGCGCGTCCAATCGCGCGAGAGCAATCCGCGACGGTGCGAGTGCAGCCAGAGGATGCAACCAAGGATGCCCAGGGCGAGGACTACGCGCGAGTGAGCGGGATACGAATGGAAGGGCGATACGATGGGCTTCCAGTACTCGTGGACGTTGCTCAAGAAGCTCTCGAGCCCGAAGGCAACCGTCCCGGGCTCCTGCCTCGGCACGCTCCCAACCAGCACCGCCTGCCAGATGCGGGGCAGGAGATAGGCCGGGGTCAGGGCATAGATGAAGGTGTAGGGACGCAGGGTGCTCCACGCGACCATCCGGAAGAAGAGCAGCAGCGCCACCACGGGCAGGATGAAAAGAGCGCTCTCGTAGCGGATCTCGGCGAACATGCACAGATTCATCCAGAGCATTGCCAGGCGCGCCGGCGAAGACTCGCGGCAGTAGTCCGCGAGGGTCTTGAGCGCGAGCAGCGCGAAGAAGAGGGCAAGGAAGTCGAAGCCGCCCGAGCGCACCGCGAGCAGCGTGACGGGATGGGCCACCACGAACAGGGACGCGACGATGCCGAAGGTCTCGCCGCCGAGGCTCTTGGCCAGCCGGTAGGCCAGAAACACGAAGGCCGGCAGCAGTATGAGATTGAAGGCGAAGGCGTTCTCGTGGGAATAGCCCCACACGACGTGGACCAGGCTGACCAGGAACGGGAACAACGCCGGCCGTTGATCGATGGCCACGTCGACGTCCCAGTAGCTGTCGTAGTAGTACTTGCCTGAGACCGTGAAGGTTGCTGTCTGCGAGGCATAGAGGTTCTTCGACGTGCCGACCAGGTTGGCTTCGTCGGAAAGCATGCGCAAGGCGGGCTCGATGGCGTGCCAGGCAATGACCGTCAAGGCGAAGGCGATGACCAGGCCCGGCCAGTTGTCCTTCGCCCACGCGACGACCGCCTCGCGGCGCAGGCCACGCGCGGCGTGCAGGTAGGTGCCGGCCCAGCACAGGACCGTGGCCAGGAGGAAGTAGTACGTGGTGTGAACGAAGAGCCACTGGGTGTAACGGGTCTCCACCAAGCCGATCGCGAGGAAGGTCAGAAGCGCTGCCGGCAGTAGGACGAGAGCGATCTTCGCTGGTGTCCGGATTGGCGCGTTCGTGGTCATGGTCCGATGCCTCAGAATCGATAGAGTCTGTATCCACCCAGCTCGAATGCCGGCCGGTTGACGATCGGTTCCGGCCAGTCTACGCGATCGCCCCGGTTGAGCAGGAACCAACGGAAGCCGAGCTGGCGAGCCGTGGCCATGATGGCGCTCGCGTCCCGCAGGGCCATGAACTCCTCGATGGCATCCGCGCGCTCTTGCACTCGATCGGCGTTGTGGTGGATCAGCGTCATCGAACGCGCGACGAACGCCTTTCGCTCCGACAACGCAGCCACGACGCAGAAACGATCCAACTGCGAGTCCTGGACGAGATCCTGCGCCCCGCCGTGGTCGCGCGCGTATTCGGCGGCCCGCACCAGACCGACGGGGATGTGGTGCGGCGGGGAAATGCTGCGCATGGCCCACATTTGGTGGACGCCGGATCCGAAATACGCGGGGACGGCCAGAAGGACGACGGCCAGGGCGACGAGGGTTGGTCGCGCGAAGCGGGCCAGGCGCTTCGACTCGAGCAGCGACAGTCCGGCGGCCCCGCCAAGCCACGCCACCACGGCGAAGTACACCACGATGACCGGCCGGTGCGACAGCTCGTCGGGCGTGCTGCTGCGCATGTCGAGCGCCAGGCCCAGGAACATCGCCAGGAAGTTGGCGATGAGGACGAACGGGAGGATCCAGAACGGCGCCGGCGTCCGCTTGCGCACGCGGACGGCCAGAACGACCAGCAGCGGTACGAATGCCCCTAGCGCCGCGAACAGGACGAAGGGGATGCCCAGAAGGAGGTTCGAGAGCGCGGAGCTGTCGAGCCCGATGCGTGGGAGGACGAGGTCCCGCACGGCGCCCGGCTGCGTGAAGCGGCCCACGTGACCGAGCAGATCCCGGGCGCCCGAGCCGTCGAAACGGATCAGGGGCACGCCGGGCACGTTCCGCACGGCGAAGACGGTCGCCCCATAGGCCGCGACGGCGGCGGCCGCCCACAGGATCCGCTTGCGAAGGCCCAAAGGCTTTCGGAAGAACAGCGGAGGGACCAGCACGAGCAGAAGCGCGCTCGCGATGAAGAAGTGGGCTTTGTAGAGGAGGAGCAAGCCCCCGACCAGCCAGCCGGCGAGGACGTGCAGCCAGCTTCCCTGGGTACACCCGCGCATGACGAAGAGCCAGGCCACGGCCCAGATGGCCACGCCGTAGGTCGCGCTGGGCGACATCTGGGTCAGCCAGTGATAGGACAGAAACGTGTTGCGCATGCCCTGCTGCGCCCCATCCGGCAGCAAGAGCAGCGCCGCGCACGCGGCCAGCCCCGGCCACCTTCCCCAGAACGATCCGACGAGAGCATAGGCTCCGAGCCCGGTGAAGAACACGCCCACGGGCGCCAGGATGCCGGCGAAGGCCGTGTACGACTGGATGCCCGACGCCTGCTTGATGAAGGCCGGTGTCAGGTAGACCCCGTAGTGGTAGAGGCGAGCGGGCACCCCGGCGAGCCGGAAGTCCTCGATGGTCGCCGCCCCGTGGCCGGCGCCGAAGATGCGCAGGTGGACCGCGTGATAGAAGCCGTCGATCCACGGCTTGAAGACGACGGCGTCGTCTTGTAGCGAGGCGGGGCGAAGCGAGTCCTGGCACCACAGCGTGGCGGCGGCCAGGGACAAGCCGAGAGCCAGGAGCGCCACGGAGGCGTCTCGACTCGCTTCCCTCGTCGGTTTCGCGGCGACGAACAGCAAGGCCGCGAGCGCGAGCACGATGGCGAAGTTGGCGACGATGCCGAGCGGGGAGAGCCACGCGAGCGCGAACAGCGCGGTGTTGACGGCGGCGTAGCCGACGAGCAAGCGCAACGGCAGGTCGAAGAGCACGCCCGCGGCCAACGGCCGCCAGCCGCCAAGAAGAGAGCCGACCAGGTAGAACGAGAAGAAGGCCGCCGCGGACGCCAGCAACGCCAGGAGCGAGAAAGAGCCTCCCGCGGCTTCCGCCCAGACCGCCACCACGGCGGCTGCGAGCGACACGGCGACCAGATCCGACACGCTGTAGGTGGGCGCTACGTTCGGCCGAACCTTGAGGAAGCTCCGTAGGCCCTGAAGGCCTGCTGCCCGTCGCAAATGACGGCTATCCTACCGGAGCGCGACAGACCCTGCACCAGTTTTGGGGCATGGAAACCCTGCTCCCCCGGCCGCAGCTCTCATTGCCCCGCGCCCGGCCGGCGCGTCTTCCCGTCGAGCGTCTTGCGTCCCTGGAAGAAGCCGGGGATGAGACGCTGGGCGAGTCCTATCGCGACATAGAGAGGGAAAGCCGGCCACGGATAGACCAACTTCTGCTTCCGGGTCAGCACGAAGCGTGAGACGGCGCGCACGGCACCGTCGAGGGGCGCGCAGAAGAGGTTTCTCGTCCGGACCATCCACGCCGGAAACTTGTCGGCCATCGTGTAGATCCCGGCGCGAAGGGGGCCGAGCACGACCTGTTGGAACACCAGGTCCGTGCCCGCGTACATCCTGGCCCAAACCGCGAAGCAGGCCGTCAAGGCCTTCTTGCTCGTGTGATAGCCGAGGCCGTAGGGGTTGCCCGCGTAGCCGGCCAGGGAACCGATGGCGACCACGTGGCGCCGAACATGGAGCGCGGGAAGCTGGGTCAGTGGCGCGATGAAATTCAGGACGCCATAGAGGTTCGTATCGACGACCTCCTTGTAAGGGGACAGTCGAAACGATTCGTCATTGTCCACGCGGTTGATCCCGGCATTCAGAATGAAAACCTCCGGCAATTGGCCGGACGCCGCCAAACGGCGAACGAGCTCGGCGACATCCTCCGCGGAACGGACATCCACACACTCGAAACGAACCGACGGATACCGAGACTCGATCTCGGCGACGCGGCGACGGTTCACGCCGATGACCTGCGCCCCGTTCTTGGCGTAGTGCTCGAGGAGCGCCAGGCCGAGTCCCGAGGTCGTCCCGGTGATCAGAACGCGCTTAGCGCTCGCCTCGGATGTCATGGCTCCGACCCTCCTGCGGCGCCGGAGATCGCCCCGGCGCCGTCTCGCGGCAGCGGCCCCGCAGGAAGGTCTCCATCTCCGGGATGGTGTTGAGGCGCTTGCCGCCCTGGCGGATGGCTTTCCTGATGAACTTGGGCCTCCGCTTGGTTTCCTCGAAGATCTTGACCAGGTACTCGCCGAGGATGGCAATGGCGAGGACGTTGAGGCTGCCGAAGAACAGGACGACAACGATGATGGTGGAAACGCCATGAGGTATTTCCGGCCGACGTAGCCTGTCGACGATGTGGTAGAGGACGGCCAGGAACGAGAGCACTGTCATCGTGGCTCCCGCGTAGGTCAGCAGCCCGATCGGCGCGAAAGTGAACGAGAAGATGCCCTTTCTTGCCCACCAGAAGTTCTCGAGCCAGCTATGGGTCGAGCGCCCGAAGGCGCGTTCGGGACGGACATAGTCGACCCCCGTCTGCCTGAAACCGACCCGGGTCCGAAGCCCACGCAGGAATTGGTCGGTCTCGGGGAGCGAGAGCAGTTCGTCCACGACCCTCCTGTCCATCAGCGAGAAGTCACCCGCGTCGAGCGGCATCGGCACGCAGGAAAGGCCACGGAAGATCCTGTAGAAGGCCTTGCAGAAGATCGCCAGCAGCAGCGAGCCCCCGCGTTTGCTTCGGCGGCCATACACGACGTCATTGCCTTGGCGCCACTTCTCGAAGAAGGCGGGGATCACCTCGGGCGGATCCTGGAGATCGCCGTCGAGAAGAACCACGGCGTCGCCGGTCGCGATCTGCATGCCGCTTGCGAACGCGTTCTGCGAGCCGAAGTTCCTCGAATGCTCGATGGCCAGCACATGGCTGTCCTTTGCCGTCAGCTCCCGCAACACCGAATCGGTGTCGTCCGGGCTGCCGTCGTTGACGAAGATGATTTCGTAGTCCACGGCCAGGGCGGAGAACACGGCGGAGAGCCGCTGGTGCATCAGCGGAATCGCCTGCGCGTCCTTGTAGCAGGCGACGACGGCCGAGAGCCGGAGGGGGCGATCGTCCTCAGCCACGGATCGCCTGCTCAAGGTGTGCGCGCGACGCCTGCCCCGCGAGGCCGCTCTCTTCCTGGTGCCAGCGTTGGCTGCCGTAGCGTCCGGTGGGATAGCCGACGGCGTGAAGTCCGGTGAAGGATTGCGGGAACACGGCGTGGGTCAAGAACAGACGGCTCAGGGCTTCCGAAAGCCCGCAGGAGACATAGTGCTCTTCGATGGTCACGACATGCCGTTTTTCCCCGATGCTCGCGCCAAGGTCGGCAGGAACGTCGTCGATGGGCAGCATCCCCACGCTCCATATCTCGATGTCGTCGAGCAGCTCCCGGTCGGCCGCCTCATACAGGTTGCCCACGACGGGCCCCATGCCAATGACCACGCATCTTCGGCCGCGCTTGATCCTGCGCCACGGCGCGAAGGCAGGAAGCTCTTCCGGGATGCGGGCGGGAGTATTGAGCCGCAGGTAGTTGGGCAGGGGATCCTCCGCCATCATGGCGACGACCCGATCCACGTCCGCCGCCACGAGCGGCACGTAGATCCGCATGTTGGGCAGCGCGCGCATGGCCCCAAGATCCTCGAGGGCGTGGTGGGTCGGTCCCATGATGCCGTAGCCGTAGCCGCCCCCGTTTCCGACGAGCTTGACGGGAAGCTCGTGCAGGCAGAGGTCATTGCGGATCTGTTCGTAGGGGCGGAGCACCACAAAAGGGGCGGTGCTGTAGACCCACGGCAGATATCCCTCGCGCGCCAGGCCCGCGGCAAGGGAGACCGCGTTCTGCTCCGCGATGCCGGCGTTGATGAAGCGTTCGCCATACGCCTGGGCGACGTCCTCCAAGGCCATGTATCCGAGGTCGCCCGTGATGAACACGGGATCCCCGCGCTTCTGTCGAAGCGCAATCATCGCCCGCGCGAATTCAGCCCGCATCGCGGTACCCCCGAAGCGCGGCCCGGTGCGCGAGCGTCAGCTCGTCAAGAGCTTGCTCGTATTGTGCGTCGTCCATCGGCAGGTAGTGGGAATCGACCGTGTCTTGCATGCCACGAACGCCGTGGCCCTTGTTGGTCTTGGCCAGGATGGCCACCGGCGTGCTCTGGGCGCCCAGAACGCGCATGCACTCGTCGCGTGCAAACAGCAGGGAGGCGAAATCGTGTCCATCGGCGGCGATCACGTAGAAGCCAAAGGCGCGCAGCTTGGCATCGAGGGGTTCGAGGGTCATCACCTCCTCGGTCCGGCCGATACCCTGGATACGGTTGCGATCGATCAGCCACACGAGACTGGTCAGCCTGCGATGGGCGACGAAGAGGGCAGCTTCCCAAACGCTTCCCTCGTCGAGTTCGCCATCGGACGTGAGGCAGAAGAACCGCCGCGCGTGCCGCTTGAGAATCGCGCCGAGGGCCATGCCGGCACAAAGCGAAAGCCCGTGGCCAAGGCTTCCCGTCGCGAAGGGAATCTCCTTGATCGCGTTGGCCGGGGGAAGGGCCGGGAAGTGCGTCCCCTCCTCCTAGAAGGAATCGATTTGGCCAGGGGTGAGGACGTTTGCCTCCGCAAGAAGGGAATAGAGCGCGGCCACCGCATGCCCCTTGGACAGAATGAAGGTGTCGTCGTCCCGCATCCACGCGAACTTCAGAAAGACGAGGATCTCGGCGCAGGAAAGCGAGCTGCCGATGTGTCCGGCATGCGCCTTCCTGTACATGGCCAGGAAGCGCTTCTTCACGGAGAAGACGTGCTCCTCGAGCTTCATGCACTCAGCCGTACGATCCTCGCCGTTCTTTCGTCGGCTGGGGTGGCTATCGGTCATTCTCGTTTCCGGCTTCGCGGGCGGACAGATCCTATCACGGCGGCCTGGCAGGGGGCGCGGCTTGGCGTGATAGGGCGAAGCCGGAAGTGCCCAGTATCGAGATCGGTCACGAGGTTCGCATGAGGCCTTCGCTGCCGTGCGCCTGAAAGAGCAAGCCCTCCGTGGTGAAGGAATCGAGTGCGCGGCTCCGCATCGGGGCTTTCTGGAGTCCTCACACGTCGTCCTTGCGGCGCACGAACGCGGCATTGGCGTGGTCGGCGGCCGTTTCCTCCGCCCGGCGCTCCGCCAGCTTGGCCGCCTCGGCGTCCGCGCGCGCCTTGAGTTTGCAGGCGGTATCGAGCGCGGCGCGCGCCTCCTCGTAGGCCAGACGCGCCGCGCGCTCGTGTTTCGCGGCCTCGCCGAGCGGCCCTTGGCGGTGCTCCTCGGCCAAACGGGCCACGCGTGCCATGCCGTCCGCCAGACGCCGGAGGTGGTTTTCGCGCATGAGGGCCTGCGCGGCCGTTTCCGGCGCCGCCGTCCAGCGCGCCTGCTCCTTGTCCAGGGCCTTCTTGGCCGCCTGCCAGCGAGTGACGAGCCGTGCCTGCGCGGCGTCCTCCCGCACCCGCGCGGCAACCGCCATTTCCATGGCGGCCTGCGCGTCTCGCTCGGCTTTTCGCCGCAGGTCGAGCAGGGTTTGTAGTTGCGAGGCCATGGCCGGTGCCGGCGTTGCGTCTGGTGGGAAGGCGGCTTAGTGTTGGGACAATGGCAGCCCAGGTTCCGTCGAGGAAGTATCGCATCGAGCGGTACCTCGCAGAAGGGGGCATGGGTGCGATCTACGTGGGCAAGAAGATAGGCCCGGGCGGCTTCGAGAAAGAAGTCGTGCTCAAGCAACTCCTGCCCGAGTTCACCAGCCGCGCCGAGTTCCGCGACCTGTTCTTCCGCGAAGCCAAGATCACCGCCACGCTCGACCACCAGAACATCGTCCGCACCTTCGATCTCGTGAACGCGAACGAACGGCTTTTCATCGTCATGGAATACGTGCGCGGCGCGGACCTGCGCACCATCGCCTGGCGGGCCCGCCGGCGCAAACCTCTGTCGCCGCAGGCCATCCTGCACGTGGCCCTGGAGATCCTGGCCGGCCTGGCCTACGCGCACAGCCGTTGCTCGCCCACGGGCGAGCCCTTGGGCATCATCCACCGCGACCTCTCGCCGTCCAACATCCTGTGCTCGGGCGAGGGCGAAGTGAAGCTGTCCGACTTCGGCATCGCGAAGGCCGTGACCTACTCGTCGGTTTTCTATCGGGTGCGTGGCAAGGTCGGCTACATGTCCCCCGAGATGGCGCGCAACCAGCCCATCGACGCACGCAGCGACCTCTTCTCGCTGGGCGTGAGCATCTACGAGACTTTCATCGGCGAACGCATCTACACCGGCGACCTCAACACGCCGCCCGACAAGATCTATGCGCAAGTCGTTCCCTCCTTGGCCGCCAAGTGTCCCGGGCTGCCCGCCGAGTTGCAGGGCGTGTTCGATCGCGCTCTGGCGATCGACGTCAAAGAGCGCTACCCCAACGCGGAAGCCTTCGCGCACGCGCTGCGAGAGGTGGCGGGCGCTCACAACCTGCTCTACTCGGCCCCCGAGCTGGCCGCCGAGTTGCGCGAGATCATGGGTCCCGACCCCGAGCACTGGCTCACCGAGAAGCGCGATCCGATGCAGGCGCGTAGCGCGCGCGGCGGCCAGGGCGCGGGCGGAGGAGCTGCTGACCCGGCGAACGCGCTCGTCGAGCCGGGCGCGTCCATCAGCGTCGGGGACGATTCGGACATCGAGAACGTGGCAACGCCACCGGCCAGGCCGTCCGGATCGCTGCCGGCCGTGGCCAGCCGTCCCTCGGGGGCGCAGCCGGCGGTGGCCACTCGCTCTTCGAGCCAGCTGCCGGCGGCGACCACGCCTTCCTCCGGGAGAATGAGCGCCGCGGCCGGCCGGTCGCCAGAACCGGCGGTCGAGCCGGCCAGCCGTCCGTCGGGCCAGTCGCCCGCGCCACCGGACCCCATGGCGCGGGCCATGGCCGCCACGCCCCCCGCGACGCCGGCTCCGCCCGCTGCCGCCTCATCGCCGGCCTTTCTGCCGCAGGCGGCTCCCTCCTCCTTCGCCCTTCCACGTTCCCACCTCTACCAGCGCAGCGGCGGTGTCGCGGCGCCCAAACGCTCGTACCGCCGTCTGTGGCTTCTGGCTTTGCTCGTGCTCGCCGTGCTGCTCGGCTTCGGCCTCGTCCGCTTCTTCCTGCACACGAGCCAGCCGGGCGGCCAGCTCGACGCGCCCGTCCCCGACCGTCATGGTTTGGCCAGGTAGCCGGCGACCACCGGCGCAAGCGCCTCGCGCCGTAGCCAACGTACCCTCCCATGGTTGAAGCCGCCGTCGCCTGCGGGTTGTTGCTCTACCTGCTGCTGCTCGCCCTGCCGAGCATCGAACTGCAGGTCGTGACTGGCGTGGCCGTCACCTTGGTCGGGCTGGTCGGCGGAGGCGGCGCCGGCCTGATCTATCATCTAGCCTTGCGCAGTGCCTTGCTGCGGCTTGGGGCCCGAACCGAGGGCTGGTTGTGGTCTCCGGTTTCGCGCCACGGCGAGCTCGACGAACAGGCCAGGCGGAAGGTCCTGCCGTGGTTCCGGCTCGGCGCCGCCGGTTTCTTCGCGTGCATGGCGGGGATCGGCATGATCGTGGTCGCCGTGCTACGGGCCGCCTTGACGGGTTAGCCGCAGCGCCAGTCGCTCAGGGAACACCCACAGGAAGAAGCGGAGGAACGGAGCCAGGAAGTCTTTGGCATTCTGCCGTTCCTATCCGTCTCCTTTTCTCGGTTCCTCCCTGTTTTCCCCGATGACCGGCATTGGTGCTAGCCGGACTTGTTCGCCTCCAGCGGCATGCGGATGGCAAGGGTGGTGCCCTCGCCGGGCTGGCCCTTGACCTCGAGAGTCCCGCCCAGCAGCTCGACGCGCTCCTTCATGCCCAGGAGGCCCAGCGAACCGTGGCGCCGGATCTCTTCGTCCGTGATGCCGCGGCCGTTGTCCTTGATCACGAGCGAGACGTGACCGTCCTCGGTCGCAAGACGAATGCTGACCGCGGTGGCCTGCGCGTGACGAGTGACGTTGGTCAACGCCTCCTGGCAGATGCGAAAGAGCGGCGTGGCCAGGTCGAACGGCAGCGCCAGATCCTCTGGCACCTCCACGCCGCAGGTCATGCGCGTGCGCGCTTCCACGTCGCGGGCCAGCCACTCGACGGCCGCGCCCAAGCCCAGGTCGTCGAGGATGCTCGGGCGCAGCTCCGAGGAGATGCGGCGCACGCAACGGATGGTGTCCTTGACCAGCTCGACCAGCGCCGCCACCCGCGCGGCCGCCTCGTGGTTTCCCGAGTCGATCTGTTTGTCGAGAAAGGCCAGGTCCATGCCCATGCAGGTAAGCGACTGACCGAGCTCGTCGTGGATCTCCCGCGCGATGCGCACGCGCTCCTGCTCGCGCACGGACTCGACGTGGGCCGCCAGAGCGCGCAACTGCTCGCGCGAGCGCCGCTGCTCCTCCTGGAGCCTGCGGCGCTCGGTGATGTCGCGGCCCAAGCCGGTGGTGCCTATCACGTTGCCGCTGGCGTCGAGGACCGGCGACTTGAAGGTCTCCACCCAGCGGATCTTGCCGTGCACGGAGAGCTGCTCCTCGACCTGCTTCTGCTGCCGGGTGCGCATCACTTCCTCGTCGTCGGCCACGTAGCCCTTTGCCAGCTCGTGCGGCCAAACGTCGAAGTCGGTCAGGCCTATCAAGTCCGACGGGCGCGCCTTGCCGGTCGCATCCGCGAAGGGTTGATTGACGACCAGGAACTTGCCCTGCGGATCCTTGAACCAGACCATGTGCGGGAAGTTGTCGAGCATGCCGCGCAGAAAGGCCTCGCGCAGCTCGATCGTCGCCTGCGCCTGCCGCCGCTCGCTGACATCGCGCACGAAGCCCACGACCGCCACGACGCGGCCCCCGGCATCGCGGAACGGCACCAGCCGCGTGTCGATCCACACCGGCTTCCTGTGCAGATCATGCTGGTTCTCGGTGACCAGAATCTCACCGGTGCGGAAGACCTGCTGGATGGCGGCGCTGTGGCGGTCGGCCAGCGCCGGCAGGAAGAGCTCGCGCTGCTTGCGACCCACCAGGTCGGCGGGCTTGCCGCCCATGGCTTGCGCGGCAATCTCGTTCACATAGAGGATACGCTCCTCGCGATCCATGGCGAACACCATGTCCGGAATGATCTCGAACAGCGAGGCCAGGCCGCGCCCGGTTTCGGCTAGAAGCTTCCCGATTTGGGCGATGTCCAGCATGGCGCCTGCTCGCGAGCATTGTAGCGCCTCCCTAGCTGCGGCGTGACCAAATAGCACTCCGCGCCGACCGCGTGCTAGGTTGGGCGCCATCATGCGAATCGCAATCGTCGGAACTGGCTACGTCGGTCTCGTCGCCGGGGCCGGCTTCGCCGAGATGGGCAACGACGTGGCGTGCGCGGACGTCGATGTCGAGAAGATCGACATGCTTCGCCGCGGCCGGATCCCCATCTACGAACCCGGGCTCGACAAGCTCATCGACCGCAATGTCAAGGAGGGGCGCTTGTCCTTCGCTACCGACGTGGGCGCCGCGGCCGCCTCTGCCGAGCTGATCTTCCTGGCGGTCGGCACGCCACCCGCGCCCGACGGCTCGGCCGATCTCAGCTACATCCTCCAGGCCGCGGAAACCGTCGCGCGCGCGCTGCGCGGCTGGGCCGCGATCGTGACCAAGTCCACCGTGCCGGTGGGCACCGGTGATCGCATCGAGGAGATTGCGCGCCGGCACGCGCCCTGCGCCTGCGCCGTGGTTTCGAATCCCGAGTTCCTCAAGGAGGGCGACGCGGTCAACGATTTCATGAAGCCCGAACGCATCATCGTGGGAACCGACGACGGGCGGGCCATCGCTCTCCTGCAGGCGCTCTATGCGCCGTTCACCCGATCGAGCGATCGCCTGCTGGTCATGGATCGCCGCTCGGCCGAGCTGACCAAATACGCCGCCAACGCGATGCTGGCCACGCGCATCTCGTTCATGAACGACCTGGCCAATCTGTGCGATGTCGTTGGCGCGGACATCGAATGCGTGCGCAAGGGCATGGGCGCGGACGCGCGCATCGGCCCCAAGTTCCTGTACGCCGGGGCAGGCTTCGGCGGCAGCTGCTTCCCCAAGGATCTGCGCGCGGCCATCGACACCGGCAAGCGCGCCGGAGCCCCGCTGCGCGTCCTCGAGGCGGTGGTCGTGGTCAACGAGCGCCAGAAGCGACGTCTGGCCGAGGACATCCGTCGCTGTTTCCAGGGCGAGCTTGCCGGCAAGCGCATCGCTCTGTGGGGCCTGGCTTTCAAGCCGGGCACGGACGACATGCGGGAGGCGCCGTCGCTGGTGCTGGCCGAAGCCCTGCTCGCGGCCGGCGCCGAGGTCGTGGCCACGGATCCGGTGGCGATCGCGGCCGCGAAGAAGCTGCTGGGTGATCGGGTCCGCTTCGTCGAGTCGAACTACGTCTGCGCCGAGGGCGCCGACGCCCTGGCCCTGGTCACCGAGTGGCGCGAGTACCGGCGTCCGAACTTCGAACGCTTGGCGAAGAGCATGCGCGGCAAGGCAGTGTTCGACGGCCGCAACATCTGGGAACCGGCGGACGTGCGCGCCGCCGGCCTCCTCTACCACGGTATTGGCCGAGCGGTCCTGTAGAGGCCGAGAGCGCAGAGGCAGAAGAGAGCACAGAGGCGGACGGGCGGACGGGGATGTGGATGGCGCGGGCCGGCTATCCAGCCGAATGCACTGGCACGGCCGCGGACCTGGACCATCGCTGTCGGCCGCCGATCGCGACCAGGAACACCATGGCGGCCACCGCCACGGCCGCCACGACGTACCCTCTGTGCTCTCCTCCCCTCGGCGCTCTCTGTGGTTGAAAAAAAACCCGGAGCCCCTCGCGGAGCCCCGGGTTCTTCTAGGGCGCGCCTTGCGGCGCTTCCCGACTACTTCTCGCCGACCAGCGTGAACTCGGTGCGACGATTCTTGGCCCTGTCGGCCTTGGTCTTGTTCGAGGTGATGGGCTTGTCCATCCCATAGCCGACCGAGGTCAGGCGGTCAGCCGCGATGCCCTTGCCGACCATGTAGTCCTTCACCGCGTCGGCCCGCTTCTGCGACAGCTCCAGGTTGTACTCGGCCTTGCCCACGTTGTCGGTGTGGCCGCCGATCTCGAGCTTGACATCCGGGTAGTCGGTTAGGACCTTGATGGCCTTGTCGAGCACCTTGCTCGAGGACTTGGCTATCTTCGCGGAGTTGGTCCTGAAGTTGATGCCCTCGATGACGCCGGTGAACTTGGCGACCTCGGCGGGGATCTCGTCCGGACAGCCGTCCGCATCCTGGTAGTTGTTCTTGGTTTCCGGCTCGTTCGGGCACTTGTCGGCGGTGTCGGTGATCCCGTCGCCGTCGTTGTCGGCCTCCGGGCAACCGTCCTCGTCCTCGAACCCGTCCTTGTCCTCGGGCTCGAGCTGACACTTGTCGCTCGTGTCGGGCACGCCGTCGTTGTCGTTGTCGAGGTCCGGGCAGCCGTCCTCGTCCTCGAAGTTGTCCTTGTCCTCGGCATCGTTCGGGCACTTGTCCTTGTCACCCAGGATGCCGTCCTTGTCGGGATCCGGATCCGGCGGCGGGGGCGGCGGCGGGGGCGGCGGCGGGGCGGCCTTCTCGCCACCCAGGCCGACGTACGCGGACAGCAAGGCCTCGAAGTCCGGCCCGCCGTAGTGGGTTTCGCTGCCGACCTCGACGATGTCGGACGCGATGGCGGGGGGCGCCATCACGCGCCCGTCGAGACGCAGGCCGAACATCTCGGACAGCGGGAACTTGGCGCCGATGCCGAGGTGTATCATGCCGTCCGTGTCACGCTCCATACGATTGGTGAATTCGGGGAACGAGCTGAGCGCGCCGTAGCCGATCAAGGCGAAGGGCCGCACGTACCCCTCGTGCAGGAAGGTGGCGATGACCTGCCCGCGGTAGCCCAGGATGTTCTCGCGCATGGAATCGTCTCGGGTGCGGGTGGGCGAGAACATGCCTTCGAGTTCCACCCCGACCCACTTGTTGATGTTGTAGGTCAAACGCAGACCGAAGGCGCCGCCCGTATCGGGGCTGTAGAGGGTGTCGTCTCCCAGGTAGCGGCCTAGCCCGTGGTCTTTTTCGTAGACGTGGATGCCGCCAAAGACGCCGATCTCGATGGGATTGACAACTTCGGCAGCTTCCTCGCCTTCCGCGGCACGGGCCGGGCTCGCGCCCGATAGCACGCACGCCAGAAGGGGGAGCAAGCCAGCTGTAATCCCGTAACCTCGGTTTCTCCTCATGTGCTCTCCTTATGGGTTGTGGATAGGGCCGCCATACTACACCGGGCGCAAGGGCGTGTCATTCAAGACTGCAAGGGGCGGGTCATTCGGGCCGTGGTACCCTGGCTACGCCCAAAACCGCCCATGGATCTGAAGGAGCTGCCTCGCCATGCCTTTGCGCGTCACCCCTGGGAGAGGGTTCGCGCGGATTTCTTCTTGGGCCTGCTTCGCCGGAAGATAGGAAACGAGGGGCTTTCCGCCCTCGACATCGGGGCGGGAGACGCCTATTTCGCCGGCCGGTTGCTGGCGGACGGGCCGGCCGTGGCGCGGGTGACCTGCTACGACACCGGCTACGGCGCCGCTTGGCTGCAAGAGCAGGCAGCGGCCCGACCGGGCCTCGCTTTCACCGCGAAGCGGCCCGGCGAGACCTTCGGTTTGGTGCTCTTGCTCGATGTGCTCGAACACGCTGCCGACGACCGGGCGCTGCTCGACGAGGCCATCGCGAGCGCGGCGCAGCCTGGGGGCTGGCTCCTTCTGAGCGCCCCGGCCCATCCCATTCTCTTCTCGCGCCACGATGAGCTGCTCGGTCACAAGCGGCGCTATTCTCCGGCCGGCTTGCGCGCCCTGGCCACGCAAGCCGGGCTCGCCATCGCGGCCGACGGACAGCTCTTCACTGGCCTGCTCCTGCCGCGGGCCCTCGCCAAGCTGTGCGAGGCCATGCCGAGCAGAAAAGTGGCCGCCCCGCCCGCCGCGGACCACATCGAAACCGCCCTGGGGACGTGGCATCATGGGCCCATGGTCACGCTGGCGGCCAGAAAGCTGCTCGGGCTCGATGCCGCCGTTTGCCGCCTGGCCGCGGACCGGCGGTTCCCCCTCCCTGGACTCACCGCGTGGGTACTGGCCCGACGCCAATGACGATCGCGCACGTCGCATGGGTCGTGCCTTGCTTCGACGAAGCCACCCGTCTCGACCGCGCCGCCTTCCTCGCGCTCACCGAAGGCTGCGCCCCGGCCAGCGTCATCTTCGTCGACGATGGCTCGCGCGATGGCACCTTGGCGCTGCTGAACGACCTCGCCCAAGCGCGGCCCGGCCAAATCGAGGTCGTGGCCCTGGCGAAAAACCAGGGCAAGGCCGAGGCCGTGCGCCAGGGCATGCTGCGCGCTCTGGCCGGCCCCGCCGGCATCATCGGTTACCTCGACGCCGATCTCGCCACGCCGCCCGCCGAGTTGCAGCGGCTGGTCGAGCTGGCCCGCAGCAGCGATCTTGACGTGTTGCTGGGCTCGCGCGTTCAGCTCCTGGGGCGCGCCATCCAACGCAGCAGTGCGCGTCACTACGTCGGACGCGTCTTCGCCACCTGCGCCAGCCTGAGCCTCGGCCTGCCCGTCTACGATACCCAATGCGGGGCCAAGCTCTTTCGCCGCACGCAAGCGCTGGCCGCCGCTTTGGCCGAGCCTTTCACCTCGCGCTGGGCTTTCGACGTCGAGCTGCTCGGCCGTCTCGCGCATCCCCCTTCTGGCGTCGACCCCATCGCGGTCGCGCGCATGCACGAGGAGCCGCTGCGGATTTGGTCCGACGTGCCCGGGTCGAAGCTGCATCCGCTGGCCGCCGTGCGCGGCGGCCTGGATCTGCTCCGCCTGGCCCTCAAGACCCGCCTGGGCCGCTAGCGGTACTACCGCGCACATCCGGCCTGGCATCTGCTATTGTCGGCGTCTCCCATGTCAGCGTCGGAACCACTCATCGCCAGCGGGCAGAAACTGCTCATGAACAACTACGGCCGGGCGCCCATCGTGATGGCGCGCGGGGAGGGCTGCGTCCTGTGGGACAGCGACGGCCAGCGCTACCTCGACATGACCGCGGGCATCGCGGTGTGCATTCTCGGCCACGGCCACCCCGGGCTCGCGCAAGCCATCGCCCAGCAGGCCGGCCGGCTGCACCACACCTCGAATCTCTACTACATCGAGGCCCAGATCCGGCTCGCCGAGGCCCTGGCCAAACGCGCCTTTTCCGGCAAGATGTTCTTCTGCAACTCGGGCGCCGAGGCCAACGAGGCGGCGCTCAAGCTGGCGCGGCGTTACCAGGCCGTGGTGCGCGGCAAACCCAACCGGGTGGAGTTCATCGCTTTCGAAGACAGCTTCCACGGCCGCACCATGGGAGCGCTCTCCGTCACCGGCCAGGGCAAATACCGCCAGGGCTTCGGTCCGCTCGTGCCCGACGTGCGCTTCATCCCGTTCGGCGACGCCGAGGCCGCGCGCAAGGCCATCGGCGATCGCACCTGTGCCGTCATCGCCGAGCCCATCCAGGCCGAAGGCGGCATCATCCTGCCGCCGCCCGGCTACCTGCAGGAGCTGCGCCGGCTGTGCCACGAGCGCGAGGCGCTGCTTATCTTGGACGAGATACAGACCGGCGTGGGCCGCACGGGAACCTTCTATGCTTTCGAGAAGGAAGCCATGGTTCCCGACATCGTGACCCTGGCCAAGGGCCTGGCCGGTGGGGTGCCCATTGGCGCCATGTTGGCCGGCCCGGAGGTCGAGCGTGCCTTCGAGCCCGGATCCCATGCCTCCACCTTCGGAGGCAACCCCCTGGCCTCGGCGGCCGCCCTCTACGTCCAGCAGGCCATCGACGAGCAGGATTTGCTCGGGCACTGCCAAGACGTCGGCGCCCACTTGGGCTCGGCGCTGGCCCGCCTGGCCGAACGGCGGCGGCCGAAGACGCGCCTGGCGCGCGGCCGGGGCCTTCTGCAAGGTCTGGTGTTCGATGGCGACGCCACGCCCGTGGTGGGCAAGGCCCGCGACCGCGGCTTGTTGCTGTCGGTGGCCGGGGGCCAGGTGGTGCGCTTCGCGCCGCCGCTCGTGGTTGGGAGGGACGAGATCGACGAGGCCGTGGCCATCCTGGACAGCGTGCTGGCCGAGGTCTGACGTCATGCATACCAAGCGCGATTTCTTGAGTCTGTTCGATGTCAGCGACGTGGAGCTGGTCCAGCTTGTCCGCCGGGCGGAAGAGCTGCGCTTCTTGCGCCAGATGCGCGAGCCGCACAAGACGCGTCCCGGCCGCATGCTGGCCCTCGTCTTCGAGAAAGCCTCCACTCGCACGCGCGTCAGTTTCGAGGTGGCCGTCGCGGAGCTGGGCGGCCACGCGGTCGTGCTCGGACGCAACGATTCCCAGCTCGGTCGCGGCGAGCCCATCAAGGACACGGCGCGGGTCATGGCCCGCTACTGCCACGGCATCATGGTGCGCACCTTCGGCCATGACCGTGTCGGGGAATTCGCACGTTACAGCTCCGTTCCCGTCATCAACGGCCTGACCGATCTCTTGCATCCTTGCCAGGTTCTCGCCGATCTGCAGACCGTCTATGCGCACGTGGCCAGAGGCGCGACGAGCCCCGCCGGCCCCGCCCCCGACGTGCTCTCGGCCCTGCGCTCCGTGCGCTACGCCTGGGTGGGCGACGGCAACAACATGGCCAACACCTGGATCGAGGCGGCCGGCCTGCTCGGGCTCGACCTCGCGCTCGCCTGCCCCAAGAGCTTCGAGCCCAACGCCGAGGTTCTGACCCGCGCCCGGCGCACCGGCCAGGGCAAGATCCAGCTCACCCAGGACGCGCGCGAGGCGGTCGCCGGTCGGCACGTCCTGTCGACCGACGTCTTGGCGTCCATGGGCAAGGAGGACGAGATTGAAGCGCGCCGCCGCGCCTTTGCCGGGTACTGTCTGGACGGCAAGCTGCTCGCCACGGCCGCCCCCGCGGCCGTGGTGCTGCACTGCCTGCCGGCGCATCGGGGCGAGGAAATCACCGACGAGGTCATCGAGGGACCGTCGAGCTTGGTATGGCAACAGGCCGAGAACCGCCTGCATGCCCAGAAGGCGCTGCTCGAATGGCTCCTGCCGTGAGCCACGGATGAGGTCGGGCCTTGGCGTCCAGTGACGAGATCCCAGGACTCGGCCCCAAGACGGACCGGCCGCGCATCAATATCGCGGCCGATCTCTCGGGATTGAAGCTGACCCCGACCGAGGGCTTCGTGCTGTCGCGCATCGACGGACGCGCCACCTACGACGAGATCTGCCGCATCTCCTCGCTGACCCGCGAGCAAACCCTGACCATCCTGCGCAAGCTCAGGCAGCAGATGATCATCCTGGGCCCGAAAGACAAGGCCGTGCCCATCGGCCCGCGCAAGCCGCAGCGGACCCCGGCCAAGACCCCTTCGCCCGACCGCGGCCGCAAGACCCCGGCGCCGGTGCCGGTAACCGACGAGATGTTGCGCAAGGCCCAGGAGAAGGCCGGCGGCAAGAACCAGGCGGCCACGCCGGAGCCCGGCTCGCTGCTCGAGCGACTCGACGACGGCTCGCCGGTCGCGTCGGCCGACCTCATCGACGGGCACGACCTGCCGCTGGAAACCAAACGCCGCATCATTCGTCTTGGCCGTCGGTTGCGCGATCTGCCCTCGCACGAGATCCTCGGTATCGCCGCCGACGCTGACAAGGCGGCCATCAAACGGGCCTTTGCCGCGGCCTCGAAAGAGCTGCACCCCGATCGCCACTACGGCAAGGATCTAGGCAGCTTTCGCGCCAAGCTCGCCAAGATTTTCGCGCGCGTGAGCGAGGCCGTGGAGGAGATGGAGAAGGCGCGTAAGGCGAAGTAGCGGCACGAACCGCTTGCCGCGGTGGATTCTCGCCGGTGGCGGCCTGGGATCCGTGCGGGGAGCCACCTCAGAAGAAGGCCCGTACCTCGTCCAAGGCGTGGGTGCGCGGGCAGTCCTCGGGCAAGCTGCCGAGCAACGCCGCACCGTAGCTCTTGCGCGCGATGCGGCCGTCGAGGATGGCCACCACGCCGCGATCCCGCCGGCTGCGGATGAGGCGCCCGAACCCCTGCTTGAGGGCCAGGGCCGCCCGCGGAATCTGGTAGCTGCCGAAGGCATCGCCGCCGTTCTCGCGGATGCGTTCGATGCGCGCCGCCGTCAGGGGATCGTCGGGCACGGAAAAGGGCAGCCGATCCATCACCACCAGCGACAGCGCTTCGCCGGGAACGTCCACGCCCTCCCAGAAGCTCTGCGTGGCCAGAAGCACCGAGCCCACGCGCGTGCGCAGCTCGTCGAGGAGGGCCTGGCGCGGCCGCTGCCCTTGCACGAGCAAGGGAAACTCGTCGCGGGCGCGGAACACCTCCTCGGCGACCCGCAGGTTGCGAAAGCTGGTGAAGAGCAGAAGGGCGCGGCCGTGCGACAGCCGGCACAGCGCAAGCGCACGCTCGGCCGCGGCGGCCGCGAAGCTCTCGTGCGTGGGATCGGGCAGGTCTTCGGCGATGTAGAGCAGGGCTTGCAGGTCGAAGCGGAAAGGCGAGGCGAACACGGCCTCCGCTGCCGTGTCGGCCAGCCCCAAGCGCTCGCGCACATAGGAGAAGGAGCCCACGGTGGACAGCGTCGCCGAGGTGAAGATCAGCGGACCCGCGTGCCGGCTGAAGCTCTCGGCCAGGATAGGCGCCACATCCACCGGCGAGGCTCGCAGGCTCACGTTGCGCGACGACAGCGCCACCCAGCGTACCGAATCGCGGCTCGCGCTGTCCGCGATCTCTCCAAGATCGGCGCGCAGAATGGCCGCCCGGCTAGCCAGCCCCTCCAGCACCGCGGCCTTGCCCGGCGCGGGCGCCGACGCTCCCAGCACGTCGCTGCCGTCGTCTTCGGCGAAGCGGGCCAGCGTGACCTCGGCCTCTTCGAGCACCGTGTCGAGCTCGTGGTAGCGGGCAAGCACCTCGCCCTGCCAGAGATCGTCGGGCATGGGCGCGCGCACGTCGTCGCCCTCGTTCGCCTTGCGCGGCAGGCGCGCGCGCAGCGCCTGCCCCAGCAAGTGCGTGCTGGCCTCCAGGCGGCGCGCCATCGAGTCGACCTGGTCCGCACCGAGCCGCCCGGCCGGGGCACGCTCCACGTCGCGCGCCAGGGCGAAGAGACGCAATGTCGTGACGTGCACGCCGAAGATTTCGGTGGCGATGTCCTCGAGCTGGTGGGCCTCGTCGAAGATCACGGCGTCGTAGCCGGGCAGGACCTGCGCCTCGGGAAAACGGGTGCGTAGCGCCAGGTCCGCGAAGAAGAGGTGGTGGTTCACGACGACGACCTGCGCCTCCTGGGCACGCTTGCGCATGGCCGTGACGAAGCAGTCGGCCACGAAGGGACAGCGCTTGCCCAGTCGGGTTTCCGGACTCGCCGCGATGTCACGCCAGATGGCGGCATCCTCGGGCACTCCGTCGAGCTCGGCCCGGTCGCCGGTGCGGCTGCGCTCGGCCCACGCGAGGACGCGCGCCGTCTCGGGCGCGGCGGTGGTCGCGAGAGCGAGCTGACGGTGATGTTCGGCCAGACGGCGACGGCACACGTAGTTGCCGATGCCCTTCATCACCGCGTACGAGAACGGCTGTGCCAGCACGCGCTGCAAGCGTGGCAGATCCAGCGAGGCGATCTGATCCTGCAAGGTGCGCGTGCCGGTGGACACGACCACGCGTCGGCCCGAAAGGATCGCGGGCACGAGATACGCGATGGTCTTGCCGGTGCCCGTGCCGGCCTCGACCAGCAGCCGCTCGTCCAGCTCGATGGCCCGCGCCACGCGCCTGGCCATGGCCACCTGGCCCGGCCGCGGCTCAAAACCCGGCAAGACCTCGGCCAGGGCGCCGCGCGGGCGCAGGATGTCGGCCGCCGCGCTTTCGAGCCGCAAAGCGCCTCGCTAGGGCTTGCCGAGGCCCGCCGGGCCGTCGTCGCTGCGAAGGCCCGCTGCAGTCACGTTCCGGAAGAAGCACGACGTCGCGTTGGTGTGGCAGGAAGGCCCCAGCGCATCGACGATGTAGAGAACCGCATCGCCGTCGCAATCGAGGCGCACCTCGCGCACTTTCATCGAGTTGCCGCTGGTCGCGCCTTTTTCCCAAAGCTCGCGCCGCGAGCGGCTCCAGAAGGTGGCGCGCTCCCTGGTCACGGTGGCGGCCAGCGCCTCGGCGTTGGCCCAAGCGAGCATGCGCACGACGCCGGTCGCGCGATCCTGCGCGATGACCGGCACGAGACCATTGCCGTCGAATTTCACGGCGGCAATGAGGGCTTCGACGTTGCCAAGCATGGTGGCTCTGCTCTACACCAGTTTTCCCCAAAAGCGATCCGTATCTTATGATCGGGCGCAGCCATGGCGCGCAAGACCCTGGATCCCCCCGAAGAGAAGTCGCACAAGGGCGAGAAGAACTACATCACGCCGGCCGGCTACCGCAAGCTGGCCGCCGAGCTCGACTTCTTGCGCGGCAAGAAGCGACCCGAGGTGGTGGCCGCCCTGGCCGACGCCGCGGCCGAAGGCGATCGCTCGGAAAACGCCGAGTACATCTATCGCAAGCGCCAGCTACGCCAAGTCGACGGCCGCATGCGCTTCCTGGGCAAGCGCCTGGACATCGTCGTGGTGGTCGACCCGCGCCAGCAGAAGCGGCGCGACCGCGTCTTCTTCGGCGCCACGGTCGCGGTCGAGGACGAGGACGGCGAGCGCAAAGTGCTCAGCATCGTGGGCTCGGACGAAATCGACAGCATTGGTGGCGCCATCTCGTGGCAGTCGCCCGTGGGCCGCGCTCTGCTCGGCAAGGAGGTGGGCGACACGGTACTGGTCCGCTGGGACAAAGGCCAGCGTGAGCTGACCATCTGTGACATCTCGTATCCCGATTGGCCGCCCTAGCGATTCGCCGAGCGCCACCAGGCGACGAAGCGGGGGATGCCGGCGGCGATGCTGACCTTGGGCGAATAGCCGAGAGCGCTTCGCGCCAGCTCGATGTCGGCCAGCGTGTGCTTCATGTCGCCCGGCTGTTCGGGCTTCCATGCGAGGACGGCGGGCCGGCCGAGCGCGGACGCGATGCGGTCGACCAGCTCCTTGAGGCTCGTGGGCTGCGAGCCGCCCAGGTTGTAGACGCGGTAGGCGGCGTCGCCGTCGTTGGCAAGCTCGTCGATGGCCGCCACCGTGCCGTCGAGAATATCGTCGATCCAAGTGTAGTCGCGCGAGGTGGTGCCGTCGCCGAAGAGCTCGATGGGCTGGCCGGCGGCAAGCAAGCGCGTGAACTTGTGGATGGCCAGATCCGGCCGCTGGCGCGGTCCGTACACGGTGAAGTAGCGCAAACACGTCACGGCGGCGCCGTAGAGATAGTGGTGGTTCCAGGCCATGAGCTCGCCCGCCCGCTTGGTCGCGGCGTAGGGCGACAGCGGCCGGTTGCAGGGTTGGCGTTCGCAAAACGGCACCTGGCTGTCCAGGCCGTACACCGAGGAGGACGAGGCGAAGACGATGCGCTTGACGCCACGGGTGCGGCAGGCGTGCAGCAGATGCAGGGTTCCGTTCACGTTGACGTTCCAGTAGCGCCCCGGGCTGGCGATGGACGGCCGCACGCCGGCCAGGGCCGCCAGGTGCACGACGGTATCCACCTGGCCTGCCACGTCGAAGGCCCGGTCCACGTCGTGCGGGTCGACCAGATCGCCCTCGACCAAGGAAAAGCCTTCGCGGCCGAGCAACCCGGCCAGATTGCGCTCCTTGACCTCCCGCGCATAGAACGGATCGAAGTTGTCGAAGCCGGTCACGCGGTCGCCGCGGCCGCACAGCCGCTCGGCAAGGTGAGACCCGATGAAGCCGGCGGCGCCGGTGAGCAGAGCCCTCATGGCCCCATGCTACCCGCATCCTCGGCTCGGACACCACTGTCACAGCACGGGCAAAGAACGATTCCTCGCGACAAGTCTTGGGCGTATCAGGCGAAGCGCGCCTCGCCCTCGTCAACGCAGGACCGCGTCGAGCAGCACCATCATCACGAAGCCGCCGATGAGGCCGAAGGTCGCCTCGGTCTCGTAGCCGTTTCGGTGCGTCTCGGGCACGATCTCGTGGCTGATCACGAAGAGCATGGCGCCCGCGGCAAAGCCCATGGCCCAAGGCAGTGCCGCGGCGGCCGTGGCCACGGCGGCCGCGCCGATGAGCCCGCCCAAGGTTTCCACCAGGCCGGTCGCGAACGAGGCCAGCACGGAGAAACGCCGGCCGTAGCCCACCGCGAGCAATCCCAGGGCCACGATGAAGCCTTCGGGCAGGTTCTGGATGAAGATCGCGCTGCTTAGCGAAACCCCGTTGCCGACGTCGCCGCCGCCGAACCCGACCCCCACGGCCATGCCCTCGGGGAAGTTGTGCAGCGTGATGGCGATGACGAAGAGCCACGTCCGGCGAAGCCGGCTCGAAAGCGGCCCGGCGCGGCCGGACAGGAAGTGCTCGTGCGGCGCGTACCGGTGAACCCACAACACGGCGAGGGCGCCGAGCATCACGGCCGTGGCAACCACCAGAGCCCCGGCTCGCGGCGATCCGAGCTGCTCTGCCCCGGCCGCTATGCCGGGAAGCACCAAGGACATCACCGTGGCGGCGAGCATGATTCCGGCCGCGATGCTCTGGAGCACGTCCTGCGCACGTTGAGAGACCCGACTCAGCGAAAGCACCGGCAGCGCGCCTACCCCGGTGCCGAGGCTGGCCGCGAAGCTGGCCCCCAGGCCCAGCGTGAACACGGAGAGAGTACCGAGATAGCTCTGGAGCATCGCCGGGCCGTGATTCTAGCGAGATGGCGGCGCAAGAGAAGGCTCTCTTTCCGCCGCCTCGCCGGAAGAGTCAGGGGGTGGGCGGCCTCGCCTCCTTGCACGGCGCAATCGCGGCAGCGAAGGTCGCGGCGGCCGGCCGGATGGCCTTGAAAAGTCCTTCGAGATCCGGCGTGTCCAGGGTTTCCTTCTGCAGCAGAAGCTGCGCGCTTTCGTCGAGGAGAGCCCGGTTTTCCTTGAGGATCGTGGTGGCGCGCTCGAAAGCGGTGAGCACGATCCTGCGCACGGCACAGTCGATCTCGCGGGCGGTATCGTCGCCGTAGAGTCGCTGGCGCAAGGGCTCGCCCATGGGCCCCAGCATCGAGCGCTCCTCGGTCTCGAACGCCACATGGCCGAGCTGCGGCTCCATCGCGTAGCGAGTGACGATGCTGCGAGCGATGTCCGCGATTTTGGCCAGGTCGTCGGCCGCGCCGGTCGAGAAGTGCCCGTAGACCACGTGCTCGGCCGCCCGCCCGCCCATGAGCACCGCCATGCGGTTCTCGAGCTCCTGCCGGGTCATCAAATAGCGATCCTCGGTGGGGCGCTGGATGGTGTAGCCGAGGGCGCCGATGCCGCGCGGAATGATCGACACTTTGTGCACCGGATCGGCGCCCGCGATGGCCGCCGCCAAGATGGCGTGTCCCATCTCGTGATGCGCGACGATTTCGCGCTCGCGCGGATTGAGCAGGCGGTTCTTGCGCTCGAGGCCGGCCACGATACGCTCGACGCCGCTGTTGAAATCGCCGAGGGAGATGCTGCCGGCCCCCCGGCGGGTCGCGGCCAGCGCCGCCTCGTTGACCAGGTTCGCGAGATCGGCCCCCGTGAAGCCCGGGGTCAGGGCCGCGACCTGCTCCAGATCCACGTCGGGGTCCAGCTTGACCTTCTTGATGTGAACCTTCAGGACCTCGACGCGACCGCGCTTGTCGGGTCGGTCGACCAGGACCTGGCGGTCGAAGCGCCCGGCGCGCAGCAGCGCCGGATCGAGGACCTCGGGCCGGTTGGTCGCGGCCAGGAGCACGATGCCGCTCGTCGAGTCGAAGCCGTCGAGCTCGACCAGGAGCTGGTTCAGGGTCTGCTCTTTTTCGTCGTGGCCGCCCGCGAAGGGCGCGGCGCCCCGCGCCCGCCCCAAGGCGTCCAGCTCGTCGATGAAGACGATGGCCGGCGCCTTGCCGCGCGCCTGTTCGAAGAGATCGCGCACGCGGGCCGCGCCCACGCCCACGAACATCTCGACGAAGTCCGAACCCGAGATCGAGAAGAAGGGCACGCCCGCCTCGCCCGCCACGGCGCGCGCCAAGAGCGTTTTGCCCGTGCCCGGCGGCCCGACGAGCAGGATGCCCTTGGGCATGCGCGCGCCCAGGCGGCCGTACTGGTCCGGATCTTTCAGGAACTCGACCGTCTCTCGCAATTCGGCCTTGGCCTCCTCGACGCCCGCCACGTCGGCAAACGTCGTCTTGGTGTCGGTCTCGACGTAGACCTTGGCTTTGCTCTTGCCGATGGACATCAGCCCGCCGCCGGCGCCCAGCTGGCCCGACACCCGGCGCATGATGAGCATTCAGATCCCGAAGAACAGGAGCACGGGCAGAATCCAGGAGAGCAAGGTCGCCAGCGCCTTGCTCTCGACGTGGCCCGAGAACTTGACGCCGTACTTGGCGAGATCTTCGGCCAGGGCGGTGTCCACGCGCGTGGTTCGAAAGAGCTTCTTTCCGGGGTGCTCGGGATCCTTCAGCTGGCCGCGGATCTCGTTTTCCTCGATGACGATTTCCTGGACCTTGCCTTGGGCGGCCAGCTTCAGGAATTCGCTGTAGGGCAGCGTGGCGACCGACCGAAAGCCGACCCACAAGTCGTGCACCAGCATCACGCCCATGATCGCAACGAGGGCGTAGATCAGATTGAAACGCGTCGTTCTGTGCATGATGCTCTCTTCCTAGATCACAGCCGGGCGACGCGCCAGCCCCACGTTGGCAGGCGGCCCGTCCGAGCGAGCTACGGGCAGCGCAGGTGCAGCAGAAGCTCGACGTTGCCCTTGCCGCCCGTGATGGGCGACGTGGTTTCGCCGAGCACGGCAAAGCCCAGCTCGCGCGCGGCCGCGGCCACGCCGCCGACCGCTCGCCTGCGCTCCTCCTCGTCGCGCACGATGCCGCCCTTGCCGACCTTGCCCTTGCCCACCTCGAATTGCGGCTTGACCAGAGCCACCACCGGCGCGCCCGGCACCAAGAGCGCAGGTAGCACGGGCAGGACCAGCCGGAGCGAGATGAAGGAAACGTCGATGACGGCCAACGTGCAGGGCTCGGGGATGCGTTCGGCCGGTATGTGCCGGATGTTGGTGCGATCGACGACGACCACGCGCGGGTCGGACGCGATCTTCCAGTCGAGCTGACCGCGCCCCACGTCGACGCAGTAGACGCGCGCCGCCCCCCGCCGCAGCAGACAGTCGGTGAACCCGCCGGTCGAGGCGCCGATGTCGAGCGCCACCGCGCCCGTCACCTCGAGCAGGAAGGCATCGAGCGCGTGCGCGAGCTTCTGTCCCCCGCGCGAAACGTAGGGCATGGGCTCACCGCGCAAGCGCAGCGCCGCGCCCGCCGGCAGGAGATCCCCCGCCTTCTCGACGGGCTTGTCGCCGCACAGGATCTGCCCCGCCAAGATCAGGGCGCGCGCCCGTTCCCGCGACGGAGCCAGCCCCTGCTCGAGGACCGCGACATCCGCGCGGATCCTGGACGGCTGCGTCGGCCGCCCGTCGTCGTCTTTCGGAGGCTTGTCCTTGCGTCCCACGGCCGGAGCATACGCCGAGACGAGTTCGCCATTGCAAACCGGATCGCGGCAAGTACAATCCCTCCACCCGGCACGCCGGGGCACGGGGCTGTAGCTCAGATGGGAGAGCGCTAGAATCGCACTCTAGAGGCCGTCGGTTCGATCCCGATCAGCTCCACCGAGAGGCGTTGACTTCTTCGGATCCGGCGTCTGGCGCACTCGCCTCGTGAGGGGAGCGCTCGGAGCGGTTTCCTCGCAGGCCTGTCGCGCGATCTCGGCTAGAGATCGAGCAAGTACGCCGCGATGAGCGGAAACACGATGGTCGCGTCCGACTCGACGATGAAGCGAGGCGTGTCGACGTCGAGCTTGCCCCACGTGATCTTTTCCTCTGGAGGGGCGCCGCTGTAGGAGCCGTAGGACGTCTTCGCCTCCGAGATCTGGCAGAAGTAGGCCCACGGGCGCACCTTCTGTTTCAGGTCCTGCCCGATCAACGGCACGACGGAGATCGGGAAATCGCCCGAGATGCCGCCGCCGATCTGGAAGAAACCCATCGGGTGCCGAGCATCCAGTTCACGATACCAAGCAACGAGCGTGCTCATCTGCTCGAGCCCGCTCTTCATGGCGGAGAAGGCGTAGTTGCCCTGGGTCGCTCCGACAACGAACATGTTGCCGAGCGACGAGTCTTCCCAGCCGGGCACCCAGATCGGAAGCGAACGCTCGCAGGCAGCGAGCAGCCACGAATTCCTGGGATCGATCTGATACTCGGTCTTCAGCCGGCCGCTCCGCAGGAGCTGGTACATGTACTCGTGCGGTGCATGGCGTTCGCCCCTTTGGTGCGCGGCCTGCCACAGCTCGAGCATGTAGCCCTCGATCTTGCGCATCGCCGCTTCCTCGGGGATGCAGGTATCCGTCACGCGGTTGAGGCCGCGCAGCAGCAAGGCTTTCTCGTCCTGCGCCGTGAGCTCGCGGTAGTTCGACACGCGCTCGTAGTTGTCGTGCGCGACGAGGTTGAACACGTCCTCCTCGAGGTTCGCGCCGGTGACGCACAAGCCGTGGATCTTGTCCCGGCGAATGAGCTCGGCGACGACGATGCCGATTTCTGCCGTGCTCATGGCGCCGCCCATCGTCAGCAGCATTCTTCCCCCCTGCGCCAGGTGGCGTTCCCACCCCTTGGCGGCATCCACGAGGGCGGCGGCGTTGAAGTGACGGAAGTGATGAAGGATGAAGTCTCGAACGGCTCCCACGGGACATCTCCTTTCCGGGCGCGTGGATCTTTCGTCCGCGGGTTCTTTGTCTATTGTGAAGAGGTTGCCACAACCCGGGCTGCGACCGCAAAGAAGCTGCGATTGGGGTCGTGAGGCAGTCCGAATGGAAGCCCAGCGGCACGGGCTGGGGCGGCGGTCGAGGCGCTGGAGACTCCGATCCCGTGGAAAGCTGGAGCCTCAGGCCTCGGTTCGTCCGTCAGGAAATGCGCGGCTGTCGCGCACAAGGCGCGGTCAGGATGGAGCACTTCGGGTACGGATCCGACCACGACGGGCCGAACGAGGTCGACGAGCGTCGCTTCTTCGCCAGTGACCGTAGCCGGCAAGGGCACGGGCTATTGGATCACGGTGAACTCGATGCGCCGGTTGGCCGCGCGGCCCTTTGGGGTCTTGTTGGATTCCTTCGGCTGGGTGTCGCCGTAGCCGGCCGTCTCCAAGCGCTTGTCGTCCACACCCTTGTCGACCAAGTAGGTCTTCACCGCCTCGGCCCGTGCCTCCGATAGCGTCTGGTTCTTGGCGGCCTTGCCGACGTTGTCGGTGTGTCCCTCGATCTTTAGCCGCAAGGACGGATACTCCTGGATGACCTGCAGCGCGGCGTCGAGCACGGGATACGACTTCTTCGTGATATCGGCTTTGCCGGTCTTGAAGGTGATGCCTTTGATTGCCCCCGTGAATTTCGCGACTTCCTCGGGCAGGCAGCCTTCGTGCTCCTTGAGTCCCGGCAGGTCGGGGCACTTGTCCTCGGCGTCGGGCACGCCGTCGTTGTCGCCGTCCGGACAGCCCTCAAGCTCGGGCTTGCCGGCCGCATCGGGGCACTTGTCTTCCGAATCGAGGACGCCATCGCCGTCGCTGTCCTTCTCCTTCTCCGGGCAGCCATCGAGCTCGCGCTTGCCCGGCTCGTCGGGGCACTTGTCCTTCGAATCGATGACGAGGTCGCGGTCCCTGTCCGGACAGCCGCGGGTTGTGCGGGGACCGGCCTCGCCCGGACATCTGTCTTCCTCGTCGGGAAGTCCGTCACCGTCGCGATCGAGGACCTTCTTCACGACCTTGGGCGAGAAGAAGAGGTCGAGACCCGCCAAGATCTCGACGTTTCTGGAGAACTTGCCGTCGAACCCGTCGGACAGCACGCCGCGGCCTTCGATGCGTAGGGCGAGCCACGAGGCAAGCAGTCCGCGCAAGCCAAGACCGCCGTGGAACGCCGGGAAATCCCAGTCCATTCCCAAGCTGCCGTTGTACATCTGGTAGCCGCCTCCGCCGACCAGGACGAACGGCGTCCAGCCGCCGCCGAGCAAGTGAAAGAGCACGTTCAGCTCTGCCTTCAGGGCGTGATTGAGCGCGTTGTCGTAGCTTGCCTGGATGGGCAGGTACCCGCCCTCCAGCTCGATGGCCAGCCGCGGAATGATTTGATATCCCAAACGCAACATGCCGATCGGCGAGGATTTTGCCTGACCCGGCGCCGTTCCGTCCCTTCGTACGTAGGTGCCGAATTCCCAGTCGACCAGGCGCAAGTTGTAGCCTCCCGATACCCCGACGTACAGGGAGCCCGAGGGATACTCGGCACTCGCGGGACGGCTCTGTGACAGGCTTGCCAAGAGGATCGTCGAACCGAAAAGGATATGAGTTGTGCGCAACATCGCTTGGATCTCCTCCCGGGATGGCGCCTCAGCGACTCGCTGGCGCGCCTTGTCACGGTCCCGGAAGCCATGCGACCAGAAAGCGAACCTTCCGTCAATTGGGAAAGTGGCGGACCTATCCTGGTTTGATTCGGGACCAACATCTGGGTATCTTTGCGCAGCCTCGGTGACCGGCATGGGCGGCGCGACCTCGCGCCTAACAAAAGGAATGACCATGAGAAGAGGAATCGTGTTCGGTGTGGTGGTGCTCGCCGCATTCGGGTTTCTACCCCCGGGATGTAGCTACGAATCGTCTGTCAGCGGCGGCTCGGGCGGCGCCGCAAGTGGCGGCGCGAGCGGGGGCAGCTCGACCACGGCCGGAAGCGGCGGCTCGGGTGGCGCCGCAAGTGGCGGCGCGAGCGGGGGCAGCTCGACCACGGCTGGAAGCGGCGGCTCGGGCGGCAGCGGCGGCAGCAGCACGACCTCGTCGGCTGCCTGCGGGACCACCGACGGCACCTACGAGGAGAACACGACCTTCGGAACCGACGGAAAGACGGAGCCCTATAACCTCAACAAATGGGGAACTTGGGGCAATGGCACGGAGCCCACCCTGACGCAAACCACGACGGGGCCAGAGGGCCTCGACTGCAGCTCGGGTTGCGCGAAGCTGACCATCGATTTCTCGGATGGCACCGCCCAGTACTCGGCGGGCTCGTTCGTCGAGTAC
>JAFGPX010000166.1 GCA_016935975.1 Deltaproteobacteria bacterium
CGTTTGCCTCGCCCCGCGGAGTCCGCGAAGCGGGGAGAGGTCGCCGGGCGGCGCAGGCGCCCGGCGGGTGAGGGGCCATCTGGGATGGCCCGCGCCTCCAGCCGGACGGCAGGAACGCGAGCATCGAGGCGCCTACGAGCGGGTTCCGCAAGACTGTCGAGAAATTCGGCTCGACTGGCTGCGATCCCGGCGAACGAGGCCTCGGTATCGCGGAACGTGCGACCAGCATCCCCCTCATCCCAACCTTCTCCCCCGCGGACGGGGGAGAAGGGGGCGGAGATCCAGCTTCGCGCTCTCCCCAGGCCCCCGTTTCAGGCAAGCGCCCGGGGGCCAGGCGAGAAGTGGGGGCAGGCATGGTATCGTTGTCGTCTGTCGAGGCACGCATGGATTCGTTCATCGCTCGTGTGAAGTCGAAGTCGGCCCTCGTCGGCGTGATCGGCCAGGGCTACGTGGGACTGCCGTTGGCCCTGGTGTTCGCCGAGGCGGGCTTTCGGACCATCGGCTTCGACGTGGATGCGGACAAGATCGCGGCCCTGCGCCGGGGCGAATCCTACATCCGACACCTGGGCGCGGACCGGGTCGCGGCCGCGGCCGGAAGCGCGCGCTTTCTGGCCACGGATGACTTCAAGCACCTGCGCGAGTGCGACGCCATCCTCATCTGCGTGCCCACGCCGCTCGGCAAGCACCGCGAGCCGGACAACTCGTACATCCACGCGACGGCACGGGAGATTGCCAGGCACCTCCGCCCCGGGCAGCTCGTGGTCCTGGAATCGACGACCTACCCCGGCACGACGGAAGAAGAAGTGCTGCCCATTCTCACGGAAGGCGGCCTCGCCTCGCCCGGGGATTTCCTCCTGGCGTTTTCGCCGGAGCGCGAGGATCCGGGCAACGCGGAGTTCTCGACGCGCACCATCCCCAAGGTGGTGGGCGGCATCAACCCCGAGTCCACCGCGGCCGCGGTCGCGCTCTACCAAGCCGGGCTCGAGCGCGTCGTGCCCGTGTCGAGCGCGCGCGTGGCCGAGTCGTGCAAGCTGCTCGAAAACGTCTTTCGCTCGGTGAACATCGCGCTCGTCAACGAGCTCAAGCGGACGTTTTGCCGCATGGGCATCGACGTGTGGGAGGTCATCGCGGCGGCCAGCACCAAGCCCTTCGGCTTCATGCCGTTCTATCCGGGCCCGGGCCTGGGCGGGCACTGCATCCCGCTCGATCCCTTCTACCTGTCGTGGAAAGCCGCCGAGCACGGCATGTGGGCCCGCTTCATCGAGCTGGCCGGCGAGATCAACACCGAGATGCCCCGCTACGTGGTCTCGCGCCTGGTCGAGGGGCTAAACGACGCCGGACGGCCGCTGCGCGGCTCGCGGGTTCTCGTGGCCGGGCTGTCGTACAAGGCCAACGTCGACGACACGCGCGAGTCGCCGTCGTTCGAGCTCATCGAGCTGCTCCGGGCCGGCGGCGCCGAGGTCGCGTACTGCGACCCGCACTTCCCCGAGGCGCCGCGCACGCGCAAGCACGACCTGGACATGAAGTCCGTGCCGTGCACGCCCGAGGCCTTCGCGGCTTTCGATGCCGTGCTCTTGGCCACGGCGCACGACCGGTTCAAGGATCCGCGCCTGTGGTCGGGGCTGGGGCTGGTCGTCGACACGCGCAACCTCGTGCAGCCCCTCTTCGCCGACAATCCCGCGGCCGGCCCGAAGCGACTGGTCAAGGCGTAGGAACGGCATCCGCGCCAGGCCGTGAGAGAGGACTCCGCGCCCCTCACCCGGCGCACCACGCTCGGCTTCCTCTCCCCGCTCAGGGCTCATCACTACCCAGATCTTCGTCGGCGGGTGCCTCCCAAGAAGCAACTTCTGGCTACCAACTTCCGATGATCCGGATATGGAACAGGGAGGAACAGAGAAACAGAGGGAATATGGGTTCTCTGGGCGGATCATCGCTGCCTGCATCGAGGTCCACCGCCACCTCGGCCCGGGGCTGCTGGAGTCAGCCTACGAGCACTGCCTGACCCACGAGCTCGGGCTTCGTGGATTTCGCATGGAACGTCAGATCCCGATTCCCTTGCACTACAAAGGTCTCGCCCTCGACTGCGGCTATCGCCTTGACCTCGTGGTAGAGAACCGTTTGGTGGTCGAAGTCAAGGCCGTGGAGCGGCTGCTCCCGGTTCACGAAGCGCAGGTCATTACCTATCTCAAGCTCCTACGCCTACCGGTTGGCCTACTCGTCAATTTCCACGTCCCGGTACTGAGGGAGGGACTCCGCCGCCTCGTGAACCCTACCCTTGATCCCTCTGTTCCTTCGTTCCTCCCTGTTCATCCTTCCTTCTTGACCTCCGAAAGATCTGGGTAACGACGAGCCGCGCAGCGGGGCGAGGCGGGAAGTGGGGGGCGTCCTACCGCCCGAGAAGAGCGTAGAAGGCGATGCCGTACCACTCGCGCAGGGCGGCCTCGGTGAAGCGCAGCCCCTCGGCCCGAGGCAGGAAATCGAGCAGGGTCAGAGGGCTGCGTCGGTCGATCTGGAAGTCGACCGGGAAGGGCACGAAGTCCACGGAGGCCTTGCGGAAGGTGCGCGCCGCGCGCCGCAGGTGCCAGGCCGAGGTCACCAGGATGATCTTGCGCCAGCCGCGCTCGCGCACGAGCGCCGCCACGGCGCGCGCCTCGTCGACCGTGTTGCCCACTTCGCCCGTGAGCACGATCCTGTCCGTCGGGATCCCGCGCGCGCCGGCGAAACGCAAGGCGCGCGCGCCCTCGACCTCGTCCTGCTTCGCCCACGGGATGCGCCCACTGGTGAAGACCAGAGTGGGGGCCTTCTTCTTCTGCCAGAGCAGGATGCCGGCTTCCAGGCGGTCGCTGCCCTCGGCGAGGTTGGGCAGGAAGCCCTCCGGCGTCGCCGGGCCGAAGATCCCGCCGAGCGGCACGATGGCGTCCGCGGGCTCCACCGCATCGACGGGGATCGGTGGGTGCGACGATTCGAGCCAGCGGAAAAGACCGTTGCCGACGACCGGCATGCTGGCGACGTAGAGCACCGCCAGGGCCGCGACGAGCGGCCACCGGCGCTTGCGCACGATCCCGAGGACGAGCAGCGCCACGACCCAGGCGAGCGGCAGCACGAAGATGGGCAGGAGCTTGTTGAAGAAGAGCATGGGACCAACCGGCTACACCTCGACCGGCGCGCCGTCGCTTTCCAGGGATTTCTGCGCGGCCTCCAGCACGCGCACCACCCTGAGCGCGGACTGCCCGTCGGCAAGCGGGCGCTTGCCGTGCTCGACGCAGTCGACGAAGTGGCGGCACTCGCGTTCCAGCGGCTCGGCCATCGGGATCTGCGGGATGTGCACGTCGCCGTCGCGAATGGCCAGGAACTGCGCGTACTCGGTGAAGGCGGGCGGCCGGTCGAAGCCCTTGTCGTAGATGCGGAGCTTCTCCACCGGCTCCACGTCGTCGAACTCCACCATCTTCTGCGCGCCCACGATGACCAGGCGGCGCACCTTGCGCGGATCGAGCCACGAGACCTGAATCTGCGCGCTCACCCCGCTGCGGAAGCGCAGGTTCACGAAGACCACGTCCTCGATGCGGCTCTGCAAGTAGATGCCGCCGCGCGCGCTCACGGATTCGGGCTGGTCGCCCAGCAGGTACTCGATCATGGAGATGTCGTGCGGGGCCAGGCTCCACAGCGCGTTTTCGTCCTGGCGCACGCGGCCCAGGTTCGCGCGCACGGCGTAGATGTAGAAGATGCGCCCCAGCTCGCCGAGGTCGATGAGGGCCTTCAGGCGCTCGACCGCGGGATGGAAGAGCATCAGGTGGCCGACCATCAAAGTGCGCTTGTGCGTCTCGGCCGCCGCCACCACGGCCTGCGCGTCGTCGGCCCCGAGCGCCAGGGGCTTCTCGACCAGCACGTGCTTGCCCTTGTTGAGCGCCATGCGCGCCTGCTCGGCGTGCTGCTTGGCCGGCGTGGCCAGCACCACCGCGTCCACGTCGCCGGCCGCCAGGACCTGACCGAAATCGCCGACCACGCGCGCGCGGGGAGAGATGGCCTGCGCGTGGTCACGCGCGACCGCCGCGCTGTCGCACACCATGACCAGCTCGGCGCCCGGGGTGCGGCTCATGGCGCGCACGTGGTTGATGCCCCAGGCACCGGCTCCGACGACGGCGATGCGAACCATCTCAGCTCCCCTCTCGGTAGAAGGCGACGATCTTCTCCACCACGTAGCTCTGCTGCTCCTCGCCGAGCTCGGCGTAGATGGGCAGGGCCAGCGCCTCGGCCGTGGCGCGCTCGGCGGCCGGGAAGGCGCCCGGCCGGTAGCCCAGGTCGGCGAAGCACGGCTGCAGGTGCAAGGCGAGCGGATAGTAGACCTCGGTGCCGATTTCGTGCTTGCGCAGGTGTTCGCGCAAGGCATCCCGCCGGGGCGCGCGGATGACGAACTGGTTGTAGATGTGCGCGGGCGTGTCCTCGGGCAGGACGACCTCGCCAGGCAGGCTCGCGGCTGCGAAGAGGCGGCGGTAGCGCTCGGCGTTTCGGCGACGGCCGGCCGTCCAGGCCGCGAGGTGCGGCAGCTTCACGCGCAAGATCGCCGCCTGCACGGCGTCGAGCCGGAAGTTGCCGCCCACGAGATGGTGCACGTACTTGGGCTTGCCGCCGTGGGCGCGCAAGAGCGCGACCTTGTCGGCGAAGGCTTCGTCGTCGGTGACCAGGGCGCCGCCGTCGCCCATGGCCCCCAAGTTCTTCGAGGGGAAAAACGAGAGGCAGCTCGCCATGCCGCCCAGCCGGCAAGCGCCGATGGACTGCGCGCTATCCTCGACCACGGGCACGGGCACCGCGGGCAGGGACGCGGGCCGGCCGAAGAGGTGCACCGGCATGAGCGCGCGGGTGCGCGGCCCACAGGCCGCGGCCGCGGCGGCCGGATCGAGGTTGAAGGTCTTCGGGTCGATGTCGGCGAAGACCGGGCGAGCCCCAAGGCGCGCGACGCAGCCGACCGTGGCGTAGAAGGAAAACGGCGTGGTCACCACCTCGTCGCCAGCGCGCACGCCGAGCGCCATGAGCGCCACCAGCAGCGCGTCGGTGCCCGAGGAAAGCCCGACCGCGCGCCGGGCCCCGAGCCGGGCCGCCAGCTCTTTCTCGAAGGCCTCGACCTCGGGGCCGAGAATGAACGCGCCCGCGTCCACCACCTTGGCCACGGCCGCGAGGATGGACTCGCGCAAGGGCGCGTTCTGCGCCTTGACGTCGAGCAGGGGAACCCTCATTCCGCCTCCCGCGGGGCCAGGACCTTGCCGCCGTCGGCGTCGCGCGACTCGAGGTATTTCCGCCCGCACGCCCCGCACAGAGGGGCCGGGCCGTCGGGCAAGCGCAGCCCGCAGCGGCACATCCAGCCCACCAGGCGGGCGGGCACGCCCACCGCCAGGGCGTAGGCGGGCACGTTCTTGGTCACGACCGCGCCGGCGCCCACGAAGGCGTATTCGCCGATGTCGTGCCCGCACACCACCGTGGCGTTGGCGCCGATCGAGGCGCCGCGCCCGACCCGCGTGCGCAGGTACTCGTGCTTGCGCTCGATGAAGGCGCGGGGGTTGACGACGTTGGTGAACACCGCCGAGGGCGCCACGAAGACGTCGTCGGCCAGCACCACCTCGTCGTAGAGCGAGACGTTGTTCTGTATCTTGCAGCCGTCGCCCAGCACGGCGCGACCGGCCACGAAGACGTTCTGGCCCAGCACGCAGCGGGCGCCGATGCGCGCCCCGGCCATGACGTGGCAGAAGTGCCAGATGCGCGTGCCGTCGCCGATCTGCGCGGGCGCGTCGACGAACGCGGTTTCGTGCGCCCAGTAGCCCTTGCCCGCTCCGGCTGTGGATGTGGCCATGTCCGACGATACCACGGGACCGCGATTCATCGCGCCCGAGGTATGAGCGAGGTGAGGCGTCCCCTCACCCGCGGCTGCGCCGCGACCTCTCCCCGCTGCGCGGGGCGAGGTGAGGCATCGCGCCCGGTCTCTAATACACGGCGCCGACGCGGAGGAGCAGCACGTGCTTGGTGTAGTCGATGCCGGTGAGCGTGGTGGCAGGCGCCGCCACCGCGGGGGCCGTCACGTCGCTCCGGTTCAGATTGAGGGAGTAGCTGGCCCCGGCCAGGAAGAACTTGCCGATCATGTAGTCGACGCTGATGCCGCCCACGATGTAGTTGTCGGTGCGGCCCGTGCCCGCGGCGAGCCCGCCGAAGCGGCGGTTCTCGTAGCGGCCGTAGAGATAGGTCACCACCCGGCTGGCGATCATCTGCTGGTAGGCGCCGTAGATCGCATCCACGTCGTAGTACTGGCCGACGAAGGGCGAGTTGGCGAAATCGTGGTGGTAGCCGATGCCGAGCCGCGACAGAATGCTGATGGTGTAGTTGACCTCGGTCACGATGCCGACGTTGCCGAAGCCGGAGGGGCTGCCGCCGGCCGAGTAGAAGGCGTTGTTGTAGCCGGCCGCCAGGTTCAGGGACAGCTTCTCGGTGAGCAGGCCGCGCAGACCCGCGAGGGTGCGCAGGGGATAGGAGGTCACCCTGCCGCTGTTGAAGTAGGTGATGAGCCCCTGGGCCGCCTGCACGTAGAGCGAGGTCTTGGGCAGAAAGCGCCACCCGATGTCCAACACGACCTCGTTGCCCATGTTGCTGCCGATGTCGTAGTTGCCCTCGTACTTGTCGATGAGGTTCGTGTAGCGCAGGTTGAGCTTGAGGCGGCCGCCGCCCGGCGCGTACTTGAGGCCGGCCGTGGCCATGTTCTGGTCGCGCGTGATGGGGTCGCCCGGCGCGTAGGGAGGCTGCTGGTAGCGCGTGAAGGTGTCGGCGAGCATGAAGCTCATGACCTGGCCCGACGAGAACTCCACCGTGCCCGAGAGGCTCGGGTTGAGCGCATCGTGGCGCGTGATCTCGTCGTCGCCCGTCAGGTACTTCCGCCAGTCGACGCCCGCGAAGACATCGTAGTAGGTGCCGCCCGGGATACTGCCGTCCCGCTCGGCGTTGGTGATCTCCAGCCGCGGACCGAGGTGCAGCACCGGCGCGGGCTTCGTGCCGTCGCTCGTGCCGTAGAACACGTTCGTGTCGTAGCCGACGTCGGCGAACAGGGAGGCGTGCAGGATGGCCGCTTCCCCCAGCTTGAGCCCCGTGGCCAGGCCCTTGGTGGAAAGCTGCCGGCCCATCCCGATGGACAGCGACTCGAGCGACGGCCCCTGCGAGCTGACGAGCTGCAGTTGCGCCCATGCCGCGGGGCTCGCCGCAAACGCGGCGCCGAAGGCAAGTGCGAGTGGCCGAAATCTCATGGTTTCCCGTTCAGATTTGCCTGGTCCCCTGGATGTCCGTGACAGTCACTTTCGAGAAGACCGGGCGACCTATCGATACGGGCTGGCTGCCGGGGGCCGATCGACGACGGCAACCGGCGGCGCGGGTGGCGGTGGTTGGTCCACGCTCTCCTGTAGGCCCGGCGGCGTTTCCACCACCACCCTGGTCGGACCGACGTAGTTGGTTTCGGCGCCGACGCAGGCATCGGCCTCGGTGCGCAGAACCTGCGCCTTCTGGTGCACGATGGTGACGCGCGTGTACTCGTGGAACTGGGCGTTATCGTCCCGGCGCACGATCGCCTCCTGCAGCGACTGCAGGGCCTGATCCAGGATCTTGGCGTTCGCGTTGAGCTGGGTCAGCTTGTCGAGCAGGCAGTTCAAGCGGATCACGTCCTTGTCGGCCTTGGCCTGTTCCACCTGGGTCTGAATCTGAAGCCGGATGTTCTCGATTTCCTTGCGGTAGTCGCGCCCCTGCTCGAGCATCTGGGGCCCGCTGATCGTGGGCTTGTGCTGCTCTGCCGCCGGCGCGGCCGGCACGGGCGCAGGCTGTGGTGCGGGCGCGACCGTCGGCGCCGGGCCACCTGTTGTCGAAGTCGCGGGCTGGGCCAGTGCCGCCGGCGCCCCCAGCAGAAACAACCACAGAACTCTAGACACCCTGGGCATATTGAACCTCGTAGCTAGCAAAGGTGCGCAGATCCCCTAACGCGTCAGTACTTGGCGGGCGAAAAACCCGCCAAATATATGGCCCGGATTTGCGCTGTGTCAACTCGACCTTGGGACTCATTGGGAAGACTGGAAGACGAACGGATAGACGACCTCGACCGAGCCGCCGGAGGGGGCCGGGAAACGCCAGCGACGAACCAGACCTTTGATGCACGCCACGACCTCGGCGTCGCCCATGGTGTCCTCGTCGATCTCGACGACCGAAACCGTGCCGGCCGCGGTGATGGTCCAGCGCACCTTGATCTTGCCGCTCAGGTTCGGGTTGCGCTTCAGCGCGCGCTCGTAGCAGGCCTTGATGGCGCCGATTCTGGTGCGCACCTCCTTGGAAACCAGGGACGGATCCAGCTCGCCGTCCACCGCCGGGGCCTGGCTCTTGACCACGCCGGTCACGCGCTTCTCGGTCGAGCCCGCGCCGGTGTCGCCGCGCGCGATGGCGCCCGCGCCGCGCAGGCCGGAGATGTTGGCCACCTTGCCCGAGCCGCCGGTCCCCGTCTTCACTCCGCGCAACGCGGCGTCGCTGGTGGCCACCCGCAGTCCCCCGACGCCCTGGAAGGCCTTCTCCTGGTCGCGGTCCACGTCGCCCTTGCCCAGCACGTCGGCGATGGAGCCCGAGCCGTCGGCCTTGGCGCCGAGAAGCTTCAAGATGCCGGTGTTGCGCACCTGTTCGGTGAGCCGCGCGCGGCGTTCGGCGTCGATGCGCGCCTTCTCCTCGGCCGAGATCTCTTTCTTCGGTGTGTGGCCAGCCGACGGTCTTGCGGCCACCACCTTCTTGGCCTTGCCTTCGTCCTCCTTCTTCGTGTCGTCCTTGAGCGCGTTGTCCTTGGGCGGCTCGGGCGGCCGGGCCTTGACGACCATCTGCACGAAGCGATCGGGGATCTCCTCGATGTCCGGCTTGCGCGGCCAGTCCACGCCACGCAAATAGATCACGAACCCGAGGTGCGCGAGGAAGGAAACCGCGGCGATGCTGGTGTACACCCAGTCCAGGCCCGTGAAGAACGAGCCGCGCACCGAGGCGGGAAGCTGCGGCCGCGGCTGCGGCGGCGGCGGCGTGACGAACTGGAACAGCACGCTGAGGTCGCCGACCGTGACCTTGCCGCGCGAGCGCTCGTCGAGAAGATAGCGCAAGCTCTGGCCGTGCTTGCGCAGCCGGCCGGCCTGCTTGAGCTGGGCCAGGGAGATGACCTCGTTGCCGACCGCGATGCGCGCGTCCATGGCGTCGGCGAAATGCGCGACATAGCCCTTGGGGTGGGCCTCGAACAGCAACCATTGCTTGGGCAGCGCCTCGGACGGAACGGCGAAGGTGGCCTTGGACGACCAGCCGATGCTGATGTTTTCGCGCTTCCGGATCAGGCGCTCCTCGACGATGCGTCCGCCTTGCACGATCCCGATGCGCAGAATGCGAGACTTCACGGCCGATGGGCTGCCCCTCCTCGATGCCGATGCCGGTGTCTGGGTCGCCATGGAATCGTTCCCTCGTTGGGTTGGCCTGGCTAGAAAGGTGACTTGCTCACGCTGTCCAGAATCCTGGGCACGAACTCCTGCTTCAGCTCGTGCCAGTCGTAGTTTATGCTGGATTTCTGCAGAACGTAGAAAGCCTCGGGCTTTTGGATCTTGCCCTCGATCACGATCTCGCCCACTATCCTGTAGACCTTCTTGCCCCCGGCCCCGCGTTCGATCTTGACTTTGGGCGCTTCCTGGTCGCCTTCGGCGCCGCCGGCCTCGGGCTTCGCTGCCGGGGCCGGGGCCGCGGTCTTCTTCTTGCCCTGCGCCATCGCGGCCGGTGCTGCCAGCCAAACGCCGAGCAGAGCGGCCATGGCCGCAACGAGAAAGCGTTTGCAGGCGCGCTGCGTCTTCATGGCTGCCTCCGTGCCGGGGCCGCGGGCGGGTACGCGGGCGCGGCCGGATAGCCCGGGGCCGGCCCTGGCCTGGTCGCCGGGTTCGGCGCGGGCACCACGCCGGGGGTCGGCGCCGGTGCGCTGCCCGGTCCCGCCGCCTTCTTGGCGTCGTCGGCCGCCTTCTGGGCGGCGCGCTGGCGCTCGCGCTCTTCCTTCTTCTTCTGGCGCTCGATGCGCTTCTGCTCCTTCCGGATACCCTCCTGAGCCTCGGCCGTGTAGGCGTCCACCTCGGGCGGCACCGATTGGCCCGCGCCCTGCAGCATCTTCTTGTACTGGCCGAAGTAGGTGATGGCCGCGTTGAGCTTCGCGGTCGTGTCCATGTTCGGCATCTTGCTCGCGTCGAGATGCAGGATGGCGAGGTTGAAGACGGCATCGGCGTAGCGCGGAAAGAGCGCCAGGGCCTGCTTGTATTCGGCGAGGGCGCGGTCGAAGCGCGCGAGCCCGCGGTAGGCGCTGCCCAGGTTCATGTGCGCCTTGGCGAAGGTGGGCTGCAGTTGCACGGCGCGCTCGAGCACCGGCGTGGCGTCGCGGTAGTTCTTGACCACGAGGTACTGCGCGCCGAGGTTGTTCCACAAAATGGCGTTGTCCGGCCGCGCCTCGGCAGCCTTGCGGAACAGCTCGATGGCGCCGGCGGTGTTCTTCTTCTCCACCTCCATGAAGGCCATCATCTGGTAGATGTCCGAGCGCTCGGCCTCGCTGGCGCCCGCGTTCTTCATCATGTCGCCCAGGGTCTTGACCCACTCGTACTTGCCCAGCTTGAAGTAGGCGCGCGCCATGACCAGCATGGCCGGCGTGTAGCGCTCGTTCTTGTTGAGGGCGGCCTTGGCTTGTGCGACCGCGCCCTGGTAGTTGCGCCGTTCGTACATCCGCTTGGCGGCCTGCAACTCCTCGGTGGGAATCACGGCGGGCGGCGGCTCACGCCGCTTCCGAACGGGCGGCGCCTCGGCGGCCGCCGAAACCGCGGGCCAGGCCACCGGTCCGGCGAGGAAGGTCGGGTTGGCGTCGCCGGGCTTTGCACGGCAGAGCCAGAGCGCGGCGGGGCTTGGGAACCCTGCCAAGATTCCCACTGCAATCGCGAGGCAGGAGAGCCGCTTCGTCGCCGTCGTCGTCATGGCAACTCCACTCCGATGCGCTCGTCTTTGATGAAGGGGAACTCGTCGGGCAGGTACTTCGACAGGTTCTCCCGCGCCTTCTTCACGTACTCGTTGGTCACGCCCAGATCCGCGGCCCGATTGAGCGTGGCCTTCCACTGCCGCTTGGCCTCGTCCTCGACCGGCGTGACGAACTGGAAGATGGCGTCCTTGTACTCGGTCTCGGCCACCCCGCACAGCTCGGGATCGAGCTTGCATGCCTTCTTCGACAAGCGCTTGATCTCGTCGGGCGGGTTGTCGGCGGCCTTGATGAGCTTCTGCGCGAACTCGTAGAAGATGTCGCCGCGACGTAGGAAGGAGGCCAGGGTCCAGGTCGCGTCCTTGTACTCCCAGATCTTGGCGTACTCCTCCTGCAAGTCCTTGGCTTCGGCGGTGAATGCGTCGAAGACCTTGCGCACCTTCTTGGGATCGTTGCCGAAGCGCAGGGTCTTGGCCTGGAACGCCCTGAACTTCTCCTCGAGAATCAGGAAGTCGGCCTTGGCGGCGGCGGCCGCGGCCGGCGTGGCGGCCGGCAACCTCCGCGCGAGGAACTCGTTGCGCACCTTCTTGTAGGCGGCCAGCAGCGCGCGCTTGTCCCTGCCCTGCTCGGCCAGATGCGCCAGCCCCAAGTAGGCCTTGACCACGTATTCGCCGGCCTCCGGCTGCTTGCCGTAGCGCTTGATGAGCTCGCGCAGGCAGGCGCTTTCCTTGCCGTGCTCCTTCGCCTTGTGCAAGGCCGTGCAAGCGAAGGAGTAGGCCTGGGCCGAATCGGAAGGCTTTTCGGCGATGTTGTCCGCGTATTTCTTGTAGAGCTCCGCCGCTCGCGGATATTGCTGGTCGTTGTCGAGCAGCTGCGCCGCGATGCCGAGCGCTTCCTTGCGGTGCTCGTAGTCCGCGAACTTGGGATCCGTGGCGACGCGAAGGTAACCGCTGACCGCCTTGTCGAACTCGAAGAAGCGATACTGGTTGCGAGCCGCGTTCCACACCGCGTCGTTGGCCAGCGGGCTTTGCGCATAGTCGCGCGCCAGGCGTTCGTAGCACTTGGTGGCCTCGCCGTACTTGTAGATCTTCTCGTAGATCACGCAGGCATTGTTGAGGTTGCTGGCGGCGTCCTGGTCCTTGGGATTGGCCGCGATGAGATCCATGAGATCCAGCGCCAAGCCCTCGTCGAGCTCGGTGCCGGTCTTGCTGCGCGGCTGCGCGCCGGCCGCCGCCGGCTTCTCCCCCGCCGCCAGCTTCGGCAACGCGGCCGCGCCGGTCACGATGGCGATGCCGCCCGGGCCCTCGCGGCACTGCACGAGCTGCTTGTTGGTGCCCTTCTCCTCGTTCTCGAGCGCGATGTCGAGGCGCTTCTTGATGACCGTGGTCTTGACCGAAGCCTTGATGTCGGCAATGCGCGAGAGATAGGGCTTGGCCTGCGCCGCCTTGCTACACGGCGAATCGCTGAACTTGTCGACCACCTGGAGCAAGCGGCCGAGCGCGCAGTCCTTGGCCTCCTCGTCTTCGATGCTGTAGTCGATGAAGTAGGTGGTCAGGATGGCGTCGTACGCCCGGAAGCCGACGTCGGGCTTGCTGTCGCAGTAGGCGTCCGTGATCTCGCCGAGGCGCGCGCGCGCCTCGGGCCACATGCGGTGCTTGAGCAGGATGACGGCCGAAGCGTAGCGCAGGTCGGGGGCGCGCTCGTCGGGCAAGTTGGCCACGTACCAGTCGAGGGCCCGCATGTACTGCGCGTAGAGCTCGTGCATGGGCAGCGGCGTGACCGGCGGCTTCGTGTTTTTCTCGTCCGGGATGGGCGGATCCTCGATGCGTCTTTCTTGCCTGTACCTGTCGATGATCTGCTCGAGCGCCTTGATCACCTGCAGCGCGGCGTCCTGCTGGTACTTGTTGTCCACGTTCGAGTCGCGCACGGCGACGTAAGCCGGGATCGATTCCGCCACCTTGCCGCCGTAGTAGAGCGCGTCGGCGTAGAAGGCCGAGAACTCGTAGGCGCGCTTCGAGTTGGGGTAGGCCGCGAGGTACTTCTCGTAAAGCTCGGCGGCCGTGCGATAGGTTTCCTGGCACTCGGCCGCCTCGACGGAGCCGGCCTGCTGCGCCTTGGCCCGGCAGGCCTGCGCGCCGGCGTGCACGTTGGTCGCCGCGGTCAGAAGGGCGTCCTCGGCCAGCTGCGCGGCCACGGCCAGGGCCTCGGGGTTGTTGGTGTTCTGCCTGTACCACTCGCTGCCCTTGCTGTAGTTGCGGCCGAGCTGTTCGCGCTCCTTGGCGGCCGCCACCAGGTTGCGGTCGCGCTCGTAGGCCTTGACGATCTTCTCCTGCAGCTTGGGCGCGTCCCCGAAGAACGGCCACATCTGCAGGATGTATTTGTAGACGGCGATGGCCTCGGCGTACTTCGTCGAATCGAAGTAGATGTCGCCCAGGCGCTGGAAGACCTCCTTGACGTGCGGCTCGCCCTCGCGTCCACGGTAGAAACTCTGCGCGCGCTGCAGGCCGGTTTCCGCGTCGGGGAGGGTGTCGCCGTCCCAGTCGGGCTCGGAGAAACTGATGCCCAAGTACTGCACCGCCTCGGGCCGCAGGTCCGAGCCGAACTTGTCCCCGGCCGCCTTCTTGCTGTCCGCCCACCCGACCAGACCGTCGAACTCGCGGATGGCTTCGACGAAACGGTTGTCGCGGTAGTACGACCAGGCCAGCTTGTAGATGGCCTTGTCGTAGTAGGCCGATTCCTTCCACTGCAGCACGCGGCCGTAGGCCGAGATGGCCCAGGCCAGCTCGGCGGCGTCGAAGTGCATTTCGCCGACGCGCGTCCACGCCTCGGGCAGGAACTTCGAGTCCTTCTTGATGGGCACGCAGTCCTTGTAGTAGTCCTCGAGCGGGCCCTGGCCCATGCCGGTGGCGGGCTTGCGCTCCGCTGGCTTGTCGAGCGGCTTGTACTGATTGCTGCACACCAGGGCCAGCAAGGCTTGCCGCGCCTCGGGCTCTTGCCCCATTTCGCCCAGACAGAAACCGAGGAGATAGTAGGTCGCGTCGAGCAGCCGGTAGTTGGGGAATTCGGTGAGCAGGCGGCGGTACAGGGTCACCGTCTGGTTGTAGTCGGCCTTGGGCGGCGGCGTGGTGGGCGGATTGTCGGAATCGAAGGCCTTCTGGTAGTCCTCCTGCGCGGTCAGGAATTCGTCGGACGCCTTCTCGTAGTAGAGCTCCGCCAGGCGGAACATCACGTCCGGGGTCCAGCGCTTGTCCGCCGGGTACTTGCGCAGGAAGCCCTCGAGCACGGCGATGGCGTCCATGCGCCGCTCTTTCTCCTCCTTCTCGTTCGCGACGATCATCGGCTCGTACTTGTCGCGAATGGCCTTCAGCTTCTCGTGGTAGGTGCGCTTGACGATGCCCTTGGCGGCCTGGCGGAAGCCGATCACCTCTTGCGTGTAGAGAATGAGATCCGCCGCCATCTCGTCGACCAGCTTGGGATCGACGGGGGCCATGGGCCTGAGCTTGTCGGCCGGCGCGGCCAGGGCCAGCGCGGGCCCAAGCGCGCAGAAGAAGGCCGCCGTGCGCAGCCAGGAGCGACGAGCAAGGCGAGCCGCGGTCACGGCTACCTCTCCTCCTCGAGCAGCTGCTTGAAGTCTTCCTCGACGGTCTTGAGCTCGAGCTTCTGCTGGTTGATGAGCTTGGAAACCTCGCTCGTGCGCGCGTCCTTGAGGCCCCAGGCCACGTCGACCAGCCCGACGTCGGACTGCACGACCAAGTCGTAGAAGCGTTCGGTGACCTTGCCGAGCATGGCGAAGGCCAGGCCGCCGCCCAGATTCTGCGATTCGGCGGTGATGCCGGCGAGCTTGGTGTTCGCGGCCTGCAGATTGCCCTTCTCGGTCGCGATCTGCTGCTTGAGCTCGCCCAGGCGCTTGCCGGCCGCGCCCTCGATGCGCCCGTCGAGCTCGGCCAGGCGCGCCTGCACGCCGTCCGCTCGCTCGAGGATCGCCGTGGTGGCGTCGAAATCGCGCTGGGCCGAGCCGGAGAGACGCGACCGCGCCGCCTGGTAGACGTCACGCTCGCGCTTCATGCTGGCCACCAAGACGGCGATGGAGCCGCGTTCGGCGTCCCCTGTGGCCACCGCCACCACGGCTTCGCGCGCGGCTTCGGCGATGGCGTTGCGAATCCGGTCGTTGGCCGCGCGCAGCTCGTCGATGGCGGCGCGCAGGCCGGCCACGGGCTGAATGAGATCCTCGGCGCGGATCTTCTGGTCGGCGCGCGACTTGATGTAGTACTGCTCGATGGCCACCAGCTCGGCGTCCATGCCCTGCACCAGCACGTTGAGCTCGGAGGCTTGGCCGTCGAGCTGGTCGAGCGCGGCCCGGGCGCGCTTCTCGCGCTCGTGCAATCCGGCCGCGGTGAGCGGCATGCCCTCGATCTCCCGCTCGGCCAAAGCGCGCTCGACGGCAAGCCGCTCCAACCTGTCCTTCTCTTCCCCGGTCAGCGCCGAGGCGGTCAAAGAGCGCATCTTGCCGACGAAGCGGCGGCGAATCTCGACGATTTGATTGAGCACCTCGGAAGTGCGCGTGCGCACCTGCGCCAGGTCGGCAAAGATGCCGACCTTGAGCTGCCCGCCCACGGCCATTTCCAGACGGGAGAGGATCTGTTCGGAATCCTTGATCCCGCGTTGCAGCTCGCCCACGTCCTCGGTCAACGCCACCACGCGCGCCACGTCGGGATCGGACTTCACCCACTTGACGGCGGGGCCGGGAATGAGCGCCGTGATGTCGAACTTCTCCATGCCCTTGCCGATGAGCGATTCGAAGTACTTGGGGTCGGCCTGGCAACGCGCGAGCGTCTCGTCGAGCTGCGTGTGAATGGGCGCGAACTGGTCGCGGGCCTGCACGAACGCCTCGTTGGCCAACGCGAAGTTGCCCAGACGGACGTGCAGGTTGCCCATGAGCAGACGCAGCTCGGGGGCCTGCGGGCTGTCCGGGCTTTGCAGGAGCATCAGGTCGAGGGCCCGGTAGGCCGACTCGTAGTCCTTGGCCTTGATGGACGTCCAGGCCAGCTCGTTCATGGCCTCGTCGAAACGCAGCGACTCGCGCCGCATGCCGCTGTAGGCGTCGCGCGCGGCCAGGAACTGCTCTTGCTCGTAGTTGAGGCGGCCGACGGCCAGGCGAGCCATGTCCTGGACTTCCCTGTCCGCGTCGTTGCGCGGCTGGCTGCGCACGATGCCGTCGAACACGGCCAGCGCCGCCGAGTAGTTCCCCTTGCGAACCTGGATGGTGGCCGCGAAGTACAGCGACTGCAGGTAGTAGGGACTGGTGGGCGGGATGGCCGAAAACGTCGCCAGCGCCTCGTCGGGCCGCCCGCGGAAGTAGGCGTACTTGCCGCGCACGTAGGGCACCGACGGTTCCAGGTTGGCGGCGGGAATGCTCTCGAGCCGCTTCAGATACTCGTCGACGTTTTCGAGATCCCCGGTGTGCAGCCCGATCTCGACCAGCCGCTGCAGGGCCCGCTGTTCCAGGCGGGACCCGGTGTTCTTCTTCGCCTCCATCGCGAAGTAGTAGCGGGCCGAGTTGTAGTCCTTTTCTTGGAAGAGCGCTTCCCCGAGCAGCACCAAGGCATCGTCGTAGCCCTGCATGTTGGGGTACTTCTCGACGACGTCGAGCAAGACGGTGGCGGCTTCGTTGTAGTTCTTGAGCTTGAACAGCATCTCGGCGTCGACCACCCGCCGCATGGCGACGTTGGGGTCGACCACCGCCTGCTCCCTGAACGCGGCCGCGATGGCCCCGACGCGCTCCTCTAGGTCGGCGAGCCTGCTGTTCGCGTCGTCGATTTCGCCGGCCCCGGCCGCACCAGCCGCCAGCCAGACCGCGCCCAACGCGGCGCAACGCGCGCGCGGCCTGCGGGCAGGCTTGCGAGCGTCGGTCCCTGTGCGTCGGTGCATCGCTCTTCTCCGGCCGGGCGATCTACTTCTTCGCGGCTGCCTGGCCGGCGCCCTCGGGCGCAAGCAGGTTCACCTTGAAATCGACGGCGGGCTTCTCCTCCATGTTGGTGGTCATGCCGCCCTTCTCGTAGCCCACCACGGTCACCACCGTGGCCTTGCCGTCCGCGGCGATGAAGGTGTGGCTGGAGCTGGCCTTGAACTTGTAGCCCTTGAGGTAGCTGAAAACACCGAAGCCGCTGCCCTGGTAGACGAGCTGCACCGAAAGGGTGTGGTTGCCGGGCTGGATGGCGCCGTTGTACACGTCGAACTCGGTCATCTCGGCCAGGCGACCGGTGTCGTCGACCTTGTTCATGATCTGGACGCCGTCGAGCGCGTACATCACCTTGATGAGGCGGAAGGTCGCGCCCATCTCGTTTCTGTGCTTGATCACGCACCGGGAAGCCCCGATGACTCCGCCGAGCACGGTTTCCTTGAGCAAGTTCAGGCGGGCGCGCGTGCGAAACACTTGCTCTTTGAGCTCGTTGACATTGTGCTCGAGCGCCTTGAGCCGAACCGCAGAGGCGCTCCCGTCGCTTGGCGCGGCAGCGGGAGCGGCGGGCGCCGCCGCAGGCACGGGGGCCACGCCCGCAGCCGGGGCCGGTGCCGCGGTCGCCGCCGGTGCCGCCGCCGGTGCTCTGACCGCCTCGGCCGCTTGCGCGGCCTCGAAGCATGGACTGGCAGCGAGCAAAAAGCCCAGGGCCCACCAAGTTCGTCGCATCGTCATCGCAAAGCTCCTTCTGACCATCCGGTAGCCACTCCGGCATGGCTCGCCGCCCCAGGATCCGACGTTGAGCGCCCCGCCACGGTGGGGGTACCGAAGGGTGTCAATCTATAGCAGGCGACTCGGAGTGTAGTCAAAAGCACCTCCGTCATCGGAAACACCCGCAGGCGGCCCCGATGGCAGGGCGCATCCTACCAGAACTCGTCCCTCCTCACCCGTGGAGCGCGACGCGGCTAGTTGTCCGGATCCCGCTTCTGCCGTTCGCCCGGCTCCCTTTCGGACCGTCTGGCCCTGACGACCGCTGCGAAAGCCGCCTCGAGGACTTGGGGCAGGCCCTGGCCGGTTGCCGCGCTGATTGGGTAGAGCCTGATCCCGCGCCGGCCAAAGAGGCGCTGCAGCGCGGGCAGGCGTTGCCGCGTTGCGGGCAGATCGAGCTTGTTGAGCGCAACGATCTCGGCCCGGCCGGCCATCTCGCGGTCGTAGAGCTCGATCTCGCGGCGGAGCGCGAGGTAGTCGCGCAGTGGCGTGCGGCCGGGCACTGGACTGATTTCCAGGAGGTGGACCAGCGCGCGCGTGCGTTCGAGGTGGCGCAGAAACCGGTGGCCCAGGCCGGCCCCGGCATGGGCCCCCGCGATGAGCCCAGGCACGTCGGCGAGCACGAACGAGCGCTCGCCGGAGAGATGGACCACGCCCAGGTTCGGCACCAGGGTCGTGAAGGGGTAGTCGGCGATCTTCGGCCGTGCGGCGGAGACACGCGCGATGAAGGACGACTTGCCCACGTTGGGAAAGCCGACCAGCCCGACATCGGCCAGAAGCTTCAGCTCCAGGCGGACGAGACGCTCCTGGCCCGGGCGCCCGTGCTCGAAGCGCCTGGGGGCCCGGTCGGTGGGCGTGGCGAAGTGCATGTTGCCCCGGCCGCCCTGACCGCCCCTGGCCACCACGAACCGCTGGCCGTGCCGTCGCAAGTCGGCCAGAAGTCGCCCGTCTGCGTCGTCGTACACCATGGTCCCGGCCGGCACGCGCAGCACGGTGTCGCGGCCACGCTTGCCGTACATGTCCTTGCTGCCCCCGCGCTCGCCGGGCTGGGCGTGGTGCTCGTGGCGATAGCGGAAATCGAGCAGCGTGGACAGCCCCTCGTCGACCTCCAGGATCACGTCGCCGCCATCGCCGCCGTCCCCACCCGCCGGGCCGCCCTTGGGTACGTACTTTTCGCGCCGCCAAGCCACGGCGCCATCCCCGCCGTTGCCACCGCGCACATCGATGCGCGCTCGATCGATAAAGGTCGTCACGGGCAAGCTCCGGGTCGAGACCCAGCCATCGAAGTCAGGCTAGGGCCAGTGGCGGTCGCCTAGGGGGGACGCACAAGGAGAAACGGCGAAACGGAGCCGGAGATTCGTTGACATTGTCGCCATTCCTGTCCGCCTCTGCTTCTCCGTTCCTTCCCGCATGTCCCCCGCCGACCGGCGTTGCGGCCGAAGGCTAGAGCGCCTCGATGCTGACCAGCTTGCGGCTGCCGGACTGGCTGAACTTCACCTTGCCCGGCTTGAGGGCGAAGAGCGTGAAATCGCGCCCCATGCCGACGTTGGTGCCGGGGTGGAACAAGGTCCCCACCTGGCGAACCAGGATGTTGCCGGCGAGAACCTGCTCGCCCGCGAAGCGCTTCACCCCGCGCCGTTGCGCCTGCGAATCGCGACCGTTGCGCGAGCTGCCTTGACCCTTCTTGTGCGCCATGGCGTCTAGGCTCCCACTTTGATGGAGACGATCTTGAGCGCCGTGAAGGGCTGGCGATGGCCCGTCTTGCGGCGGTACGACTTGCGCCGCTTGTACTTGAAGACGACGATCTTCTCGCCCTTGCCCTGGCCCATCACCTCGGCCTCGACCTTGACGCCGGAAAGCTCTGGCTTGCCCACCTGCACGTTGCCCCCGTCGTCGGCGAAGAGCAGGGGAGAAAACGACAGCTTGTCACCCGGCGAGGCGGCCAGCTTCTCGACGCGCAGGGTTTCGCCTTCCGCGACGCGGTATTGCTTGCCTCCGGTTTGAATCACGGCGTACATGGCTAGGGCTCCAGAGCGAGGCGCGTAATTTAGAAGAGATTCCGGCGGTGTCAAGCGTCTTGTACGCGCAGTTCGTTGCGCCCCCGTCGCGCGAACGGGCGCGTCGAATCGCGCCTACCGGCCCCGGCCCGCTCGCATCAGCACCGACCGGCCGTGCCCGGCCAGCCCCTCGACCTCGGCCAGGCAAGCGACGGCCCCGGCCTGCCGCCGCACAGCCGCCAGATCGTAGTCGACGAACGAGGTGCGCTTGAGGAAATCGCCAACCCCGAGCGGCGAGGAGAAGCGCGCGCCGCCGCCGGTGGGCAGCACGTGGCTCGGTCCGGCGAAGTAGTCGCCCAGGGCCTCGCAGGCCTCGTGCCCGACGAACACCGCGCCCGCGGCCGTGACCCGCGCGGCCCAATTCCGCGCGTCGGCCAGCGCCAGCCCGGCGTGCTCGGGCGCCAGGCGGTTGACCAGGTCCACGGCGGTCTGGACGTTGCCGACCACGATGGCCACGCCTTGCCCCGCGATGGCCTTCCTGGCGATCTCCCGCCGGGGAAGGTCGGCGAGCTGGCGCTCCAACTCCCGGCTCACGGCCTCCGCCACCTCCTTGCCGACCGCCACCAGGATGGGAACGGCCAGGACGTCGTGCTCGGCCTGGGCCAGGAGATCGGCGGCGACCCAAGCCGGGTTGGCGCTGCCGTCCGCGGCGATGACCACCTCGGTCGGGCCGGCCACCATGTCGATGCCCACGTCGCCGAACACCAGGCGCTTGGCCGCGGCGACGTAGGCGTTGCCCGGGCCGACGATCTTGTCGACGCGCGGGACGCTCTCGGTGCCGTAGGCCAGGGCCGCCACCGCCTGCGCGCCGCCGATCAGGAAGACGCGATCCACGCCCGCCTCGCGCGCCGCCGCCAGGGTTTCGGGCGAGGGTCCCGGCGTCGCCATGCAGATCTCGCCCACGCCGGCCACCTTGGCCGGCACCGCGCTCATGAGCACGCTCGATGGGTAGCGGGCCGTGCCGCCCGGAACGTAGAGGCCGACGCGGCCGAGCGGCGAGAACCGGCACGCGAGACGGACGCCCTCCTCGACGGTCTCGTAGGAGACGTAGCGCTCGCGCTCGTGGTAGTCGCGGACGCGCGTGGCGGCTTCGGCCAAGACCCGCAGTACCTCGGCCGGCACCTGTGCGACGGCCTTGTCCCATTCCGCGCCGGACAGCTCGATGGCGGAAAGCTCGCGTCCCTCGAAACGCCGGGTGAGCTCGCGCAGAGCCGCGTCGCCGCGCTGGCGCACGTGCGCGACGATGTCGCGCGCGCCACTCTCGATGGACGCCGGCAGCGAGCCCGACCGCTCGGCCAGGCTCCCCACTACGGTATCGAAATCGGGCGCGCCCTCTACGATGGTACGCAGCATACGCGCAACCCTAGCGCCCGTTCGGCGCGCATACCAGCGATGACGGAAACCCCGGGAGGGTTTCCACGGCTAGGCGGCCTTGGCGGCCCGGCGCGCGGCGCGGTACTCCTTGATCTTCGCCTTGGGAACGTCCTTGTGCTTGGCGCAGACCATCCCGAAAACCGGAGCGGCAACTCCCGCGCATCCCGGCACCGGGCACAGCTGCTTGGGCCGGCGCCTGGCCAAAGAGGCAGGCGCGGCGGCGGCGCGGGACGCGCGACCGCCAGCGCGCGCGTTCGGCGCACCCGCGCCGAACGTGGCGGCGAACGCCTCTTGCACGCGACGAACGCTGTCGGCCTCCACCGCCGCGACGAGCCGACCGACGAACTCTTCCACCATTGCACGAATGTCTGTTGCCATTGCCCTCTTCTCTTGCTGCAAGCGCGGCGAATGATGCTCCAAGAAGAACGAAAGTAAAGGGCAATCGTCTCGATTTTCGGAGCGGGCCATCCGCCGGCGCGAGGCATTCGGGCCGCCGCCGACGGCCGCGGAATCGACCGCCGCAATACCGCGCAATGGGAGCGCACAAATGCACTTGACCCAAACCGGAATGTTGGAATCATGGCCGCGTCATGAGGAAGCCGGCGTGGTCGAGCCTGCGGGCATTGATTGCGGCCTTGCGCTCTGGCGACTTGCGCGGCCTGCTTTCCCGCTACGCGGACATCGCGTTGGCCCTGCTCGTCGTGCTGAGCGTGGGCATGATGATCGTGCCGCTGCCTACCTTCCTGCTCGACCTCTGCATCACTGTCAATATCGCCGGCGCCGTCACCCTGCTACTGGTCGCGATCTACGTTGGCGACGCGCTCAAGATCGCGACCTTCCCCAGCCTGCTCCTGCTCGCCACCCTGTTTCGCCTCGCCATCGAGATCTCGGCCACGCGGCTCATCCTGCTGCGGGCCGACGCCGGCCAGGTGATACACGCGTTCGGCAGTTTCGTGGTCGCGGGCAATCTGGTGGTTGGCGTCGTCGTCTTCGTGATTCTCACGGTCATCCAATACGTGGTCATTGCCAAGGGCTCGGCGCGCGTGGCCGAGGTCGGGGCGCGTTTCACCCTGGACGCCATGCCCGGCAAGCAGCTCTCGATCGACGCCGAATTGCGCGCCGGCCACATCAGTCACGACGAGGCCCGCCAACGCCGGGACTTGCTGGCGCGAGAATCGCAGTTCTTCGGCTCGATGGACGGCGCCATGAAGTTCGTCAAGGGGGACGCGGTGGCGGGCATCGTGGTCTTGCTGGTGAACATCGTGGGCGGCCTGCTCATCGGCATCTTGCAGCGAGGGATGGACTGGGGGGCCGCGTTGCGCACGTACACCCTGCTTACCGTGGGCGAAGGCCTGGTCGCCCAGATCCCGGCGCTGGTCATCTCGACCGCGGCCGGCATTCTCGTCACGCGCGTGTCGTCGGAGGAGGAAGGCGGCCATCTGGGCGGCGACATCGGCCGGCAGCTTTTCGCCCAGCCCAAGGCGCTGGCGGTCGCGGCCGCCCTCCTCGCCGTGCTGGCCGTGGTTCCGGGCCTGCCCGCCCTGCCCTTTCTGGTGCTGGGCGCATTGCTCGGACTGGTCGCCTCCAGACTGCTGCAGGGCGGGCCCACGGTTTTCCGGGCGGGGCACGACCCGCCGGGGGCGCCGCTGCTCGTGCCCATCCGCATCGATCTCTCGCCCGCGCTCGCCAAGGAGCTGCTGCCGGAGCGCGGTCCGTCGCGGCTTCTTGCCGAACGGCTGCCCGCCTTGCGCGAACGATTCTTCGCGGAGACGGGCATCACCCTCCCCGCCATCGATGTGCGCGTCGGCGCGGCCGCCCCCGACGACTACACGATCCGGTTGCACGAGATCCCCGCGGCTACTGGCACCGTCGCGCGAACGCCTGACGGCCGCGGTGCCGCCGGCCAGCAAGCGCCAAACGGACCTTCGGCGGGCGAGGCCATCGTCGAACAGCTCTGGCGTGTCCTTGGCCGCCACGGCTACCGCTTCGTCGGCATCCAGGAAACCCAGGTGCTGCTCGACCGGCTCGAGCGCACGCATCCCGCGCTGGTGCGCGAGGTCGTGCCCAAGCTGCTCGGTCCGGCGCTGCTCGCCGACGTCCTGCAACGCCTGGCGCGCGAGCGCATCTCGCTGCGCAACCTGGCCGACATCTTGACGGCGATCGCCAAACGCGGGCCCGCGGAAAACGACGCAGCGGCGCTGGCGGAGTGGGTGCGGGCGACCCTGCAGCGGCAAATCACCTTCCAGCACGCGGCGCCGGATGGCAGCGTGGGGGTGTTCTTGGTCGACGCCATGGTCGAGGACACCGTGCGAGAGGCCATCCGCAAGACCCCCACCGGCGACCAGCTGGCGCTCGAGCCGCAACTGGCACGCGATATCGTCCAGGCCGTGCAGCGCGCGGTGACCGGCACCGCCCGGCCGGTCATCCTCACCGCCGCCGACGTGCGTCGCCACCTGCGCGGCCTGCTCGAACCGGAGCACCCCGAGGTCGCGGTGCTCGCTCCGCAAGAGCTACTGCCCGAGGCGAAGCTCCAGACCCTGGGTCATATCACCGTCTGAAGCCACAGAGATCACGGAGGATATGCGGAGCACGGAGAGTAGACGAGTTCAGATCTTGAGATCCGAACCCTTCCCTTCTCTGCGCTCTCCCCGCCCTCTGTGTCTTCTGTGGTCGAACCCCTAATCGATCGGCAGATCCTTGTGGATGTAGTGCCGGCCCTGGGGCCCATAGTCCGTCGTACACTGACCGCGCCCGTAGAGCAGCCAGCGGTAGGAAAGCAGGCCCTCGACGCCGACCGGGCCGCGGGCGTGCAGCTTGTCGGTGCTGATGCCGACCTCGGCGCCGAGCCCAAAACGATAGCCGTCCGAAAAGCGCGTGCTGGCGTTGTGGAACACGCAGGCGGCATCGACCTCGGCCAGGAAGCGGCTGGCCGCCTCGGCATCGGTGGCCACGATGGCGTCGGTGTGGCGCGAACCGTACTGGGCGATGTGGGCCAGGGCGGCGGCCAGGTCCGGGACCTGGCGAATGGAAAGGATCAGAGCGCCGTATTCGGTCCGCCAATCCTCTTCGACCGCAACCTTCATGTGCGGGTGGCGCTTGCAGGTTTCTGCGCAGCCGCGCAGCTCGACCTGGCGTTCGGCCAGGGCCCGCACGCAAGCATCGAGCGCCGCGCCGGCGCCCGCGTCCCACAACAGGGTTTCCATGGCGTTGCACGCGGCCGGGTAGCTGCACTTGGCGTCGACCGCGACACGCGCCGCCACGGCGGGATCGGCCGAGCTGTGCAAATACAGATGGCAGATGCCATCGGCGTGCGCCATCACCGGGATGCGGGTGTGGCTGCGCACGTAGCGGATGAACTCCGACGAGCCGCGCGCGACGACCATCTCGACCAGATCGTCCGTGCCCAGTAGGCTGTCGACTTCGGCGCGCGCCTCGAGCAACACCATGGCCGCGGGGTCGATGCCGTGCTTGGCGAGCACCCCGTGCGCCACCTTGGTCAGGGCGCGGTTCGACTCCGCCGCTTCCCGGCCGCCCTTGAGCGCCACGGCGTTGCCGCTCTTCCAAGCCAAGCTGGTGATCTGCACCAGGGCATCGGGCCGCGCCTCGAAGACCACGCCGAGCACCCCGAGCGGCACGCTTTGGCGCTTGAGAATCAAGCCGTGGTCGAGCACGCGATGGGTCAGCGTCCGACCCAGAAGCTCGGGCATGCGCGCCAGCTGCCGAATGCCGTCCACCGTGGTGGCGAGTTTGTCTTCGTCGAGCGAGAGCCGCTTGACCAAGGCCGAGCCCAGCCGGCCCGCCTTTTCCTCCTCGCGCGCCGCCCCCATGTCCCTGGCGTTGGCGGCGAGCACGGCCGCCTTGGCCGCAGGCTCGCACAGCGCCGAGGCGAAATCGCCGAGCAGATTGCCGCGCTCGGGCCCCGTCAGCGAAGCTAGCCGACGAGCCGCCACGCGGGCCGCTTGCAGGGTTTGTCGCAGGTCCATGCGCGGGATTGTACCCGCAGTTCCGCCAACCGGTAGGGGTTCCCATGACAACATGCGGAAGCGCCGGAAATCGGCTAACGTCCTGCCGTGGCCACGAGCGAAGCCGACATCAAACGCGTCCTCATCGCGGACGACGAGCTCAACATCCGCCGTGTGCTCGAGGCCATCTTGCAGCGCGAGGGCTACGAGGTGGTGACCGCGGCCAACGGCGAAGAAGCCTTGGCCGGCATGACCCGGGACATCAACACCGTCATCACGGATCTCAAGATGCCGGGGCTCGACGGCATGGGGCTGCTCAAGCGGCTGTCCGTCGATTTTCCCGACGTGCCGGTGGTGATGATCACCGCGCACGGCTCGGTGGAGAGCGCGGTCGAGGCGGTGAAGCTGGGGGCCTTCGACTACGTCGAGAAACCCTTCGACCAGGAACAGATCCGTCAGATCGTGGCCAAGGCCCTGCGCACCCACATGCTGTCGCGCCGGGACGCCCGGCCGGAGGACGTGCAGGTGCGCGGCCGCTTCCGCCTGGTCGGCGAGTCGGCGGCCATCCGTCAGGTCTTCCAGGTCGTCGACAAGGTGGCGGACACGCCCTCCACGGTGCTCCTCACCGGCGAGTCGGGCACGGGCAAGGAGCTGGTCGCGCGCGCCCTGCACGACTTCTCCTCGCGCGCCAGCGGTCCCTTCATCAAAATCAACTGCGCCGCGATTCCCAAGACGCTGATGGAATCGGAGCTGTTCGGCTACGAGAAGGGCGCCTTCACCGGCGCGGTCGGTTCCAAGCCGGGCCGCTTCGAGCTGGCCCACGGCGGCAGTCTGTTCCTCGACGAGATCGGCGAGATCCCCATCGAGATGCAGGTCAAGCTGCTGCGCGTCCTGCAGGAGTCGGAGTTCGAACGCGTGGGCGGCATCAAGACCATCAAAGTCGACGTCCGCCTCGTCACCGCCACCAACCGCGATCTGGCCGCGGAGATCACCACCGGCGGCTTCCGCGATGACCTCTACTATCGTCTCAACGTCGTGCCCATCCATCTGCCGCCGCTGCGCGAACGCCGAGAAGACATCCCGCTTCTCGTCGAGCACTTCATCGCCCGCTTCAACGACCGCCTGCGAAAGCAGATCGCCGGCGCCGAGCCGGAGGCCATCGAACGCCTGGTTTCGCACGGCTGGCCCGGGAATATCCGCGAGCTCGAGAACGTGATCGAGCGGACCATGCTCTTCTGCGAGGGGCCGCAGATTCGCGTGACCGACCTGCCCGGCGAACTGGCGGCCCCGCCCCAGGGCGCGCTCCCCCAAGTCGCTCCGCAGGAAGAACGGCCGCCAAGCGCGGCGGCGTCCAGCGGCGCCCTCCCCGCGCAGGCCGCAGCTCCCATCCCGTCGGTCAGCGCCGTCCCCCCGGTCGGAGAGGAGGTCGGCTCGCTCAAGGAGGCGGTGCGCGCCGAAACCGAGCGCGTCGAGCGGGAGCTCATCCAGCGCGCTCTCGACGAGACCGGCGGCAACATCACCAAGGCGGCGCGCAAGCTGCAGATCTCGCGCAAGAGCCTGCAGACCAAGATGAAAGAGCTCGGCCTGCGCGACAAGGAACAGGGCTAGGACGAATGCGGGTTGCCTAAGGAGGTATCGACAGGGAGGAACGGAGAAACGGAGCCGGAGAATCCCAATAGCTCCGCCACACCTACCTGTCTCTGCCTCTCTGGTCCTCCCTGTCTTTCCCCTAACTGACTGGCATTGGCGCTAGGACACATGTGGTATCGTGATTCTCGTACCGTGATGGGAATCCGCACAGGCCTCACCATCGCCCTTGCCGTGCTCCTGGCCAGCGGCCTGGCCGCAGGGGCCGAGGTCACGCGAGTGCTCTCGACCCGCAGCCTCAAGGATCGGGACATCCACGTGTCTCTTGCCTGGCAGCACGACGAGGCCACGGCCGCCGTGCGGCGCGAGTACCTGCAGACGACCGGCAGTCTCCTCATCAACGACGTCCTCTACCGCCAGTCCCGCGATTCCCTGCGCCTGCGCGCCGAGGCGAGCCTGGTGCGCGATCTCAGCTTCTTCCTCGGCGCCAACCTCGTGGTGGCGGACAACCGCGGCCTCCAGTTCGACAAACGCGGCAACTGCGGCAGCGAGACGTGCCTCGAAACCCTCCTGCACGACGGTTTCCTTCCCGGCGACCAGGACACGAGTTGGGGGCTCGACGCGGAAAACGGCAACCGCTTCCAGCCGCCGTCCGACCGGGTCTTCCGCGGACCCGCGCGCCACGGTCTGGAGTACCTCGCTCTCGGGCTGCGCTGGGCGGCCATGAGCCAGGCCCGCGACCGAGCCAAACCGACGTGGATCCTGGGAGTCGAGTCGCGCTTCTCGGTGGCGGGCGACCAGCGCTTCGACCCGGGACGCCCGATCGGCAACCGTTCGGTCGGTCTCGGCTACCATCAGTTCATCGTGTCGTCGCTGTTCTCGCAACGCTTCGGCGCCGTCGAGCCGTACATGGGCGGCTGGTTCATGCAGCCCCTACTGACCTCGACGAGCGTGTACAAGAACGTCGGCACCGGCGTCTACTCCTCGGCGCAGCGGCGCGCTGGCGGCGACCTCGGTATCGAGGGCACGGTGTGGGAAGATCCCGGCCGCTACGCGCGCGTCGCGCTCGAGGCCGCCGGGCACCTCGAATACCGCCTGCGGGGTCTGGCGCAGAGCGAGCTGTGGGAGGTTCTGTCGGGCAATGCCGAGTGCGCGACGAACACGAGCCTGTGCCGGCCGGGCATCGACGTGGACAGAGGCGGCGCGGCCGCGCCCAACTCCGGGGTGGCACGCAGTCCGGCGTATGGCGTCTTCGGCGGCGATGCCGGCCTGTCGGCCCACTTCGGCCGTCATGCCCGCCTGCGCAGCCTCTTCGGCCTGCGTTTCCAGGAGGAGCACTTCCTGACCGACGGTGGCTCCGGCAATGCCGTCTACGACGTTCCCGGCCGCCGTTTCCGCATCGAGGGCGCCTACGCCTGGCGTATCCTCGTGGACGCCACGGCTATCTTCTGAGCCCGAGCACGAGCTGGTAGATCTCTCGCCGCTGGCGCCGGCTGGCCTGCGCCAGCGTGTCGGCCACGTCGCGTGGCGACAGACCCGTGTCGAGCAGAGCCCGCGCCTGCTGCGCCAGGTCTTCCGCGGCCTCGGCGCGGCGACTCTCCTGCGCAGCGGCCCCGCCCACGACCAGAGTGACCTCGCCCAGGGGCCGCGTCTGGCTGTAGGCAGTAGCCAGCTCTCCCAGGCTGCCGCGCACGAATTCCTCGTGCGTCTTGGTCAGCTCGCGTGCCAGACACGCGGGACGCGCCGGGCCCACCACCGCCACCAGCTCGGCCAGGGTGGTGCCGACCCGGTGCGGGGATTCGTAGAAGACCAAGGTCGCCTCGAGTTGAGCCAGCCGCGAGAAGAGCAGGCGACGCGCGCCCGTCTTGCGCGGTGGAAAACCGGCGAAGAAGAAACTGTCGGTGGGCAGGCCCGACGCCACCAGCGCGGCCAGTACCGCCGAAGGGCCGGGAACCGGAACCACGCGCGCCCCGGCCGCGATGGCCGCGCGCACCACCCGGTAGCCTGGGTCCGAAACCGTGGGCGTCCCGGCCTCCGAAACGAGCGCCACCCCCTGCCCCGCGCGTAGCAGCGCGGCTGCCTGCTCGGCGCGCTCGGCTTCATTGGCGTCGAAGCACGATTGGGTGCGACGATCGATGCCGTGCGCGGCGAGCAACTTGCGTGCCGACCGCGTGTCCTCGGCCAACACCACATCCGCCGTACGCAGGGTCGCGACGGCGCGCGGCGAGAGATCCCCGGGATTGCCGATGGACGAGGCAACGACGTAGAGCGTGCCGGCAGGAGGCTGGGCCACGAGTCAGTGGATCGCATGGATTGGAGAGCCCGGCAAGCATCGTGAGAGCCGGGCTCCCCAACTGGGCTCCGCAACTCCGAAGCGACGCGGTCTCCCTCTCTTGCTATCATCACCACTTCTACGATGGATCTCATTGACGGGCCTGACCCGCCTTCTACCGAGAGTTCGGAGTCCTTCATGCACCGCTTGCGCAAGCTTCTCGTCTTCGCGGCCGCCGCCACGCTGGCCTTGCTCCTGACCATCGAACGGCGCGGCCAGGACGTTTCCCTGGCCACCGAGCCGTCGCTCGGCGCGGCCGTGCGCGCGGAGAGCTCGGACTACGAGCTTTCGCAGGCGCAGGTGTTCAGCAAGGCGCTCTACTACGTGAACAGCCAGTACTTCGACCGCACGCGCCCCGACCCCAAGCGCATGCTGGTGGGCGCTCTCGATTTTCTCCAGCGCGACGTGCCGGAAGTTCTGGTCGACCGTTTTCCCGAACGCGATCCCAAGGAGGTCATCGTCAAGGTCAACGGCGAACAGAAGAGCTTCCCGATCGCGCGCGTGGATTCGCCATGGACCCTGCGCAGCACGATGCGCGAGATCTTCGCCTTCATCGAACCACGCCTCCGTCCGGTTCCGGCCAAGGATCGCGCGCGCCATCTCATCGACGTCGAAATGACCGCCACCAACGGCATGCTCTACACCTTGGATCCGCACTCGGTGCTGCTCGACGTGGACAGCTTCAAGGACATGCGCACCACGACGCAGGGCAAATTCGGCGGGCTGGGCATCGTCATCGAATTGGATCGCCGCGGCCGCCTCACGGTGAAGAAGCCCATGCCCGAGACCCCCGCCATTCGCGCCGGCTTGCGGGCCAAGGACCACATCGTGCGCATCAACAACGAATCCACGATGAACATGACTTTGCAGGAGGCGGTGGATCGGCTGCGCGGAGACGTGGGCTCATCCGTCGACGTCTACGTCGAGCGCGCGGGCACGGTGGCGCCCAAGAAGTTCACCATCGTGCGCGACTACATCCGGCCGCCGGCCATCGATCCTCCCCCCCGCATCCTCAGCCTGCCGTCGGCCGCCGGCCAGCCCCACGTCAGGGTCGGCTATTTCCGTATCATCAGCTTCTCGGCGAACACCGAGGCCGACCTGACCAAAGCGCTCAACTACTTCGAGCGCGAGAAGGTCAAGGGGATCGTCATGGATTTGCGCGGCAATCCCGGCGGCCTCTACGACCAAGCACAGAAGGCGGCCGATGCTTTCATCAACTCGGGCGTTCTGGTTTCCATGGTCGGACCCGGCGGCACCCAGCGCAAGGACGAGCACGCCACCCGCGGCGGCGACACCGCGATACCCCTGGCCGTGTTGGTCAACCAGACCTCGGCCAGCGCCTCCGAGATCGTGGCCGGCGCGCTCAAGAACCTCGACCGCGGCGTGATCATCGGCGAAACCACCTTCGGCAAGGGCTCGGTGCAGATGCTTTTCGACATCGCCTCGCCGGTGCCCTTCGGCAAGCACAGCGCGGAGGACAAGCTCGGCCTCAAGCTGACCACCGCTCAGTACCTCACGCCGGGTGACGTTTCCATCCAGGGCGTGGGCGTCACTCCGGACATCGAGCTGGTCAGAATGCGCGTGGAGAGAAAGAGCGACGAAGCCTGGATCACCTTGCAGCCGTCGACACGCAGGCGTCAGGAATCGGACTACGAGTGGCACCTCGAAAACCCCAACGCGCGCAAGGGTGGGCAGCCGTCGGAGGTCGTGGCGTACCTCTTCGTCCCTTCCCCTGGCAAGGAGCGGCCCCGCCTCGACGATGACGACGATCCGGACCTGGCGGACGAGGAGGAGGCGGAGGAGGAGCCGGACGACACGCGCATCGACTACCCCATCGAGCTGGCGCGTGATCTCGTCGTTTCTGCCAAGTCTGCGCGCCGGCAGGATGTGCTGGCGCATTGCCGACAGCTACTCGACAAGGCCCGCGCCGAACAGGACCGCAAGTTGTCGGCCGCCCTGGAGAAGCTCGGGGTCGATTGGAGCACGGGTCCGGCCTCGTCCGAGGGGGTGGTCGAGACTTCGCTGGCACTCTTGGGAGACGAAGACAAGGTTCCCGCGGGCGAACACATCAAAATCCGCGGTACGGTCAAGAACGCCGGCACCACGACGGTCTACCGGGTGCGCGCCGTCCTGCGCAGCGCCAATCTGCTCTTCGACGAGAACGAGATGGTGTTCGGCAAGATCGCGCCGGGCGCGACCAAGACCTACGACCTCTCCGTCAAGGTGCCGCGCGGCAGCCTCACGCGCACGGACGTTCTGCGGGCGGAGTTCTACGGGCAGGGCAAGTTGCGGGCCAATGCTGCCGAGATGACCCTGAACATCGAGGGCAAGCCACGGCCGCTTTTCGCCTACGCCTATCAGACCATCGACGACGTGGCCGGCAACCGCGACGGCCGCGTGCAGAAGGGCGAGCGCGTGCGCACTTTCGTGCGGGTCAAGAACATCGGCGCCGGCCCCGCGCTGCGCACCGAGGCCATCGTGCGCAACGGCGCCGGACAGGAGGGCATCCTCATCAGCGCCGGCCGTTTCGAAACCAAGGATCTCGCGCCGGGCGCGACGCGCGACTTCTCCTTCGTCTACGAGGTGGGCAAGGATTTCCGCGGCGACGAGTACCAGCTCGAGCTCATGGTGTCGGACACCGCCCTGGGCGAGTCGGTATCCGACAAGATCAAGATCAAGACCGCGCCGCCGGGCGCCGCCGCCCCGGCGCCCGACAACACCCCACTGCGGGTGGTCCGCGCCGACGCCGCCTTGCGCGAGGCACCGGGCGCCGACGCCTCGGTCTTGGGCTACGCCAACGCGGGCAGCGTCTTTTCCGGGACCGGCAAGATCGCGGACTTCTACCGCATCGACCTCGAAAAGGGGCGGCAAGCTTTCATCGCCGCGGCCGATGTTTCGCGCGGCGGCACCGGCAGCCCGAGCTTCCGCCAGAAGTGGGATGCCACCCCACCCCTGCTTTCGGTGCACGCGCCGACGGTGGTCGCATCGCCGGTCGTGCACATCAAGGGCAGCGCCACCGACAACACCGAAGTCAAGGATCTCTACGTCCGGGTTTGGAATCGCGAATCCAAGTTGCCGCCCAAGAAGGTCTTCTACCTGCCGAATCGGGGCGACAAGACGCGTCTGGCTTTCGAGACGGATGTACCGCTGTGGCCGGGCAGCAACCTCATCCAGATCTTCGCTCGCGAAGGCGATGAGGTACAGTCCGTTCAGACCCTCGTGGTCCTCGCGCGTCCCGCGGTGACCGCCGCGCAGAAGTGACTCTCATGCCGGCAACCGGTGGGCGTGCACCGCCGCCTCGAACAGCCAGTTGACAACCGTGATGACTCCGGCCGACCACAGGAGGGCGCGCGGCGTTCTGATCTCGAAGCCGGCGATGAGCTTGTCGGTGAGCCACAGGATCGCCGTGTTCACGATGAACGGCACGAAGAAGAAGAGCAAACCCAGGGTGAGAATCACCGGCACGATCAGCAGCACTTTGATCAGCCAGCCCAGCGCGACGTTGAGCACGCTGAAAACGACGGCAACGACGATTGCCGTCTTGACGGACTTGACCTCGACACCGGGCAGAAAGCGGGCGATCCCCAGCACGGCTGCGCTGAGGGCGGCAAGGTGCAGCAAGGTTTGCATGGCGAGAAGGTTACCCCGGTGCGGTGCCCTGGTCGATGGCCAGTTGCCGGTCGGCTAGCAGTCGTCGAAATGCAGGATGCGACCCTTGCCCGCGCGCTTGCCGGCCAGGAGCGCGCGATCGGCCCGGCGCAGAAGCTCTTCCTGGTCGAAGCTCGCATTCGCGGGATCGAAGGTCGCCACCCCGAAGGTGGCGCCGACCGTGCCATGCTTGTCCACGGGCTCGCCGATCACGCTCTGCCGGATGCGATCGGCCGCAGCCCGGGCTTGCGCCCGGTCGGTCTCCGGCAACAGGACGACGAACTCGTCGCCGCCGTAGCGAGCCACCGTGTCGAACTCGCGCAAGCTGCGCCGCAGGCGTTCGGCCACCCGCAAGAGCACGTGGTCGCCGGCATCGTGGCCATGCTCGTCGTTGACCTGCTTGAACCCGTCCAGATCCATGACGATGAGACTCAAGCTGCGCAGGTGGCGCCGCGCGCGCGCGAATTCGCCCTCCAGCCGGCGCATGAGATGACGCCGGTTGGACAGGCCGGTCAACGGATCGGTGACGGCCAATGCCTCGACTTCCTTGCGCGCCTCCTCGACGGCGCGGATGAGCTGCGCCCCTTTGAGCGCGGCGCCCAAGACCAAGCGAAGGTCTTCGTAGATCTTGGCGTCGGCGGCGCCGTATTCCAGCAGCGCCATGCCCAGGCACTCGCCGCGAAAGCCGAGCGGCAGCACCATGACCGAGCGACCGTCGAGAAAATCGGCCGGCGCGAGCAGCTTGCCGCGGTAGCGCACCGGCACCTGCTGGCGACCGGTTTCGGTGAAGATGAGCGCGGTTTCCAGCTCCTCGCTCGCCTTGCCCGGCGTGGTGAAGAGCGCAATCACGCCGGCGCGAATGCCGAGCCCGGGCAGGTGGTTGGCGGCGGTTTCGGCCAGGGTGGAAACGTCGGGGGCGGCCAGCAACGCCGCCGTGGCCTCGGCGAGCAGCGCCGTGCGAGCGATGAGCGCGTTGCGCTGGTGCGACTGGGCGATGGCCGCCAGAGCGCTGGCCGAGAGCAGTGCTTCGCACATCAAATCCTCGACGTGATCGCGGGTCTCGGCGTCGACCGCGCAGGCCACGACCTCCCGGTGAAACACGGCCAGCACGTCTTGCGCGGCGCCCACCTCGCCACCGCGGAGCAGTAGCTCGTAGCAGATCCCTTCCACGCAATCGAGAAAGGACGCCTGGCTCGGATCGTTGAACTGGAGCAGGAAGGAATCGAACAACCGGTCGGCCCAACCGCTGCCCACGAACTCGAGCCGGCCGTGCGCAGCGCGGTCGAGATCCGCGAGCAGGCCGTTCCGGCGGCCGCGCAATGCCGCGCCCAAGTCTTGGCTCTCGGGCACGGCGGCCGTGGCGGGCACGGGCTCGCGCTGGTGCATAGAGCAGCCACAGGACCGGCGGCGCACGAACTCGGTCTGGAACGTGACCGATTCCGCCTTGTGTTCCCCGCCGTGCACCGCCGCGGCCAGCAGGGCCACGGCGTGCCGCATCTGCTCCTCGATGGGCTGGCGGACCGTGGTGAGCGGCACGCGCGCGTAGCGTGCGAACTCGACGTCGTCGAAGCCGGTGAGCGCGATCTGCCCGGGCACCTTCACCCCGCGCCGTTCGAGCTCGTCGAGCGCGCCCAGGGCCATGGGATCGTCCGCGCACACGATGGCGTCGATATCCGACGGCGCGAGTCCGCGCTGGTTGAACAGGGTCACGGCCGCGTGCGTCCCGCTCTCGCGCGTGAAGTTGCCCACGACCACGTAGCGCGGATCCACCTCCAGCTTGCGCTCGGCAAGCGCCCGCGCGTAGCCGCGAAAGCGCGCCTGGGCTTCCTCGCTGCCCGCCGGTCCGGCGATGAAGGCAATGCGACGAAATCGGTGCTCCTCGACCAGATGCCGCACCACCGTGTACATCCCGGCCTCGTTGTCCATGAACATGGTCGACACGCCCGGCAGCGCGACGCCGAGACAGACACACGGCACCGAACGGAAGCGCGCCACGAACTCGGTTAGCTCGGCCAGCGTCGAGTGATGACCGATGACGTGGGTGCAGACAAGCAGCGCATCGACCGAGTCCGGCCCGATGTAGTCGTACACGAAGCGCTTCGGATCGCGCAGATTGACCCCGAGTATGCCGCCCGAAACCGCGACGAAATCCAGGCCGTGCTCGCGCGCGGCTCGCTCCGCCGCGGCGAGTATGCGCTCTTGAAACTCGTAGTCATAGGCGTCTGCCAGCAGCCCCAGACGGGGCCCGCGACAACGAGTTCCGGCGGTCTTGTCGGCCATGGGGCTCGTGCAGGGGGAATGCCCAGCCACGAAGGTAGTGTTTTGGATCGCGGGCCGCAAGAGCTTGCTCGCTGTGGGGGAAGGGCTCACATCCGCGGTTTCGTGCCAGACTGGGGGACGGCATGTTGGCGCTGCGAAACGAGTCAGGCCGGGGCACACCGGCCAAGCCGGCGGCGATCGATAGCGTGCAAGAGCGAGCGAAGAGCGAGCGGGCCATCGTCTGCGCCGCCTGTGCCACGGTCATCACGAGCCAGCGCCACCGCATCGCCGTGCATGGCTCGCACGAGCACCGCTTCATGAACCCGGCCGGCTTCCTGTTCCACATCGGCTGCTTTGCGGAGGCCAAAGGCTGCACCGTCGAGGGCCCGCCGAGCCTCGAGTACCCCTGGTTCCGCGGGTATGCCTGGCGTTTCGCCCTGTGCGGCCAATGCGGCCAGCACCTCGGCTGGCACTTCCTAGGCGATGCCGCCGAGAGCTTCTTCGGCCTCATCCTCGATCGCATACGTGACTAGACGCCCGGCGATGGCTGTCGGTATAACCTTCGCGCGGCGATGACCAACCCAGTTCCGATGGATGAATGCCTCCCGTCCGACGACTTCCTGGCGCTCGGCCGTGCTCTGAATCCCGCCCAGCTGCAAGCCGTGCGTTTTCCGGCCAAGCCCCTTCTGGTCATCGCCGGCGCGGGTTCCGGCAAAACCCGCGTCATCACCTACCGGCTGGCCCATCTGCTGTCGCAAGGTGCGAACGCGCACAGGATCTTGGCCGTGACTTTCACCAACAAGGCCGCCCGCGAGCTCAAGGATCGCGTGGAGCGTCTCCTCGGGACCGCGGGGCCGGCCACCTACGGCATCTGGCTTGGCACCTTCCACGGCATCGCGGCGCGGCTCTTGCGCCGCTTCGGCGAGGCGGTCGGCGTTCCTCGGCAGTTCGTGATCTACGACGAGGACGATGCCCGGCGGCTCATGTCGCGCGTGCTCGCCGACCTGAACATCCCCGAGAAGCGTTTCCCCGCGCGCCAGGTGCTCGCGGCCATCGATCGCGCCAAGAACCAAGGCGTGGGCGCCGACGAATTCCCCTCGGGCGGCTACTACGACGAGGCGGTCAGCCGGGCCTACCGCCACTACGAAGACCGCCTGGCCGCGGCGGGCGCCGTGGACTTCGGCGGCCTGCTGCTCAGGACTCTCGCCATGTGCAAGGTCGATTGCCCGGTCGCGCCGGTGCTGGAGGGCCTGTTCGACCACGTGCTGGTCGACGAGTTCCAGGACACCAATCGCGTGCAGTACGAGCTGGTGCGCTTCTTCTCGCAGCGCACGGGCAGCATCACCGTGGTGGGGGACGAAGACCAGTCGATCTACGGCTGGCGCGGGGCCGACATTCGCAACATCCTCGATTTCGAGCGCGACCACCCCGACGCCGCCGCAATCAAGCTAGAAGAGAACTACCGCTCGACCGACAACATCCTGCGCACCGCCAACGCGGTCATCGCCAGCAACAAGCAGCGCCGGCCCAAGCGCCTGGTAACGCAGCAGGCGGCCGGCGCGCCCGTGGTCGTCTTCGAGGGCGGAAGCGAGCGCGAGGAGGCGGAATTCGTGGCCGGCACCATCGCCAGCGCTCTGGCGCAGGACTCGGTTCCGCGCGACTTCGCGGTGTTCTACCGCACGCACGCCCAGTCGCGCGTGCTCGAGGAAGCCCTGCGCGCGCGCAACATCCCCTATGTCGTCGTGGGCGGCACGCGTTTCTACGATCGCGCCGAGGTCAAGGATCTCCTGTCGTACCTGCGCGTCTTGCAGAATCCCGATGACACCATCGCCCTCCTGCGCATCATCAACACGCCGGCGCGCGGCATCGGCCACACCACCATCGAGCGCCTGCTCTCCCTGGCCACCCGGGAGGGCACGAGCGTGCACGCAGCGTTGGCCCTCGCCGCGCAGAATCCCGCTCTGCTCGGTCAGGCGGCCCGGCGGAAGATCGCGGAATTCGCGGAGCTGCTCGCCGGCCTGCGTGCCAGCCTGGCGCTGCCGCCGGCCGAGCTCGCCGAGAAGGTGCTGGAGGAATCCGGCTACCGCGACCTGCTCGCCAACGACCCGAGCCTGGAAGCCGAAGGCCGCCTGGAGAACCTGCTCGAGCTCGTGGGGCAAATGCGCGAGTACGAGAAGGAAACCGACGACCCCACGCTCTCCGGCTTCCTCGAGCGCATCACGCTGGCTTCGGACGTGGACGGCTACGACGAAGAGCGCGGGGCGGTGGCGCTGATGACCGTGCACACCGCCAAGGGCCTGGAATTCGACGTCGTGTTCGTCACCGGCATGGAAGAGGGCACTTTCCCGCACCAGCGCAGCATCGATGACGACGGCGCCATGGAGGAGGAGCGCCGCCTGTGCTACGTGGCGGTGACGCGCGCCCGCAAGCGCCTGCACCTGTGCCGGGCTCGCTGGCGTCGGCTTTCGGGACAGACCTTCGTCGGCGTCCCCAGCCGGTTTCTGCGGGATCTGCCGGCCGACAGCGTCGAACACCTGGTGACGCAAGGATCCTTCTATCGAGACAACCAAAGCCAAGGCAGAGGCCCGTGGCAGGGCCGCTGGAGCCACGATTCGCCAAAAGCGCGCTTGCCTGCGCCGAGGCCGGCCGTGCCAGGCGCGATCACGCGCCACTACGACGAGTGTGCAGAAGCCGCGGGCAACGGCGAGCCGGGCCTGCGGGTTGGCATGAAGGTGCGGCATGCCCAGTTCGGGGTCGGCGAGGTGCGCGCGTGGCAAGCTACCGGTGTGGAGCTGAAGGTGACGGTGCGCTTCGCCAGCGTGGGCGCCAAGACCGTGCTTGCTCGTTTTCTCTCGCAGCCATAGGCGCAGAAGCCGCCGTCACGGGGATGTCCGTCCGTCCGTCGACGTGATTGCGGGAAAACGAATACGGGTCTAGCCTAGTACGTCCAACCTCGGGGAGGCGATCATGACCCGATCCACGACTTGGCTTCTTTCTCTCGCCTGTTTCGCCATGAGTCTCGCGGGCTGTGTGGTGCGTGCCGCGGCGCCTCCGCCCGAGCCCGTGTACTACCCACCACCCCCAGCGCCAGCGCCGGTCGTGGTGGTCGAGGACCAGCCTATCTTCGTGCCCAGCGCACCTCCTCCGCCCCGGCGGGAATTCGTTCCGTATCCCCCAGGCCCGAACTACTCCTGGGTGCGCGGCTACTGGAACTGGGACAGCTACCGCTGGGCCTGGGTCCCTGGCTACTGGGAGTACGCACCTCCCGGGCATGTGTACGTCCAGCCCACCTACGTGTTGGTGAACGGCCGCTGGCAATACCGTCGCGGCTACTGGCACGACGGCCACGGCCGCCGCGAGTATGTCCGCCCCTACCAGCGCCGGCAGCCGCGACCGGAATGGCGCCAACCCGCCCATGGCCGAGCGCCTGGCTACGGACGCGCGGCCCCTGGCCGTCCACCCGCCCCTCCCCCGACGCCCGGACCCCACCGCCGCATGGGACCGACAGCGCAGCCGCCGATGGGCCGCGCCACGCCGGCCCATGCTCCCGGCCACGCCGGACCCGTGCCGCAAGCCCGGCCAGGCCGTTCGAGTCCCCAAGCTCGCCCCGGTGTCGGACCGCAGCCGGCTCCTGCGCGGGGCCGCGGAACAGCGACCCGTCAGCCCCCGGCCGCTACAGCGGCGCCGAGCGCCCCCGCGAGCTCGGCGGGTACGGCGGCGCCCCGTCGGGGAGCGTCCAAGTCCGCGCCCACCTCGGGCAAGCCCTCAAGTGGCAAGTCCAGCCCCGCGCCACTGCAGCCAAGGTCGTCGCCAGGGGCGCCACGACGCGGAGTCGCCCAATAGAGGCTGCGCGGCCCGCTCGAGGCAGCTACCGCTCACAGCACGTACTGCGAGAGATCCTCGTCCTTGAGGAGCCCTTGCAGCCGCTCGCGCACGTATCCCGCGGTAATGGGCACCGTCTGCTCGCCGAGGTCCGGCGCTTCGAAGGATAGCTCGTCGAGCAGCTTCTCCATCACCGTATGCAGGCGCCGCGCGCCGATGTTCTCCATGCGCGCGTTGACGTCGGCCGCGATACGCGCGATTTCGGCCACCGCATCCGCCCGCACGTCGAGGTGCACCTTCTCGGTGCCAAGGAGGGCGGTGTACTGCTTGACCAGGGCGTTTTCCGGCTCGGTCAGAATGCGCACGAAGTCGGCGTCGGTCAGCGAGTCCAGCTCGACACGGATGGGAAAGCGACCCTGCAACTCGGGGATCAGATCCTTGGGCTTGGCCACGTGGAAAGCGCCAGCGGCGATGAAGAGCACGTGGTCGGTCTTGAGGGGTCCGTACTTGGTCGACACCGTCGAGCCCTCCACGATAGGCAGTAGGTCGCGCTGCACACCCTCGCGCGATACGTCCGGTCCGTGCCCACCTGCCTCGCGGCCCGCGACCTTGTCGAGCTCGTCGATGAAGATGATCCCGTCCTGCTCGGCGCGGCCGATGGCCTCCTTGGTCACGCGCTCCATGTCGATGAGCTTGGCCGCTTCTTCCTCGGTCAGCGCCTCCAGCGCCTCGGGCACCGAGAGGCGGCGATGCTTGGTGCGCCGGTTCTGCGGCAGCATGTTCTGGATGTTGAGCACCATCTCTTCCATGCCGGTGCCCGAGAACACGTCGACGAACGACTTGGCCGCCTCGCTGGTGTCGACCTCGACCGAGCGATCGTCGAGCTTGCCCTCGCGCAGCAGGTAGCGCAGATTCTCGCGCGTGGACGGCTCGGCGGCCGGCTCGGCCACGCCGGATCCGGGCAGGGGAATGGCGCCCGTCGCCGTGCGCGCGGCGGGCGATGGCATGAGCGCATCGAGCAACCGCTCCTCGGCGTTTTCCCGCGCTCGCGCCTTGTTGCGCTCGCGTTCTTCCTCGCGCAGCATCGACACCGAGGTCTCCGCCAAGTCGCGCACCATGGAGTCCACGTCGCGTCCGACGTAGCCGACCTCGGTGAATTTGGACGCCTCGACCTTGACGAATGGCGCATGCGCCAGCTTGGCCAGGCGCCGCGCGATCTCGGTCTTGCCCACGCCGGTGGGCCCGATGAGCATGATGTTCTTGGGCGAGATCTCGTCGCGC
>JAFGPX010000167.1 GCA_016935975.1 Deltaproteobacteria bacterium
CTAAGTACAGCGCCCCGCAAGTTCGTGCCCAGGTGGCCGACGAGGCGCCCCGCTGGCAAGGCGCGCGACCGCAGGCGTACTGGTGGTGGTACGACGGAGGGAGCGCAACGCAGCCAGCGGGAATGGATCGGCGGCCAGATGGCTATGAAATTGCGGGAAGCTGTACTAAGCCTGCGGCTCGGCTGCTCTTTCGTGCCAGCCCCGGCGCGGACGCTGGCCTCCATGATCGCGACGGGCTTGAGGTCGTAGCCTTCAGAACCAGCGGCCGAAGGCGATCCGTCCCTCCGGAAGAATCGGGAAGGACGCAACCTCCTCCGGCGGCACGGGCCGATCGTCAGGGTGGTCTTCGAAAACGGGACCGTCTATGCCCTGCATCTTGCCGGCCAAGCCCTTGAGAACGCCGGCGGCGATGAGGAACGAGAAGCCACCCACTGATCGGAATTCGTAACCTGCTTCCGCATTGAGCCACAAGGAAACACACCATTGGGAGGGATTGGGGTTCTGGATGATCCCCACGGAAGGCCCCACGCCAAACACCAAGCGATCCCGCGCCTGTCCGATGCTCAGTTTGGGCATGAGGGAGAACTGGAGTCCGGAGAAGCCAATACCGGAACCGATCTCGAACTGCATTTCGGGTACCGGGGCGTAGGTGAAGGTGCCGCCCATCAAACCGACCGGGGAGCCCAAGCCGGAGTTGCCCATCAGGCGGACCTTGCTCGACGACCGATCCCCGTCTTCTTCCGCACTGGCGATTGCCGGCAAGGCAAGCACGAAGACGCAAGCTGTGAACGTGGAGGAAGCGCGCATGGGATGGAGGTGAGCAAGCCCCATGCCAGACGAGGTCACCAGCGAAATGCGGGAAGATGAGCCGCTTGCACAGGGCGTTGACGCGAAGGCCTCGGTGAATCTCCACGAGGTGGTAGTTGTTCAACGCCCATGGTCCGGGATCCCCCTCGGCATCCCAGTCTCTCGGTGCTACCCCTGCGAGGCCTCCTTGCATCGTTCCCTCGCCGGTGGTCAAGGCGACGGCTGTGCCCTCCTGATACGCATGGCCTGACCCCCGAAGCGAAAACGGTTTCTTGCTCTACCCCTTCGCCAGCGTCTCGGAAACGAGGTGTCCGGGCTTTCGTGATTGATCGAAGGAGGGCCGTGCGACAATCGGGCGAGCGAGCCATGCGCGACCTGCGATTTTGCCGAGCAGCCCGCGGCCCCTGCCGCGCGCTCTTCCTCGTCGCCCTGGTCGTCTCCGCCTGCGGGCAGCGCGGCGATCTCTTGGGCACCATCGCCGGACCGCTCGACGGGGGCGAGGCCGGCGTCGCGCTCTCGCCGTCCTACCTCATCGGCGCGGACATCACCTTCGTCGCGGCCGACGAGGCCGCCGGCGCGACCTACAGCGACGGCGCGGAGAGGGACATCTTGCAGCTTCTGCGAGATCACGGGTTTGGCGCCATCCGACTGCGCACCTTCGTCGATCCCAGTGCGGCTGACGGCTACGACAAGCAGAACGGCAGCGCGGATCTCGCGCACACCATCGCCTTCGCCAGACGGGTCAAGGCCGCGGGCATGGCCTTCCTGCTCAACTTCCACTACAGCGACAACTGGGCCGATCCCGGCAAGCAGTGCGTGCCCCTGGCCTGGCAAGGCATGACCTTCGACCAGATGCTGCAAGCCCTCCGCGACTACACAAGAAACGCCGTGGCCCAGCTCGTGGCCGCCGGCGCGCGGCCCGACATCGTCCAGCTCGGCAACGAGATCACGCCTGGCATGCTCATCCACCTGTGCGACGAAAACGGCCTGCCCACCGGCACCAGCGCCATCAACGGCAGCGCGCTCAACTGGGGCAACCTCGGCCAGCTCCTCAAGGCGGCCGTGGCGGCCGTCGAGGAAGTCGACGCCAGCATTCGGATCATGCTGCATATCGATCGCGGGGGTGACAAGCCGACCGACGATCCGGGCTATGCCCTGCGCACCAGCGTCGGCTGGGTGGAAGACACCCTCGCGCAGGGCGTGCGCCTCGACATCCTGGGCGAGTCCGCCTACCAGCGCTACCAGGGCGACCCCGGCAGCGAGGCCAACACGGCCGCCACGTGGTCGAGCACCTTCTCGGGCCTTGCCGCCCGCTTTCCCGGCCTGAAGATCATGGCCGTGGAGTACGGCCCCATGCAGCGCCAAATCAACGACATCGTGTTCGATCTGCCGAACCAGCAAGGCGTGGGCACCTTCGTCTGGGAGCCGACCCGTCAGGGCACCTGGAATACGGGGCACGCGCTTTTCGCGGCTTCGGGGACGAAGTACACCGCCACGCCGGACCTCGCCCTCTACGACGCGATGAAGGCCGCCTACTCCAGCCGTCTCTAGCCCGCGGTCGGCGCTACAATGCGGTATCGGAGAGGCGCGAGCATGGACCACCGAGCAGCGTGCGCGAGATGGGGCGTGTCGGCCGCCTGCGGGCTTTGCACCGTGGCGTGGGTTTCCACGGCGTGGGCCACCACCTACTACGTCGCGCCGGGCGGCAACGGCGACGGGTCGGCGGACAGCCCGTGGGGCTCCCTGCAAAGCGCCGTGCGGTCGAGCTCGCCGGTGCGGGCCGGCGACACCATCGTGGTCAGGACCGGGATCTACCAGCTCGCCTCGGCGGTCAGTTTCCAGAAGTCGGGCTCGCCCGACAGTCCCATCACGCTCCTCGGCGAGCCCGGGGTGGTGCTCGACGTGACGGCGAGCAGCATCGACGACGGCGCCCTCGATTTCTACGAGGTGCACGACTTCGTCCTCGACGGCTTCCGCCTCAACGAGGCCGGGCGCTACGGCATCGCGCTGCACGGCTGCACCAACATCACCATCCAGAACTGCACCGTCTACCGCGCGCAAGCCTCGGGCATCATCGTCAACGTCTCGAACTGGGGCGAAAACGACGTCTACCCCGTGCCGCAGAACTGGAACATCAAGATCCTCTACAACACCGTGGACGCGGCCAACTGGAACCAGGGCGACAACGAGGCCATCTCGCTGTGGGCCACCGACGGCTTCGAGATCGCGGGCAACACGGTCGCGCACTGCCGCCGCGAGGGCATCGACGTCAAGACCGGCTCGCGCAACGGCAGCGTCCACCACAACGAGGTGGTGGACAACTACAACATCTGGAGCGGCACGGGCATGGGCGTGTACATCGACGCCTGGCACTACGAAACCTTCAACATCGACGTCTACCAGAACGTCGTGTACGACAGCGAGGAGGGCTTCGAGATCAACTGCGAGGACTGCAACAAGCCCGGCACCAGCGGCTCGGTGCACGACATCCGCATCTTCAACAACGTCGTGTACCACAACACCGATATCCAAGGCAGCGGTTGGAAAGGCCGCGGCATGTCCTTCTACGACTGCTGCGACGACGGGCCGCACCCGGTGTCCGACGTGCACGTGTTCAACAACACCTTCGTGGGCAGCCAGCTCTTCGGCATCCACGTCGACAACCCCGCCGTCAAGAACCTGTTTGTCCGCAACAACATCATCGTCAACCACGGCACGGCCGACATCCAGATCGATCAGGCCGCGTCCGTGACCGTCGAGAACAACCTCCTGTCCAAGGCGGTCACGAATAGGATCGGAACGGCGCTAGCCGCCAGCGCGAACACGGTGGCCGATCCGCGCTTCGTCAACGACGCCGAAAACGACTACCGCCTGCAGGACGGCTCGCCGGCCATCGACAAGGCCGCCGGCCCCGACCTGCCGGCCGTCGATTTCGCGGGCAAGGCCCGGCCGGCCGGCGCGGCGGCGGACATCGGCGCGTTCGAGCACGGCGCCACGGCGATCGACGGCGGGACGAGCGGCACGGGCGGCGCGACCGGCACGGGCGGCGCGGCTTCGTCGGGCGGCGCGACCGGCGCAGGGGGCGCGCGCGGCCAAGGCGGTGCCCCAGGCACCGGCGGGAGACGCGGCACCGGGGGCGCAACCGGCAGGACTTCGTCTGGCGGGGCGACCGGAGCCGGCGGCGAGCCTGGAGCGGGTGGTGTCCGCGGCACGGGCGGTGCCCTGGCCGCGGGTGGCGCGCTCGGGATCCGTGACGCCGGAAGCGGAGCCGGGGGAGCCACGACGGATGGCGCCAGCCAAGGCGGCGGCGAGTCCTCGGGATGCAGTTGCACCATTGCGGGCGACTCCGGCTCCGGTTGGCCGCTTGCCCTGGCGCTCGGGCTCGCGGCGACCGCTTGGCGCAGGCGGGAACGTCGCCGGGATTGATTCCTCCGGCGCCTGGCCTCCCGGCCCCCGGAGACGCAACGGCGATCACACGATCCGCCAAGAGCCTTCGTCGCCGCTGCATCCGCGCGCTATATTCCGCACATGCCGAAATCCAAAGTCGCCATTTTGCGCACGCGCCCCGCCACGGTGCTTGCGGACTATCACCGCCTCATGAACCTGGCCGGCTACCAGGAGGTCATCGCCAAGGACGCCGACACGGCACTCAAGGTCAACATCTCGTGGCATTTCTTCTTCCCCGGCGCCTCGACCACGCCGTGGCAGCTCGACGGCGTCATCCGGGCCATGCTCAACGACGGGTACTCGAAGGATCTCATCCACGCCTGCCACAACCGCACGGTGGTCATCGATGCCCACCTGGGCGAGCGCGAGAACAAGCAGATCGACGTGGTGCGAGCCCACGGGCTGCGCAACGTGCACCTCTACGAAGGCGAGGAGTGGATCAACGTGCGCGACGCCGTCGGCGATCTGACGCAGAAGTTCCTGTGCCTGAACCAGGTCTATCCCAAGGGCTTCTCCATCCCCAAGCGCTTCATCGGCGAGAGCATCATCCACCTGCCGACCATCAAGGCGCACATCTTCACCACCATGACCGGCGCGATGAAGAACGCCTTCGGCGGCCTGCTCAACGAGCGCCGCCACTGGACCCACCCGGTCATCCACGAGACGCTGGTCGACCTCTTGATGATCCAGAAGAAGATCCACCGCGGCGTCTTCGCGGTCATGGACGGCACCTTCGCCGGCGACGGGCCCGGACCGCGCTGCATGATCCCCTACGAGAAGAACGTCATCCTGGCGTCGGCCGACCAGGTCGCAATCGACGCGGTGGCGGCCAAGCTGATGGGCTTCGATCCGCTCAAGGACATCAAGTTCATCCGCCTGGCGCACGAGCAGGGCTTGGGCGTGGGCGACGTGCGCGACATCGAACTAGTGGGCGACCTCGACGCCGCCAACGAGAACTGGGACTTCGAGGGCCCCTTCAAGCACATGACCTTCGCCTCTCGCAACCAGCACCGCATCTACTGGGGCCCGCTCAAGAAGCCCGTCGAATGGTCGCTCAAGACGTGGCTCGCGCCGTGGGCCTACGTGGCCAGCGTGGCCTATCACGACATGTTCTGGTACCCGCGCTACGCCGAAGAGCGCATGAAGCCCATCCTCGAAGGCGAATGGGGGCGCCTCTTCTGCTCGTGGGGCACGGTACAGGCCGACGAGCGCGGCTATCCCGACGTGGGCCA
>JAFGPX010000020.1 GCA_016935975.1 Deltaproteobacteria bacterium
GATGAGCTTGGGCGTGCCGGTGAGGACCGGCGCCGGATAGGCGACTTGGGCCTGGCACGCGCCGCTGACGCGCGTGGCACCGCTGCCGCCGCCGGTTCCGCTCGCACCGCCGTTGCCCTGGGCACCGCCGGTCCTGGGGATGGCGCCGCCACCGGTACCGGTCACGCCGCCGGTGCCTTTGGTCACGCCGCCCGCGCCCGTGGTCGCGCCGCCCGTGCCCGTCGCGCCGCCCGTGGCCTTGCCGCCCGTGGAGGTCACGCCGCCCGTGACCGTCGCGCCGGCCGTGGCGCTGACTCCCCCCGTGGGCTCGGCTCCGCCCGCGCCCATGACGCCGCCAGAGCCGGTGGCCCCGCCGGTGGCCGTGGTTCCGCCGCTGCTCGTCGCGCCGCCGCTGCCCATCCCGCCGCCCGTCCCGCCTAGGCCGCCCCCTCCCGTTCCTCCCCCGCCGCCCGACCCGTTGCCGCCACAGCTCGCACATGGGCTAGCCACCCAAACGGCCAGCGCAATCGCAAGGCACGACCTCTCTACGCGATGGACGATACGGTCTGCCACGGCCCGATTGTGGCCCGTCCAATCCTCGGCGGGCAAGAACTTTTGCTCGCGCAGCGACGGACCCCTTGCTTCACTTGCGCGCCCGCGAGACAACCCGGAACACGATGCGGAGACGCAGAACCGGCGCTCGAGGCTCCCTCGCCGTCGGTACGAGAGGCAGGCACTCGCGCCCGGGACGCGCCACCCCGGGCTAGCAGCCCGTGGCTTTGTTGTCTACCGGGCTGGCGTGCGGCCGAGACAGCCCGCACGCCACTTCAACGCCGACCAACGGCGCAGCAGGGGCCGACGACGCCACGAGCACGGGCACGCGGCCCGAGAAGGCGGACCTGTTGCCGAGCAAGGACGTGACCGGGTCAGACGAGCCGCCGGACGCCACCGATCTGGCCCTGGTCGTGTGTGGCGACGGCGTGCCCGAACTCCGGGAAGCTTGCGACGACGGCAATTGCGTATCGGGCGATGGCTGGGCCGACGATTGCCTCCGGGTGGAAAGCGGCTTTCACTGCACGCGGCCAGGGCGTCCTTGCACGCCCTCCTGCGGCGATCTGCTTCTGGCGGGCAGCGAGACCCGTGACGACGGCAACCAGGCGAACGGCGACGGCTGCTCGGAATTCTGCCTCGCAGCTAACCGGCCGGCCGCAGGGTGACCAGGGTCGCGCCCCAACCACCGCCCGCCTCGCCCGCCAGGGCGAAGCTCGCGACCTCGGGCAGCCGGCCGAGCACGGCATGCACCTGCCGGCGCAGAGCCCCGGTGCCCTTGCCGTGCACGATGCGCACCTGCAAGATGCCGCGCGCTTGGCATTCGCGCAGGTACTCGGACACGAGATCCCTGACCTCGCGCGGAGCGAAGGTGTGCAGATCCAACGTGCCGTCGATCGGCATGTCGACTGCGTCGGGAGGGCTTTCCGGCAAGGTGGCTCCGACTGTGGTTTACGCTTTCAGCAGCGGGTATTCGACGCGCAGGCCGGAAAAGCGGGAGAAGTCTCGATCGTTCGTCACCAAGGTCGCACCGTGCTCGATGGCCAGTGCCGCGAGATGAGCATCCGAGACCAGGGGGCCGCTGGCTTGCCCGACAGCCAACAACCGGACAAGGATCTCCCAGTGACGGTCCGTGGGCTGGACAACCGCTGCAATCGGGACCGCGAGCCAACTGTCGACGATACGGCGCGCCTCCGCGACGGAGAGCGGTCGGCTCAGGGCCCGCGGGCTCGTGGCAATGCGCAAGAACGCGAGAATCGTCGGCCAGCAGAAGGCAACGGGCACGGCCCCAGCCAGCGCATCCTCCAGCCAGCGCCGGGCGGCTTGATGTTGTTCGGATGCCCGGTTGTAGGCGTAGAGCAGGATATTGGCGTCGAGCAGGTTCACCGATGCTCCGGCCCCTCGACGTCATCGAGCAACGTGCTGATCTTGTCGAGATTGACACCCGGCCGGAGTCCCATGTCGTGCGGCCGTACTCGAAAAGCACCGGCTGTCTTGGCCGGCCTCTTCAGATTGAGACCGGCACGCAAGTACGCGTTCACGGTCTCCTTGAACGGCCGCCCGGCTTTGCGCGCCTCCGTCTTCAGCTTGGCAGCCACGTCCTCGTCGAGGGTCAACGTCGTTCGCACATCTTGATGCTGGTAGGAAAGCATCAAGATGTCAAGCCGACGTCTGGCCCATTGCGACTCTCCACACGTCTATCGTGGCGCCGCTCGCGCTGCCGCCTCGCCAAGGAGGGCGCGCAGCACGCCGTCGGGCTCGCGGATGGCCAGGGCGACGATGGCCTGCGCGCGCGCTTCGCTGTCGGCCAGGGCGTAGGCGCGCAGTTGCGGCGCGTTGCCCGACGGGCGGATGTGCACGACGTCATGGTTGTCGAAGAGAATGCGAACGCCGTCGATGAACTCGATGCGCGCGATGGCCCCGAAGCCCTGCCCGGCGCCAAGATGACTGCCGAGCCAGGCCCGCAGGCCGGTCAAGCCGTCTCTCGCCTCCGGCAGAGGCTCGATGAAATTGTCGCCGGCGTGAACCAGGCGTGGTCCCTCCGCCGCGAAAACCACCGCAACGATGTCCGGGTCGGCCGGCATCATCGCCGCGGTCAACGCGCGACTCTCGTCGGGCAAAACGCCGTCGATGAGGCCGGCCGCCGTATGGCGCGGCGGCAGTGCCGCAAAGACCTCGCCCAGGCGCACGCCTCGCTCACGAGCCGTGTGCAGGGCCGCCAGCATGGGCAGAATCGCATCGCGCGTGGGCAAAGAGGAGATCCGGCGCCCCTGCCGCTCGATGGGCGAGAAGGTCATGAAACCCCCGTTCGCCTCCCAACCCACGCGCCGCCGGCCACCAAGCTGCGCCGCCGCGGCGATGACGTAGGGAGAGCCAACGCGCGTGCGCACCACGCGCACCTCCTGGCCCGCGAAATGCAGCTCGACGGCATCCGTCGCGGTGACCGGGACGGCCAGGGCGTCGGCCCCGAGATAGTCGGCGACCACGATGCCCAAGACGTCGCCCGGGAAGAACCTCAGCCGGCCGTCTTCGCCACCCCCGAGCAGCATCGGGCGATCGCTGTCGCCATCCATGGACACGACGGCATCGAGAACGCCGGCCCTGGACCGCACGTCGTCGACCAGGACCTGCAGCTCGCGCAGCCGCGTCTCCGAGATGTTCTCGGTGTCGATGGCCACGAATTCCATGGAGGAGCCGAAGGGAAACACCTCGGCGCCGAGCGCGCGCAGGATCTCGACCAGGAGTGGCGAGCCCACCGTGGAATGCTCGTACACGCCGACGCGCAGGCCGGCCAGCGCCGCGGGCGGGAAGAAATCGACATAGCGGCGCAGGTAGAGCTGCCGTGCCTCGGCCGCGACGGGGGGCAGCGACGGCGCCGGCGCGCGGAACATCCCGTCGTCCCCGAACGGCGCGTCGGCGGACGGCCGCTCGTGTTCCGCCTGTCGCGCCAGCGCGATGGCCCGCAGGATGGGCGGCTCGTCGTCCTTGAGGATCTCGCCCTGGCTCTTGTTGAACTTGATGCCGTTGCGATCGAAGGGGATGTGGCTGCCGGTCACCATGATGCTCGGCCAGCCCTTGTGGAGGCCGAAGGCCGTGACCGCCGGGGTCGGCAGGCGGCCGCAGTGCACGACCCGGCAGCCGGCGTCGGCCACGGCGCGCGCGACGGCGCGCAAGATGCTCCGTTCCGGGCTGTCCGTGCTGGGGCGCAGATCGCCGGCCAAGGCCACGGCCCCGCCGGGCGGCAGGTCGCCGATCGAGCGCAGGTAGGCGAGAAAACCGCGCGTGTTGACGTAGGCCTCGAGGTCGGTGATGTCGCTGACCAGACCGCGCAAGCCGCTCGTGCCGAAAGCCAGGGAGCGAACGGCTCGACCGCGGAAGCGGCTCGGCACCGACGGCATGGGGACCGAGACGCGCATGACCCGGCCGGGCCCGGAGGCGCGCAGGCGATAGCGCGACTCGTGCGGCAGGAGACAACAACCGGCCTGGCCCAGATTGAGCGTGCCCGACGGCAGCTCGACCTCGAGAGCCGCGCCGTCGCCGTCGGCCAGGAAGAAGACCAGCTCCGGTCCGCGGGCAACGCGTTCGCCGGTCGGGGCGCCACCCACATCAATCCGATGCAGCTCGAAGGCGTCCGCCGAGGTCAGGTACAGCGCATGGCCGGGGCCGGCCGGGACGGCCTGCAGCACCGGAGGGCGCTGGCTTTCGAACCGGAGGATCGACGTCAGCTCCCTGGCATCGACGTGCTTCTGGGTCAGCCCGGCGCGCAGCACGTTGTCCGAGCTGGCCATCACCTCGATGGCGGCGCCGTGCAGATACGCGTGCGGCGTGCCCGCCGAGAGAAACAGTCCTTGTCCGGGCTCGAGCACGATGTGGTTGAGCAGCAGGAAGAAGAACAGCCCCCGGTCCGGCCGGCCGTCGACCGCAAAGAGCCGATCCGCCTGCAGTACCCAGGCCTCGACGCTGCCGGGAGCTGGCGAGGCCGCGCGCAGGCGGCGAAGCCATTGCCCGAGCGCGGCTAGGACTTGCTCGTCGGGCAAATCGGAGTACGCGGTCAAGAGCGAGCGCAGCGGATTCTGCGCACGCTGCCACCCGGACAGCAGCGCCGCCAACTCGGGCACAAGGGCCAACCCGGCGGCGATGTCCTCGAGGGGGCGGAAGCCGCACAGCGCCTGGAACGGCGTCAGCGCCACCAGCAGCTCGGGCTTGGCGTTCGCGTCCCGGTAGTGACGATGCGCGGCCCGAAGCGCGATGCCCGCCTTGTTCTCCCGCTCGAAGCCGGCCGCGGCCTGCGCCGCCGACGGATGCGCCTGGACCGATAGGGGATGCGCCGCCGCCAGGATCTTGAAAAGAAAGGGCAAGCCGGAGAAGCGCGCCGCGACCTCCTTGCCCAAGACACGCTCGGGCGCCTCGGCCAAGAGCTGATCGAGCGCGACCGCGCGCTCCCCGAAGTCGACCAGCGAGGGCAGTGCGGGGTGCGCGCCGAACCATGCCTCGGCGTGCGGCTCGCCCGTCACGGGCCTGCCGAACAGCTTGGGGATGAAAGCCGGGTCTCCCCAGGCATAGGTCTGTATCCCGGGAGCCAGGACGAATGGAGCCGCCCGTGGCGACATCGAACCGCTGTCGATCGCGGCAGCACGCGACCGGGGGTTGTCTTCCATGATGCGCTACCTACTTGGTCGAATCTCGGCGGTAGAAAGGCATCGGCTCGCGGTCCTCGGCCCCTCCATGGTGGCGGAAACCGCGCTGGGCGAACGGGAAGAACGTGAACATGGCGGCCACCCTAGCACGCGGCCAAGCGGAAAACGAAGCCGGTTTGGCTTCTCCTCGACGCTGCCCAGCCCGCCGCGCCGGTATGCCGAGCCGCTCGCCCCGCTCACGAAATGCGCAGCACGGCCGCGCCCTGCAGCGCCCCGGAGCGCAGGTCGGCGAGCGCCTGGTTGGCGCGCTCCAGCGGGTAGAGCGTGGTTTCGGTGCGGATGGGAACGACCGAGGCGATGCGCAGGAATTCGTCGCCGTCCTTGCGGGTCAGGTTGGCCACCGAGCGCAGGATTCTTTCCCCCCACAGGACGGAATACGGAAAGCTCGGGATGTCGCTCATGTGGATGCCGGCGCACACCACGACGCCGCCCTTGCGCACGGCCCGCAGGGCAGCCGGCACCAGCTCCCCGGCCGGCGCGAAGAGGATGGCCGCGTCCAGCTCGACGGGGGCTGGCGCTTCCGCGGCGCCGGCCCACACGGCGCCCAGTTGGCGCGCGAAGGCCTGGCTGGCCTCGTCGGAGGCGCGGGTGAAGGCATAGACACTGCGGCCTTGGTGGCGCGCGATCTGAATGAGGATGTGGGCGGAAGCGCCAAAGCCGTAGAAGCCGAGCCTTTCGGCGTCGCCCGTCATGCGCAGCGAGCGGTAACCGATGAGACCGGCGCACAGCCAGGGTGCCACGGCACAGGCCTCCCGCCCTTCGGGTATGCGCAGGCAATAGCGCGCGTCGGCCACGCAATACTCGGCGAACCCGCCGTCGATCTGGTAGCCGGTGTAGCGAGCGCGATCGCAGAGATTCTCCTGCTCGTTCCGGCAGAACCTGCATTCGCCGCAGGCCGCGCCCAGCCAGGGCACGCCGACGCGCTCGCCTACTCGGAATCCCTCGACCCGCGATCCCGAGGCAGCGACCACCCCGACGATCTGGTGTCCCGGCACGAGCGGCAGCTTGGGCTCCTTGAGATCGCCGTCCACGACGTGCAGGTCGGTCCGGCAGATGCCGCAGGCCTCGACACGCAACTGCACCTGCATGGGCCCGGGCTGCGGGCTTCCGATCTCGGCCAGCTTGAGCGGCTCACCCTGTCGTTCGAGAATCATGGCGCGCATGGGGTGTGATCTTACATGACCCACTCGCGGGCGCGGTCAGCGGTTTCTCTTGCGCGCCTTGCGGGCAGCCTTGCGCTGGCTCGACCTGGCGTGCGAAACCCGTGGGGCATGGCTGGCAACCATTGGTGCGAGATCCTCGGCATCGTGCCTCCGCGGCTCGAAGCGGTGAAGAACCGCCCCGAGGCGAGCAGCTACTCGCTGCTGCTCGTCGCTCTGCTGGAGCGCGGCGAGCCGATGACCCTGCCCGAGGTCGCCCTGCGCTTCGAGCAGGCCGGCATCGCCCCGCGCGAGCAGGCCCTGGCCTCGCTCAAGAAATCCCGGCCGGCGCGCGCTCCGGTCTACCGCGACGGCGAGCAGTACCATCTCGATCCCCACGACCACGATCTCGACCTGTGGGCCTTCCGTCTCGGCCTGCGTCCGCCCAAGGTGCAAGCGCCACCGGCCGCGCCCAGGCCGGTCGCGCCGCTGCCGGCGCCCGAGGTGCGCCTATCCGTGGCCGAGTTGGAGGAGGCCTGGAAGAACGCCTCGCTCGGGGCGTGGTCGCAGCAGCGCTTGGCGCTCGCGGTCCTTGATGCCGCGGGTGGCCCCATGCTGCCTGCCGAGGTCGAGTTGTTCGTGCGGGCGCAGTCGCAATGGGCCTACGTGAGCCAGGACTCCGCCAAGTTCCGGCGTCACGACTCGCCCATCGAGGTTCTTGCCGACGGGCGGTGGGCGATCGCCGCCGGCGCCGACGCGGCCGTCGCGACGGTGCGCGAGGCCGTGCGTGTGCGTCTGGCCGAGCTGCGCGGGCGCGCGGCGCTGCGGCCCGACCCGGCCGCCATGGACGCGCGCCGCAGAGCCTACGAGCAAGAGCGCAAGGAGCACGACGCGATGCTGGCCGGCCAGAGCCGGGCGCTGCTCGCCGCCTTCCCCCCGGCGGCCCCGCGGGCCGTGGCCATGGTCGACGTTGGCCGGCACACCGTCGAGACCTTCATTGACGGCGAGCTTGCGACCCTACGCGCGCGCCTTTCCGACTACGAGGTCATCGGCGCCATCGACGTGCGCGCCCTGCTGCGCGCCCTGGATTTCGACCCGCAGTCGCGCCGCCTGGCCGAGCTGGGCCCGCCGCAGAAGAGCATCACGCTCAACCGCAGGGGGCGCAGCCTGAAGCTGACGCCAACCCTGCTGGTGCAAGGCACCTGCCGCATCGCCAGGCCCTTCGGCGATCCGGCGAAGCTCGCCGGCTACCTTGCGAGTGGCCAGTTGGGCAAGCTCAAGGCCCGCCTGGAAGCCGACGCAAAATCGCTCTACGCCCTGCACGAATACGGCCGCCTGCACGGTCCCGTGCGCGTCCGCTGGGGCTTCCTCGACGAGCACCTCCCCGCCCCCTGGGTCCACTGGGACGAGCCCAAGCTCTACGACCTGAAGCAGGCGGCCCTGGAGAAGGACCAGCCACTGGAGGTCGTTGTGGGCAGCGCCCCGGGCTGGGAGAACCCGTGGTCACGCGCGCAGCGTGCGCGCGTGGTGCGGGAGGAGCGCGGATATGGGAGCTACCTGGTGGACGACGACGGGCTTCAGATCTTCGATGACGACGTGCAGGCGGCGCGGGTGGCGGGGGAAGAGGTTGATCTCCCTCGGATCGGCCGGTGAATGTCCTGATCGCGTCTCAGCAAGGCGACCCGAGAAAGCTCGACCAACCGGCGAACCGAACAGATCCTCTGTCTGCGACCTGACGGCCTCGTGCCATGTCTTCGTACGCAATACCTTCCAGACCGCCTCGGAAAGACTTCTTGAATTGCCAGGGGAGGGATCGGCGTACGGACACTCCTGAGCTTGTCCCTGGACACGTTCAGCACTGAGCCGCTGGTACCTTTTGCCGTCTGGGTTCGCCGGCTGCGGAGGCGCTCGTGGGGAAGTTGCAGTGGCCCGCCGGCCGCCAACCTGCGATTGCCAAGTGCAACCCAGGTTGGCAGCCCGGGGGCCGACGACCGCGTTCCGGCGCCGATTTGGCGGATCTTGCCGAAGGCACGGCTCTTGCTCGTTCGCGGAGCAGGAGGGCTGCCATGGAAGCTGTCACTCGCCGCGACCGCACACGCATCTTCCCCATGACTTGGACACCCCTGCTCGCGGGAGTCCTGCCCGCGCTCTCTGCCTGCGCCTCGCACCCGCTCACGCAACCGACGCCGGAGCCGATCCAGGAAAGCCACGCGCAGATCACCATCGTGCCCATGCGCCACCTGGACCTCTTGTTCATGGTCGACAATTCGCCGTCCATGAAGCCCAAGCAGGACAAGATGAAGGCGCAGTTCCCCAAGCTCATCGAGGCCCTGCGCGATCCCGAGGACCATACGTTGCCCGATCTGCGTATCGCCATCCTCGACAGCGACCTGGGCGCCGCCTACTCCACCCAGTGTGGCAACCAGGCTCTCTTCGGCGATCGCGGCGGCTTCCAGATGCGTGACGCCGGCTCGTGCGGCGCCGACCCCAACGCCCGCTGGCTGGAATACGTCAAGAACCAGCCGCTAAACTTCACGGGGGACATCAGCCAGGTCTTCGGGTGCTTGGCCGGCAACCTCGGTGTCGAGGGGTGCGGCTTCGAACACCAGCTCGCGGCGCTGCAATGGGCCTTCTACCTCGCGGACAACCAGGCGCAGCTCGCGTTCCTGCGCCCCGAGGCCTACTTGGGCATCGTGATTCTGACCGACGAGGACGACTGCTCCGCGCCGCCCGACACCCGGATGTTCGACAACCGGGAGCGAACGGAGGCCTGGAGCCTGCGTTGCGCCACCCGGGCGCACGAGTGCGAGGGCGCAGAGTTGTCCTTCCCGATCACGACCGCGGTCTCGGTTCCCTATGAAGGCTGCCGAGCCCGCACCGACGACACTTGCGATGCCTCGCAGGTCGACACCTCGGTCGCCACCTCGTGCAATCCGCTCCTCAGGGTTTCCGACCTCGCCCTTGCGATCAAGCAGCTCAAGGGCGGGGGCGCGGAGGCCGACGAGAAAATCCTGGTCGCGGCGATCTACGGTACCCCGCGCCGGGACGAAACCGCGGCCAAGGTCTACAAGATCGATCGCGTGCCCGATCCGACGCCGGGCATGGAGGGGGAGCAGGTGTGGGACATCTGGCCCATCTGCTACGACCCGGACTTCCCGCCGGCAAGCTCCGGTTGGGACAAGACCGCGGCCGAGCACGGGGCGGCCGGCGGTCTGCGTATCAAGGCCTTTCTCGACGAGTTCCCGGCCCAGAGCCGGCTGGCCTACAGCATCTGCGAGCCGGACTTCGGCCCGGCCATGGCGGGCATCGGCCTGGCGCTGCGTAACAAGATGGGCGATCTGTGCGTCCCCTTCAAGCTCGTGGACAGAAGCGACGAGCCCGGCTTGCAGCCCGACTGCCGGGTCGCGTACCGGATCCCACGGACGGCAAAGGACGCGAAGGGCAACACCACCATCGCGTACGACGAGAGCCCGGAATCGCTGCCCGCCTGCGATGCGACACACGCCACCGACTGCTGGCAGGTTACGTTCGGCAAACCCGACGGAAACGCAGCGGAGATAGACGCGGCCAAGCGTTGCCCGGCAACCGACTCCGCTCCCAGCCAAATGGTGAACGTCGTGCGCAAGCCGGGCTCGACGCTGCCCGAGGGCACCAAGGTCGCCATGCAGTGTCTGACCTGCGTGGACGCCGCTCCGGGCACGGAGCCCTCGCAGGGGTGCGACTACTAGAAACGCCCGATCCTTGATCCGCCCCACCCTTCCGGTGATGTAATGGGGGCATGCTGGCCAAGCGCACGTGCCGCCGTCATCCCCGGGAGCCGGCGGGATGGTTCTGTGCGACATGCCGAGCGCACCTGTGCCCGGACTGCGTGTCCAAGCAGCCGGGCGGGCCCAAGGGCACGCAGATCCCGGTGTGCTGCGCTTGCGGCCGCGGCGTCGAGACCATCACCGTGCACCGATCCCAAGCGCAGCCGTTTTCGCGACGGCTGTGGATGGCCTTCGACTTTCCCCTGGGCAGCGCCGGGATCATCTCGCTCTTCTTCGTGGGTTTTGTCCGCGCCCTGACCTCCTACATCGGGGCGAGCATGATGTTCGTGTACGGGAGCGCCTTCGTGCTGCGCCAGGGGCTCTATTGGGCCTTCGTGTTCTTCATCATCCGCGGCGTGGCCGCCGGCCAGCGCCGCATGGGTGTGTTTGGATTCACGGATATCCAGTCGGACATCATCGCTCCGGCCGGCAAAGGCATCCTCGCCACCGCCATCGTGTGGCTGCCGGCCATCCTCTACATCTACCTCGCGTCCGGCCAGGGACTCGGCGGGCTGGTCAACCTGGACAGCTACATGGATCCGGCGGTCTGGCTGCTCGCCGTGCTGGGCGTGCTCTATGCCCCCATGGCCCTCATCGCGGCGGCCACCGATCTGAGCTGCGGCTACATCCTGAACCCCATCTTCGTCGCCAAGACCATTTTCCACATGGGCAAGGACTACTTCTTGGCGGTGCTGGCCGTCGTGCTGGTGTTGCTTCTGGCAGGTGGCGTCGCGGCCCTGCTCGGCGCGGGCCTGGCCCTTCTGCCCGTTCCCTTCCTCGGCCGATGGCTGTCGTTTACGGTCGAGCTTTACCCGGCCTTCGTCGCGGCCGGCATCCTGGGCAACCTGGTCTACCTGCACGGCGAGCTGCTGGATTGGGGTCGCAGCGAGGAGTACCAAGAACCGGTATTGCGCGGCGTGGAGCCGCGCGGCCAGATCCGGCCCAAGCCCGCGGACAAGCCGGAGCCGCCGCCCGCGCGAGATCCGCTCGCCATCTCTTCCCTCAAGCCCGGCCCGGCGATGGCCATCGAGCCGCTGGCCCCTGGCCCCGACGTGGTGGCCGGCCTGCCTTCCGCGATCGACCTCGACATGGTGCCCCCCGCGGAGGCGCCGCCGCCCGCCGAGCGGAAGGACGACAAGCCGCCCTCGTTGCTCAGGTTCGGCATCGAGCTGCCGCCCGAGTTGCTCGAAGCCCAGGCCTTCATCGAGGCAAAGGCGCCCGCCGCCCCCGAACCGGCACCGGCGCCGTCCCCGGTGCCTGCAACGGCGCCGGCCGCGCCGGAGAGCGCCGCGCCACCTTCGCCTGCGCCACCGGCCCCGCAGCTGCCAGCACCACCCGCGTTGGCGTCGCCGCCAGTCGCAGCATCCCCTCCGGCCCCCTCGCCGGCCACGCCGAGCGCGCCGGTCACCGCCTTCGTCGAGCCCCGGCCCGGGCCGCTCAACATCTCCGCTGCCCCGACCGTGGTCGGCTTCGCCGTCTCCGTGCCCGCCAGCGAAGCCGCGCCCACGCGCATCGGCCATGAGGCCGTGCAGCCCAAGCCGCCCGAGCCCGCCTCCGAGGGCGGCAAGGAACGGTCGGACCCGTAGCTCGGATCCTTCACAGAGCGCCGACCAGATCCACGTAGGGGGCCCGTGCCACAGAAGCGGCGAATCGTCGCAAAGGTGCTGCTAGAGTGTCGTCATGAAGCGGCCGTGGTTCGCGCGGTCATGGGTTTGGCCGGTTTTTGCCCTGGCCACGGCGCTGCGCCTGCTTCTTGCCGCCGTCAACCGCTGGGCCAACGACCCCCACATGGAAGTCGTCCACCGCATCCTCGACACCGGGGTCCTGCCCAAGGCGCGTGAATGCTGGGAGTGCCATCATCCCAAGCTCTTCTATCTCGCCGTGGCCGGCGTCGCGAAGGCGCTCTCGCTACGCTCCGAGACGTCGTTGGTTCTGGCCGCTCAGTTCCTCAACGTCGCATTCGCCATCGGCGCCCTCTTCCTTCTCGCCCGCTTCCTCAATCGGCTGGCGACATCCGACGCCCTCCGCAGCCTGGTCTTCGCCGTCGTGGCGCTCAACCCTAGCTGGCTCGGCATCAGCGCCCAGGCGACCAACGACTCGATGGTCATCGCCTTCGGCGTTGCCGCCTTCGTGGCCTCCCACGGTTTCTTCGCGAACCCGAGCGGCGGCCGGCTTCTGGCCTGCGTGCTCGCCTGCGCGCTGGCGGCGGCAACCAAGGCCTCCGGCGTCCTGGTCACGCTCCTCTGCCTGTTCAACATCGGGCTTGGCCTGCTCTCGCAACGATGGCGGGAGGCCCGCTCGGCGCTGCTCGGCCGTTGGGGCGTCATCGCCCTGCTGCTGCTTGTGCCCCTGCCGCTTCTCGGCGGCTACCTCTCCAGCCACCGGATCACCGGCGATCCCTTCACGCTGGTCATCGCGAGGCGGCCCCCGCCGTCGTTCCTGCAAGAAACCCAGGATCCGAAGCCGGGGATCGTGTCGATCGTCTCGGGCTACTTCACCTTCCGCCTTGCCGACATGCTCGCGCACCCCTACACCGAAAACGAGCCGGCGCCCCTGCCTCGACACCGCACGTCCTTCTGGAGCCAGCTCTACGGCCGCGCCTTCTTCGCGCGCTTCGAGTCCTGGCCGCCCCAATGGCAGAGTCGGCGCCCGCAAGTGCTGCTCCTCGGCCGCATCGCCTTGCTGACCGGCCTGCCGGTGCTCGCCGTGTTCTGGCTAGGCGTGGCAGGCAGCCTGCGCGCGATCTGGCGGCGCCGCGCGGCGATGGGCGCGCGAACCCTCGATCGCGAAGGCTTCCTGCGGCTCGCCGCGCTCGCCGGCACGGGCGTCTTCGTGCTGGCGCTGCTCCGGGTGACGTACGTCTATCGCAGCTACATCACGTTCAAGTTCATCTACGTCTTGCCCGCGCTGTGCGGCTTCGCGCTGCTGTGCCTCGAAGGCTGGCGCATCTTGGAAAAACGCCGTCCGCGCCTGTTCCGCCTCGTGGCCGCCGCCGCCTTGCTGCTGGTGCTGGTCCACGCCGTGGACGTGGGCTGGCTCGTCTACGATCTGGCGAAACAAGGCTGAGCCCGCAGGACGCGACGAATCGCGCCTACTCGGCCACGGGCGATGGGCCCGACGCCGGCTCTTCCCGCGTGGGCAGAAGGTGCTCAAGGCCGTGCTTGCGCATGCGGTAGTAGAGCGTCGAGCGGTTGATGCCCAGGGCCCGCGCGGCGTGGGCGATGTTGCCGGCGGATTGCTCGACCGCGGTCACGATCTCGGCGCGTTCCTGCTCGCCCAAGCGCCGCGAGAGCGAGCGAGCGCCGTCGATCGCGGTCGGCCCGCTCGCGCCGGCCGGCGGAGGCACGAGGGACAGGGGGGGCGCGGACCGGCGGCCGAAATCCAGATCCGCGGCCGTCAGCACGTCCGAGGTCGCGAGAATCATGGCGCGCTCGACGACGTTCTCCAGCTCGCGCACGTTGCCGGGCCAGGGATAGGCCGCGAGGCTGGCAATGGCCGCGGGATCGGCCCCGCGCATGGCCTTGCCCGTGCTGCGCGCGTACTTGCCGATGAAGTGCTCGACCAGGAGCGCAATGTCGCCCGGCCGCTCGCGCAAAGGCGGCATGGTGATGGGGAAAACGTTGAGCCGGTAGTAGAGATCCTCGCGGAACTTGCCCTCGTTGATCAGGCGCTCCAGGTCGCGGTGGGTGGCCGAGATGAGGCGCACGTCGACCTTGACCGTGTCGACGCCGCCCACGCGCTCGAACTCGCGCTCTTGCAGCACGCGCAGGAGCTTGACCTGCACGTCGAGCGGCAGGTCGCCGACCTCGTCGAGGAACAAGGTGCCGCCGTCGGCCAGCTCGAAGCGGCCAGGCCGCCGCGCCACCGCGCCCGTGAAAGCCCCCTTCTCGTGGCCGAACAGCTCCGACTCCAGCACGCCCGGCGCCAGGGCCGCGCAGTTCACGCGCACGAAGGGCCGCGCCTCGCGCGCGCTGTTGATGTGGATGGCCCTCGCCACCATCTCCTTGCCCGTGCCGGTTTCGCCGCGCAGGAGCACCGTGGCCTGCGTCTGCGCCACCTGCTCGACCTTGGCCAGCACCTGTTTCAGGGCGGGCGAATCGCCGACGATGGCCCCGAAGTTGAACTCGCCGTGGGCGTCGCGCGACAGAATGCCGGCGTACTCCGCCAGCTGCTCGGCCAGGCGGCGGTTCTCGCGCACCAGGTGGAAGCGCTCGACGGCCTGGATCAGGATCCCGCGCAGCTCCTTGCTGTCCCAGGGCTTGGTGACGTAGCGGTAGATGCGCCCCAGGTTGATCGCTTCGATGAGCACGTCCACGTCGGTGAACGCGGTCACGATGATGCCGATGGCGTCGGGTCGCACGTCGCGGACCGCGCGCAGCAGCTCGAGGCCGGTCATGCGCGGCATGCGCTGGTCGGTGACCACCACGGCCATGTCGTGCGCGCGCGCCAGCGCCAGCGCCTCCTCGCCGCTGCTGGCGAAGTGCAACGCGAAGGTCTTGCCGAAGGTGAACCGGAAAGCGTCCAGGTTGTCGCTTTCGTCGTCCACCACCAGCACCGGGAACTTCGACAGAGCGATTTCGCCCACGGGCATGGGCATGACGGTAACATAGGTGCGAAGTGCCCGAGCAGACGAACGACGATAGGGCGGCAGACCCCAGGCTGTGGGGCGGGCTGGGCGTGGGCTTCCTGGCCTTCGCCGCGTACGCCTTCTGCGCCACGCCGACCGCCTATCCCCTCGATTCGGCCGAGCTGGCCACGGCGGCCTTTGGCCTGGGCGTCGCGCACCCGCCCGGCGAGGAGACCACCCTGCTCCTTGCCAAGCTCTGCACCCTGCTGCCCCTGGGCAGCATCGCCTTCAAGGTCGCCCTGTCCCAAGCCGCGGCGGGCGCCCTGGCAGCCGTGCTCGTGTATCTGCTCGTGCTTGCCGCGGCCGAGAAGGTGGCTCTGGTCCGCGAGACGACGGGCCCGGCCACGCGCGTGCTCATCGCGGCCGCGGCCGCCCTGGCTTTCGCCTACGCGCCCGGGGTGGTGATCGTGAGCAACCGCGCCGAGGTCTACGCCACCCAGACTGCGCTTTCGCTCGGGGCCCTGTGGCTGGCCTTGCGCGCGCACGGCGAGAAGGATCCTCGGCTGGCCTGTCTGGCGGCGATGCTCGTCGGATTCGGCGTAGGGAATCACTCGCTCATCGCCGGGCTGGTCGGGCTGGGCGCGGTGGCAGCCGCGTTGCCGATGCTGGTCCACTCGCAGGCGCGGGTTCGCTTCGTGGCCTGGGCCCTGGCCGCTTTCGCGGCCGGCCTGCTGGTTCACGCCTACATTCCGCTGCGCACCTCCGCTCTGTTCGCGGCGGCCGACCGCGGCATCGACAACGTGCTTTGGGGCGACGGCCGCGGCCCGAGCGGGCTGTGGTGGGTGGTTTCCGCGCGCACCTTCACGGAGAAGACCGGCATCGTGCACGACAACGCCTCGCCGGCGGATCTGCCCTTTTTGCCCCTGGAGGAGCTGACGCTGGCCTTCGCCCTGATTGCGCCGGCCGGAGCGTATTTCTTGCTGCGCAGATCCCCGTCGCGCGTCGCCGGCCTGGCCCTGTTGCTCGGCGCTCTGGGCTCGCTGATCGCCGCCCTGGTGGGCGGCCTGGATCCCGGCAATCCCGACATTCGCGGCTACCTCGGCCCGGCGTTCGCGCTCATCGCCGTGTGCTCGGGCATCGCCATCGCGGTGGGCACCGCCCTTTTCCGCCTGCGACCGCTGCGCCTGATCCTAGCCGTCGTCTTCCTGCTCGGCGCGCTCACGCGTTTCCCGTCGCCGGCGCGCTACCCCGGGCTGCGCGGGGCGCAGGCGGCCGACGCCGAGGCGCGGGCCTTGCTGGCAGACGTGCCGGCGCGCGGGGCGCTGTTCACCCAGCACTTCGAGACCGGCTTCCTCGTCGGCCACCAGCGCTTCGTCGAGGGCGCGCGCCCCGACGTGCTGTGGGCGCACCTGCCCTTCGCGCCCAACCCGGCCTACGCCGAGCGCGCGCGCGCGGCCCGGCCCGAGCTGGCCCCGGTCATCGACGCCTATCGAGCTCGCCGGGGGCTGGACCGGGCGTGGGCCGTCCTCGATAGGACGCACCCGGTTCGCATCGAGCCCGATCCCGTGACGCCGCCCGAGGTCCGCTCGGCCCTGGCCCCGGCAGGCCGCCTGTGGGCGCCCGCCGGCGGCACGGCGACGCGAATCTGGCCGCCGCTTTCGCCGGCGGCCCTGGCCGAGGCCACGCAAGATCGCCAAGTGCGCGGTTACCTGGCCTGGCGCCACTACATCGACGCGACCTGGTCCTGCGAGCTGGGCTTCCGTGCGCGCGCCCGCGAGCGCTTCGCCGCGCTGGCCAAGCTGGTTCCCGGCGACGTGCGTTTCGCGGAGCTGCGCAAGCGGTGCGAGTAGAGCCACCGCGGGCGGCGTGAGCGACGCGTGCGTGCCGTTGCAGTATGCTTCGCCCATGCGCCGCGCCCTCGCCCCCGAGATTGCCGGGTGCCTGGTCCTCGTCCTGGCCGCCACGAGATGCGGGCAGCGGCGCGTGGAGATCATCGGCGGGCTGCCGGACAGCGGGGACAGCCCCACGCCCTGCCCGGCCACGCTGGCGGAGCGGCTTCAGTTCGTCGCGATCCCGGTCGACCGCGACATCGCCTGGCAGAAGCAGGGCTACGACCGTTTCCCGGTGGACGAGCGCGTGGCCCTGGCCGTGCAACCCGACGGGCAAGCGCAGATCGCGTGGCTGGAGGTCAACCCCGCCACCGTGGCCGGCGGCGGCCCGCAGCCGCCGCTCGGGGTGCACGTCACCCCGCTCGACGCCACCCTCGCCCGCCGCGCGGCCGACGTCGTCCTGCCCACCGGCCAGGAAGTCTCGGGACTGGTGGCGCATGACGACGGCTTCGCCCTGCTCTTCCGCGACGAGAATCCCGGCACCCCGATCGACCTCGGCGACGGCAATGCCGTGGCCTTCCTGTCGCGCCACCAGGACGGCCTGGAACGCTGGCGGGTGCCGCTTACGGGCAGCCTGTCGGAGGACGCGACGGAAAGCCGCACGCTCTATTCGCCTTTTCTCGACGGCCAGCTCGTCTGGAACGATTCCACCTACGGCGCCTATTTCGCCGTCCGAGGCGGAAAGGGCGATCCCGCGGAAAGCTACTGGCACGACGCTCTCGTCTTCCGCGATTCCTTCCTGCGTCCCGCGCCGTGGCCGATGGCCTCCGGCTGCCAGAACAACGGCGGCATTCGTCTGATCGCGGACAACGGCAAAGTCAACCTGGTCGGCGCCAGGTACGCGAGCCTGCCGCAGATGACGGGCCTGTGCGTGCAGCAAGGGCGCCCCGGCCTCAAGTTCACCGAGCTCGAGTCCGACCGTCCGGTGTCCGACCAGGAGGTGCAATGGGCCGGCTATTCGGGCGCCAAGCTCGGCAGCCTAGTCAAGATCGCGGACGGCTACCTCGTGTTCTGGCTGTCCCTGGGCGACACCAACGAGCACCAAGGCCACGACATCCGCATGGCCCGGCTCGACACCGGCTTCAACGTCGTCGGCGGCCCGCTCTGGCTCACCCGCACGCCGGGAGTCGAAGAATGGAACCTGCACGTCGTGCCCTACGGGCCCGGCCACTTCGTGATGGTGTACGTCGAGATCGCCATCACGGAACCGGCGCCGGGGAAGTACGCCATGTATCTCGGCAACTTCGTGGGCACCCACCTGGTGCTCCTCGACGGCAACGGCGCGCCGCTCTCGAACGAGCTGGCGCCGGGCGCGCCCACCACCGCGAACGCGGAGCCCGTGGTCCTGCCGAGCGGCGACGTGGCCTGGCCCTTCGTCAACCCCGCGCCCGACTTCACCCGCACCGTCTCCGGCCCCAACGGCCCCGGCCAAACCACCCTGCACATCGCCCGCCTGCGATACTGCGAGTAGGTCATCCCTACGGCAACACGACGTCAACGCCGAGACCGGCCAAGAAGATGTCGCGACCGTAGCTGCCGACCGATGCGCCGGCGATCAAGATGTCCACGATCGACACGACCCGTGCTCGCTGCGAGAGCCCGCTTCGAGGAAACGGTGAAGCTCGTCGATCAGGTTGGAGTGGCAATCCGCAGCGAGGTGCCGCCTCAGGAGATCGCCGGCGTGTCCGACAGAATCGCCATTTCCGCGGGCGGCATGACGCTCACTTGCGTGGTCAACGGCCTCGCGGGAGCTGGCGATGCGGACATCCCGGCCCTCGGGCACTCGGGAACAGGGGGGCAGGCCGTGATATGCTAACGGGGCCCATACCTCACAGGAGCGTGACACATGCAGCACTTCACCTTCGTGGCCTTGGCTTCCACTCTGTTCGGAGTTCTCTCCATTTCCTGTGGGGGCGGTGATGGAGACGCAGAAGGCGGCGGCCTCGTCGGCTTCTCGACGGGCACGCCGCAATCGGGGCCGGTCCCCTCGGACGGGACCAGCGCGGCCGCCCCGGCGGTGACAGGTGTCGTCGTCACCAACAATCCGGCCAAGAACGGCGATCCTCTACACGTGAACGTGTCCTTCTCGGATTCCCAGGGGGACGTCGCGACGGTCAATGTCGGCATCGCGGGGCAGGCTTCGCACTCGGTCATCGCCGTAGCCGGCATCGGGTTGCAGACCAGCGGGACCCTCTTCATCGATCTCAAGCCCGCTTCGAATTCCTCCGGTACGTACACGCTGGTCGTATCGATCACAGATGCGGCGGGCCACAGCAGCGTGGCCGTCAGCGTGCCCTTCACCATTCTCAACCCGGACGGGACCCTGCCGTCGGGGGGCGTGGACGCCGGCTCACCTCTGCCGTCGCCCGATGCGGCGCACCGGCTCGACGTGGCGTTCCCCGCCGGCGATGTGGGCGGCGGCCTGCCGGACGGTGGCCTCGAAGTCGGCAAACCGGATCTGGTGGCCTCTCCGGATATGACGGTGCGCGATGTCGCGGTGCTCTCGGACCTGCCAGGGGCCGACATCGCGCCGGGCGACGTGCCCTGCATCCCGGGCGCCGTCGTCAACTCGACGACGGCCGGGGGCCTGTGGCACGCAACGACCACCTGGGTGTGCGGCGTGATTCCTACTGCGGCCGACGACGTGCAGATCAATGGCGAGGTGCAGGTCGATCTGTCCGCCGCGCAGGCGGTGGCCACGTGCCGAAACCTGACCGTGGTTTCGGGAGCCGCCCTGCGCGGGGCCTACCAGAGCAAAGCCAAGATTCAGGTGATGGGCAACCTCATGAACCTGGGGGCGGTGCGGAATGGCCCGGACTACGCCTCGACCGACGGCGCCACCTTGGACGTGTACGTCGGTGGCAACTTGTCGCAGTACAACGCCTACGCACCTGCCTCCACCCATTTCACGGGCGCGACGACGCAGATCGTCACCTACGCGGGGGGGGCCAAGATGGCGGGCAGCTTCGTCGATGACAACCCCGCCTCGGGCTTGCAGGTGGGCGGCGAGATCACCGCGGAGGGCACAACCCTGACGCTGGGCACGGTCGAGTCGGGCAGCGCGCTCTTCGACATGGGCGACTTCCAGCTGACCCTCGCGGCCGGCGATTTCAAGGTCGTAAACGGCGCGCTCCGCGCCAGCAAGATCGTGGGTCTCGCGGGCGCCACCCTGAGCGCGGGTCGAATCGTCGCTTCCACCGGTACTCTGACCCTAGAGGGCGACATCCGCACGGCGACGACCAGCATCACCGGATCGGTGGTCGTGGCCCCGAGCAGCGCCTTCTACAACCAGAGCAACACGGACGCGGTCGTGACCATCAGCGGCAGCTTGACCAACAACGGCATCGTGCGCCAGGGGCCCGGCTATGCTGCCTACAACGCGGGCACGATGACCATCGACCTAGGCGGAGACCTCGCCCAGAATGGCGACTACACCGTAACCGCGACGAGCTTCCAGGGCACGGTGGCGCAGACCATCACCCTGCTGGCGGGCAAGACGCTGACCGGGAAGTTCATCGACACGACTGGGGCATCGCCGCTGCAGGCCGGTAGCGACCTCAACATCACCAACGCCGAATTCCTGTTCCCCGGGGGCGAAACCTCACCCGGCGCGTTGCGCATGGGCAGCTACAAGATCACCCACCCCTCCGGCGACCTAGCGATCGCCACCGGCGTCCTTGAGGCAGGCGACCTGACGGGCGACACCGATGGCAACGCGCCCTTCAGCGTCGCCAACATCACGCCGCCCTCGGGCACCCTGACGGTGCGCAACCACTTCCGGACCGGGAACCTGAAGGTGACAGGCAACCTGACGTTGGCGGCGGGGGCACGCATGTACAACCAGCTCGATGTCCTGGCCTACGTGACCGTCACCGGCGCCGTGACGAGCGATCCGACGGCCATCATGGGGTCCGGCCCCGGCTACGCTTCCTACGACGATGGCGCGCTCTACCTAAACGGCGACAGACTGGTGAACTGGTAGGCCACGCAGCCGCAAGGTCCATCGTCATTTCGAAGCGGCAGAACGAGCCCTGGTCAAGAACCCTCGGAATCTGGCCGAAGAGGATCGGGGCATTCGACCGTCGGTGAAAGCGCGGAGGAAGTCGGAATTCCTGGATCCAATCGACCCCTTACGACGAGAGGATCGAAAACCTGCTTGGGATGTGATTCATCCGTAATCATGGAGAAGACGCCCTGTTGTTCGGGGACTTGCAGTACGCCGACGATGGCATGAAGACAGCCCGGAGTGGCGTCGGCAAACTGCGGATCGAGGAGCCGCAACGAGCACAGGAAGGGAGATGCGGTTTGAGTTTCCCGAGGATGCCTTGGAGCCGCGGCATCCCACTCGCTTGCCGTGGAGCTTGCTGGGAAAGCTCGATCTGTCAGGCTTCGGCAAAGGCTGCGACGCGGTGGAAGGTGCGGCGGGACGGTCGCTCAAGAGTCCACGAATGCTGCTGGCGCTGTGGTTGTACTCGCTGTCGCAGGCGGAGGGCTACGCTAGGCTTCACCCGGGCGCCCCGCCGACGGCTGTCTCGACTCTTCAGACGTCCCCGAGTTCCGCAGACAACCGCCACCATCCCGCGTTCTGGTGCACCTTCACCGTCCTGAGCGGTGCACGCTACGGCGCCGTCACCACGCTGCGCCCGTCGCTCGCGATTTCGGGACAGACCTCGAGATGAGGGTGTTTCCGTCTTCCTTACCCTGCCCGACCCTGGACGGGAGAGAGTGAGTGTGCTTCACGCGGGGTCGTAGGCTGCCTGCTTTCGCGTCTCGAAACCGGACCTCTGGTGCTTTTCAGACGCCCTCTACGGCAACACGACGTCCACGCCGAGACCGGCCAGGAAGATGTCGCGACCGTAGCTGCCGACCGATGCGCCGGCGATCAAGATGTCCACGCTGCGCAGGGGGCGAAGGTAGGCCAGGCCGAGACGGAGGCGCACGCGCCGATGCGCGGCCCAGCCGAGATCGACCGACGCCATGGGCGACAAGGTGTACACGGTTTCCTGGTTCGACGCGCGTGGCGGGTCGGCCACGCCGCGCAGATGGGTGGCCAGCGCGGCGATGCCGAGACCCGCGCGCGGACGCCAGGCTATGCGCGTGCGGCGCGGCTGCACGAAGGCGTCGAGGGCCAGCCAGCGGGTCGTGACTTCGCCCGTGCCTACCGCTCGCGTGAGCGTGGCCGGGGCGAGCACGCTGCCGCCCGAGAGGCGGACGCCGAGCCAGGACGGCCGCCAGGCGACCGCCGCGCCGACGCCGACGCCGGGGCCGCAGCCGCCCGGACTCCACAGAAACGACGACTCGGCGGTCAGGGAAAAACGCTCCAGATCCGGCAGCAAGCCCGAGGTCTGGGTCAGGGCCGGCGGCGCGGGCACTTCGCCTTGCGGCGGCCGGCGCTCGTCGAGCTCCATGAGGCTGGTGCGCAAAAGCTCGACGGCGCGCAGGGCGACGACGCGGCCGTCGATCCGCGCCCCTCGCGGCAGCATCTCGCGCAGCACCACCTTGCCCGTCACCCGGTCGGCGATCCACACATCCGCCCGATCGCCCTCGACCACGATGCGAAAGGCGGCCACCGCGCCCACGGCACGCGCGGCCGCGATGAGGTCGCGCGGCAGCGCTTCGTTCTCGTGCTTGGCGATCGTCCGGACGTCGAGCCCGAGGCCATCGAGCTCGGCGCGCAAGCGCGGCAGGATGGTGGTCTCGGCCGGATCCTCGATGAGGACCACGCGGGGGGCCTGGTCGGCGGCGCGGCCGGGCCGCGGCTGGGCGAGAACGAGGGCGAGAAGACTTGCGCACAGGACTCCCCTCACCCTCGCCCCGCGCGGACTCGGGGAAAGAAAACTACGGGCCGAGCAGGTTGCGCGCGAAAGCCGCGTGGGGGCCCGACGGGTAGTGCCGCAGATAGAGGCGCGCCGCCTCCCGAGCGGTCTTGCGGTCCATGAACGCCAGCGCTTCAAGCAGACGGCCCTCAGCCTCGCGATCCAGCCTACCACCCGGCTGCTCGGCGAGATAGGCGCGGAACCAGCGCGCGGCATCGGCGTAGTCGCGCCGGGTTTCGGCGGCGATTCGCCCCAGCACATAGGCCGCCACGGCCGCGTCGTCGCTGCGCCCGAAGCGGGCGCGCACCGTCTTGAGCGCCTGCTCGGCGCGGTCGGAGCGCCCGGCGTAGCGAGCCGCCTCGGCCAGAGTCAGCAGATCCGCAGCCGCGGCTTCCCGGCAGATGCCGGCAAAGCCTTTTCGCTCGGCCTCGGCCATCGCGTCCCGGTAGCGGCCCGCCTCGGCTTGCTCGCGCCAGGACGGCGCCGCAAGGCGCTGCGCGGCCGACCTGCGACTCGCCGGCTCCAGACCCAGCGGGCTGGGCAGAAGCGCGGGTGGTGCCGCCGGTGCCGCGGATTCGGACGGCGCCGCGCCTGGCTCCGCCGGAGGCTCGGGTGCGACCGGCGCGGCCGAGATCGCGCCTGCCGCGCGGCCCTGCTCGAACGCGACCGACTGCCCTGCCCTCACGTCGACCGGCTCCGTGAGCAGGCCGCCGCTTACCCGCACGCTGCCCTCCTCGACGGCGACCGCAAAGGCGCCCCTCTCCGGCCGCCAGTCCACGCGAAAGCGCGTGCCGGTCACCGTGACACGGTAGCTGCCCGCGCGCACCGTCCAGCGTGTGGTTCGCCGGTGAACCACGCGCACCGTGGCCCGCCCCCGCTCGAGCTCGAGATTGGCGGCAGCCGGCCCCACCGTCACCGTGCGCAGCGAGGATCCGGACGAAAGCTCGACGCGCGAGCCATCCTCGAAGGCCAGCGTCAAGTCGAGCAGGGACGCCGCGACTCGCTGGCCGGCCTGGGCGCGCACGGTGGCCACGGTCGCCGGCTCGGGCGCGGGCCAAAGGCGCAATCCCGAGAAAGCGCCTCCCGCCACCAGAACCGCCGCCACCGCAAACATCGTCACCCGACGGCGCCGCCGCCGCTCCGCCGAGCGGCGCAGAAGGTGCTCGCCAAGAGCCGAGGATGGCGGGCTCGTCTCTTGCCGCAACTCCGCCAAGCGACGGTCCTGCAGTCCGGCCATGCGTTGGCCGAGATCGCGCAAGTTGCTCATGTTCCCGCTCCTCCCTCGTCGGCCAACCATCTTTCGAGAGCCGCGTGCCTCTGGGCGCGCGCCAAGAAACGCTTCTCCGCCCGCACCAACCGCCGTTTGATGGTGGCGAGCGAGCAACCGCAGGCGCGGGCCACATCCTTGAGCTCCATGCCGTCGAGACGCCGCAAGGAGAAAGCGATGCGCTCGTCCACCGGCAGGCTGCTCAGAACGGCGTGCGCGGCTTGCAGCGCTTGGCGCGTTTCCAGGTCCGACTCGACCGCGAAGACCATTTCGTTGTCGCGATCGATCATGTCCTGCGGCTCGGAGAAGAACTGCAGCCAGCGCCGGCGCCGCCGCCGGCGGATGAGATCCGACGCCGTGAAGACCGCAACGCGCATCATCCAGCTGGGCAGCGCCTGGGGATCGCGCAGCAGCCGCGAGGAGGAAAGCGCGCGGATGAACGTCTCTTGCACGGCATCGGCCAGCTCCGAGTCGAAGCCCAGGATGCGCACCAAGGTGCGCTCCACCAGACCCCGGTACTGCTCGTAGAGCGCGGTCGCCGCCGCGGGGTCGCCGCGCCGGATGCCGGCGATGCGGGCGAAGTCGTCGTTGACACGACGGCTCTCTGGCGTCGCCGCCGCTCGTGAAGGCTCGCTGCATACAAGCCGGAGACCGCTCATCGCATTCTTGGTCGTCCCCGCGGGCCGAGAAGGCTCACCCAACTCCTTGTCCGAGGGCGGCCGATCCTGCCCCATCGTGCAATGCTAGCACGCGCCGCCTCGCGCCTTGGGCAGCGGGCCCCCACTCCCCTGAGCCTCGCGCCTTGGCGTCGGCGACCTTTCCTCCGAAGAAGCAGTCGTAGGGGGATCAGATGACGCTCCGCCAGATAGTCCTAGCACTCTTGTCCATAGGCCTGGTTGGCGGCTGCAACGACAGCGGCGACGCCGGCCGAAGCGGCGCGGGCGGCACGGAGGTTGCGGGCGGAGCCACGGGCACTGGCGGCCAGGCCAACACCGGAAGTGCCGCAAGCTCCGGTGGCACGATTGGCGCGGGCGGCGGCAGCGACTCCGGCGGAAGCCCGGCCTCGGGCGGGATCCCGAGCGCCGGTGGCGCTGTGGGCAGTGGTGGGAGCAGTGGCAGAGGCGGGCAGGCAGGCGGCACGACCGGCGCGGGCGGCGGCAGCGGCACGGGCGGGCGCAGCGGCACGGGCGGGCGCGGCAACACGGGAGGCGCGAGCGCAAGAGGAGGCGCCACCGCCGAGGGTGGCTCTGCGGCCGGCGGCTCGATTCCCGGCACGGGCGGTGGCGCCACCGGCACGGGCGGCGCCCCGGGCAGCGGCGGCAGCACGCTGCCGCCCGGAAGCTGCGAGCCGGGCTCGTCGACCACGACCTGGGCGAGCGACTGCCCCACGGCGCCGCCCACGACCTGCACCGCCGGCACGTGGACGGCGGGCGGCCCCGACTCGGATCACTCGAGCTTCCACCTGCTCTCCGAGTCCGAGCACTTCGCGGTCTACTCGGACGAATCGCCGTCCGGCGCCGAGGAGGCCGTCGCGCATCTGGAGACGGTGTGGAAGACCTATTTCGGCAGCCCCATGTACATGCGCGAGCCGCTGTGCAATTCCGCGACGAAGTACAAGGCCAGCGTGCACGTGCACTCGGACTGGGGGCTAACCGGCGGCTCGTGGGGCACGGGCCGCATGGGCATGTGGATCGGCACGGGTGGCCTTCGCGATCACTGGGGTCTGGCGCACGAGTTCACGCACGGCGTGCAGGCGGTGCACGGCGGCCAGTCGTGCAGCCGCACGAACACCTGCGGCTGGGTCTACGAGTGCCACGCCAATTGGTCTCCGCACCAACTGGTCGAGTTCCACACCAAGGAGGTGCACTGCTCCGAGCTCTTCGTCAATGCCACCCACCTCTACTTGGGCTCCACGCGCGACCGCTACTGCAACTGGCAGTGGCTCGAGTTCCTCAAGGACAAGCACTGCTATAGCGCGGTCAACGCCATCTGGACGGGCACCCCGGTCGGAGATCCCTTCACCGCCGCGATGAACGGCATGGGCTGGACCGTCTCCGAGCTCAACGACTTCATGGGCGAGTGGGCCATGCACAACGTGACCTGGGACTACCAAGATCCCGAGCCGCAGAGCACGGCCGGCGGCAACCAGGGCACGCTCTACCGTCAGAAATACGGGCTGGTCACGGACACCTCGAAGAACGACCGCAAGCTGCGCCTGACCAAGGTCGAGCCGCTCGACACCGACTACGCCAACAACCGGCGCTTCATATCGCCGTTCTACTGGGCGCCGCAACGCTACGGCTACAACATCATCCGCCTCTATCCCGAATCGGGCGCCACCAGCGTGATCGTCACCTTCCGGGGCGTGACATCGGCGCCGTCGAGCCCCGATTGGCGCTGGGGCCTGGTCGCCACCGACTCGGGGCTTGCCAAGGCACGCTATAGCCCCGTGCAGAAGGGCGGGGACGGCCAGCTCGACTTCTGCGTGAGCGCGGGCGAATCGCTCTTCCTGGTCGTCGTGGGCACACCTTCGGAGTGGTACCAGATCGTCTGGGATCAGGCCTACAACACGGTGCCGCGCTACCCGTACATGTTCCAGCTCGCGGGCGCCTGGCCCGATGGCTTCCAGGGCGGCAAACCGGACGCCTGTCCGTCGGGCACCGCGCGCGTCGGCAACGGCGGCGGCTGCGGTCCGTCCGGCCTGGCCTCGACCGTGTACGTCGGACCGTACGCCTTGGTGACCGGCAGCGGGGTCAGCGGCAACGCGCGCATCGAAGATCACGCGCAGGTGCTCGGCGGCAAGGTGACCGATGCCACGGTCGGCGCGCTCACCATCTTCGGCAGCGCCTTCACGGTGAGCGGTTCCTCGACCAAGGCCATGACGACGTTCATGCCGCTCGACTTCTTCGAGGGGCGCAGCCTGACCGGCGGCTCGCTCGTCGGCGACGTCGAGCTGCGCGCCAGCCGTTCGAGCGGCAACTGCTCGGGCTTCGTCGACGGCTCGACCTGCACCGCGCCCGGCACCGACAACACGCCGGCCCCGCCGTACACCTGGCGGTAGGCCCGCGGCGCGAGCCGGGCGGCCGCGCGCGCCTCGGCGCAGGCGCTTGGCGCCCCCGTCGCTGGCCTTCGAGCGCCGAGACTCGACGCGGCCGAAGCGTGTTCTTCCCGTGCGCGAGGAAGCTCGCGGACACGCCGAGGAATCGACCACTTTGACGGCCGACAGGGAAATGGTCGTGTGGCTCACGAGAAAACCCTTGCGTTGGGGGGGGGGGGCATAGGCTACGCTCGTGTTCTTCTTCGTGGGCGGCGCGGTTGTGGGGGCGCCTGACAACGCAGTTTTGGCGGAGGGATCCATGACGAAGTCGAGGGTCGTTCGAGCGGTTGCCACGAGCCGGATGCGTCCGACCTGGTGGTTGGTCCTGCTGGTCCTGCTTGCCGCAGGCACGGTCGGCGGGGGCTGCGCCAAGAGCAAACACCCTCCGCCCGAAAAGGCGACGAGGCCGCTCATTCTCGACGACGCCCATGGCGGGTCGAACGGCCTGTACTTCCTGCCGCCGATGGTCCCGCAACCGGTGCTGCAGGGGACGTTCGTCGGCGATCTCTCCCCCGCGGTGCAGATCGACGAGCTCGACGGACCGGGCGGCGCGATCCTGCGCGAGGTCGCCACGTTCACGATGAGCACCGGGCCCGGGTCGGAGACGGTCCGGGTGGGCGACGACCACTACGTCGTCAACTGGCACACCGACGAGTTCGGGCTCGACACGCAGCTCGTCTACCGGATTCGCGTGCTTTTGGCCGGACGGCAACTGGGCTTTGCCGACGTGCAGCCCGTGGCCACCGGCGGCCAGATGAAGAACGTCGACAGCAGTCTCTATATCCCGCTGGTCGACGGGCGGACGCTGCCCATCAAGTTTTGGCTGAACCCCTGCGGGCCGGTGGTGTGCACGCCGATGGACCAGTGTCACGAGGCCGGCACCTGCGACGGCAACACGGGGTTGTGCAGCAACCCGGCCAAGGCCGACGGCAGCGCGTGCGACGACGGCAACCTGTGCACGCAGGCCGACTCGTGCCAGGCCGGCGCGTGCGTCGGCGCCGAGCCCGTGATTTGCACCGCCCTGGACCAATGCCACGACGTGGGCGTTTGTGACCCGGCCACCGGCGCATGCAACGATCCCCCGAAAGCGGACGGCAGCGCGTGCGACGACGGCAACCTGTGCACGCAGACCGATTCGTGCCAGGCCGGCGCGTGCGCGGGCGCGGATCCGGTGGTGTGCACGGCGCTCGACCAGTGCCACGACCCCGGCACATGCGACCCGGCCACCGGCATCTGCAGCAATCCCCCCACGGGCGACGGCACGTTCTGCGACGACGGTGACGCGTGCACGCAGGCGGATTTCTGCGACGCGGGCGCGTGCGTGGGCCAGGAACCGGTGGTCTGCGTGGCGCAGGACCAGTGCCACGATGTCGGCGTATGCAACAGCACGACCGGCGAATGCTCGAACCCGGCCAAGGCCGACGGCGCCCCCTGTAGCGACGGAGATGCGTGTACCCAGACGGACGGCTGCATGGCCGGCGCGTGCGTGGGCGCGAATCCGGTGGTGTGCACGGCGCTCGACCAGTGCCACGTGCCGGGCGTCTGCGATCCCGGGACCGGCGTCTGCTCGAA
>JAFGPX010000168.1 GCA_016935975.1 Deltaproteobacteria bacterium
GCTCTCGCTTACGCCCTCGCCCACGCGACCCGCGACCCGCGGGCCGGCCCTTCGGGCGGCCCGAATTTCCCGACAAGCCGTAGCTAGGAAGACCCGGCGCCCTTTGGGGTAGCCGGGTTTTTCTTATGTGCGGCAACTAGCCTGCGGCTCTTTTGGCGCGAGCCAGCTCGGCGACGCGGAGCATGCGGCGGACCGCCGAGACGTTGGCGACCAGGGCGACGATCAGCAGCGCCAGCTCGACGGGCAGCTCGCGGCCGTAGGCGATGGCGGAGAACGTGCGCTCGCCGGGCACGACCAGCTCCCACAGGGGCGCCACGCCGCAGCCGGAGATCACGTAGACCGCGCGCTCGGCCCGGCGCATGGCGCCCTTGGGCGGCTCGATGCCCAGGGCCTCGGCTTTGGCTGAGCCATAGCTCACCATGAACGAGCCGAGCACGGCGCCCAGACACAGCACGAGCCCGACCAGGCTTCCGCGGAAGTAGACGGCGAGCCCGGCCAGAAGGAAGTACTCGCCGTAGCGGTCGACCGCGGCGTCGAACAACCCGCCGGCATCCGACATCGAGTTGTAGTGGCGGGCGAGCATGCCGTCGACCATGTCGCAGAATCCGGAAGCGGTGGCCAGCAGCGCGCCCAGGCCGAAGTGTCCCATGGCGACGAGCACGGCCGAGACGAGGGCCGGCAGCAGGGAGAAGGCGGTCACCATGTTGGGGGTCACGCGCAGGGCGACGAGCACGCGCAAAAGGGGCTCGAACATGCGGTACGCCACCTCCATGAGTCCGTGGCCCAGCAGGATGCCGGCGTGGCCGTCGAGGCGATGGTTGTGCGCGCGCGCCGGCAGAAGGCCGAACAAGACCCACCCCAGGGCCACCGAGACGACGAAGGCGGAGAGAACCAGGGAGGAGACGAGATCCACCATGACGGGGGAATAGTGAAGGAATCGCCCGCCGCCTTCAAGACAAGGCTGCTCCGGCTTGACGCGACCTCGGTTGCCTTGTTCTAGTCTTCGCCGTCATGGCGGCCACCCGGGAGAGGCTCGTCGCGGATCACCTGCACCTCGTGCACGCGATCGCCGCGAAGCTGCGGGGACGGCTGGCCAGGACCATGGAGCCGGGCGACCTGGTCGGCTATGGCACCAAAGGCCTCATCGAGGCGGCCGAGCGCTTCGATGCCCGGCAGGGCACGCCTTTCGCGATCTTCGCTCACTATCGCATCCGTGGCGCCATCTTCGACGGCATGCGCACCATGGGCTGGTATTCGCGCGGCGACTACGCACGCTTCCGCGCCGAGGAGCGCGCGGGCGAGTACCTGGCGGCCGCGGCCGATCGGGAGGGGGCCGAGCGCAGGGCCGTCCCCGGCGCCTCTTCGGACCACGCCGAAACGCTGGCATCGATCGCCGAGCTCTTGGGCGGCGTGGCCGCGGTTCACATCACGTCGCTCGAGGCGGCTCGCGAGCAGTCCGACGGTCGCTTCAAGGCGCCGGACGAGGCGCTGCTCGACGCCGAGGGGGCGGCGCGCGTGCGGGCCGCGCTGGCCAGGCTGCCGGACAAGGAGCGGCGCCTGCTCACGAGCTACTACTTCGACGACGAGAAGCTGGAAGCCGCCGGCAAGAAGCTCGGGCTGTCGAAGTCCTGGGCCAGCCGCCTGCACGCCCGCGCCGTGGCCCATCTGCGCGAGCTCCTGGAGGGAGGAAACCCATGATCCGACAAGGTGTCTTGTGCTTCGTGGTCGTGACGGCGCTCGGCTGCTCGGCGCCCATTCAGCATGGTCTCGAGGAGGGCGCGGCCAACGAGATGCTCACCTCGCTCGAGCGCGCGGGGATCTCGGCGCGCAAGAGCCGCGACGACGATGGCGCCTTCACCGTCCGCGTGGCGCGGGCCGACGTGGTGGGCGCCATCGAGCATCTGCGCACGCAGGGCTTGCCGCGCGGCAAGCGGCTGGGCCTGGGCGATGTGTACAAACAGCCGAGTTTGATACCCACCCAGACCGAGGAGCGCGCCCGCTACGCCGAGGCGCTGGCCGGCGACGTCTCGCGTACCCTCGAGAACGTGGACGGCGTGGCCCTGGCGCGCGTGCACCTGGTGCTGCCCGAGCTGGACGCGCTGTCGGCCGACGGCAAGCCGCGGGTGGCGGCGCAGGCCGCGGTGCTGCTCAAGACCAGGCCGGGCCAGCCCGTGCCCATCTCGGAAGCGGACGTGCAGAAGCTGGTGGCCGCCAGCGTGCCGGGCCTGCTGCCGGCCGCCGTGTCCGTGGTGGTCGCCCCGGCGGTCGCGGCGCCGGCCGGCCGGCAGAGCGGGCTCGTCGCCCTCGGGCCCTTGCGCATGACCGCGGACAGCCGGAACCTGCTGTTGGCCGGAGCAGCGGCGCTTTTCGCATTGCTGGCGGCGCTGGCCGTTCTTGTGCTGGTCCTCGCGCGTCGGGTGGCGGCGGCCCAGGCCCGCAGGGAGCCGGGGCCGTAGGGGCGCAATTCATCGCGCCCGCGATGCGAGGGCGCGGCGAATCGCGGAGGGCGCGATGGATCCGGTGGGCGCGGCGAATCGCGCCGCTACGGCGTGGACAGCTTCTTCTTGAGGGCGACCAGGGCGTCGTCGATCGACTGGTCTTCGCCGAGCTGTTCGAGCTTGCGCTCGGCCGCGAGTCGCTCGGCGGTCGTGCCGGCCAGCTCGTCGGAAAGGCCGGCCTCGGCCTCCAGCGCGTCGATCTTGCCTGACATGCGCTCGAAGTCGGAGAAGGCCGAGGTGCCGGTCGAAACCGGGCTTTGCCCCTTGGCCGCCCGCGCCTTCTCGCGCAGAGTGCCCTGGCGCAGCTTCACTTCCTTGAGGCGCAGCTCGAGGGCGCGCAGTCCGGCGATCAGTTTCTCGACCTGCGCGTTCTGCTCGGCCGCCGCCTTTTCCAGTTCGATGCGGTCGGCGTCCTTCTGCGCTTTCCGGCGCAAGGCCTCCTTGGCCAGGGCGTCGTCGCCGGCTTGCACCGCAGACTTGGCGTGTTCCTCCCAGGTTTTCGCCTCGGCTGCGAGATTGTCGATTTGCTTGCCCAGGCGTTTCTCCTCGGCCATGGACTGGGCGACCTCGCCCCGCGCTTGGCGAAGCGAGTCCTCCATGTCGAGGACGAGTTGATCGATCTCCTTGGCCGGATCCTGCATCCGGTCGATGAGATCGTTGACGTTCGACTTCACCAGGGTGGAAAGGCGGTCGAGGATGCCCATGGCTGGGAGTCTAACCGCGAATCGGCCGCAAAGACCATGTCCTCTGCCGTTGGTATTTGGTAGCGTTGCCCTGCAATGCTTCTTCGCGACATCGCCGGACAGGAACACGCGGTGGCGATGCTTCTGCGCGCCGTCGACTCCGGGCGGCTGGCGCACGCGTGTCTGTTCGAGGGTCCCGAGAGCGTGGGCAAGCGCAGCGCCGCGCTGGGCCTGGCGCTCGCCCTGTGTTGCACCGAGGCGCCGGGCAGCGGTTGCGGCGCCTGCGATGCCTGCCGGCGCATCCTGTGCGGCCGGCACCCCGACGTGCTCGCCTTGACGCCGGCGACCTCGCAGTACCTCGTCGAGCAGGCGCGCGAGGTCGTGGCGCTGGCCGCCACCCGGCCGCACGAGGCCCCGGTGCGCATGTTCATCCTCGATAGCGCCGACTGCCTGAATCCCAGCGCGGCCAACTGCCTGCTCAAGACTCTGGAGGAGCCCTTCCCGGGCAACCACCTCGTGCTCGTGACCGCGGCGCCCGATCGGCTCTTGCCCACCATCCGGTCGCGCACCCAGCGCATCCGCTTTCTCCCGTTGGGTCCGGCCGCCCTCGTGAGAATCGCGGAGCGTCACGGGGCCTCGCCGGCGCAGGCCCAGACCGCGGCGGCCTTGTCCGGCGGCCAAGCCGCCCGCCTTCTGCAAGCGCTCGCCTCCGATGCGGAGTCGAGCTTGTGGGCCGTGGTGGGCAACCTGCGCAAGGCGGCGGCGGCCAAAGGCATGGGCCCCATATTCGACGCGGCGGCGGAGTTCGCGGACAAGGAGAGCCGTCAGGATCTGCCCGAGGTGCTCGCGTTGCTCGCCCGGCTCTACCGGGACGCTCTGGTCAACGCGGCCGGGGCGGGCGACCTCGCGCTGCTGCGCGACCGGGCCGAGGATCTGGAAGCCATCGCCGAGCGGGCTCGAAAGGACTGCGATCTGGCAACGCTACGGAACGCCGTGCGCGAGGTGGTGCAGGCGTCCCACGCACTTCTGTCCAACGTAAATCCGGTGACCGCGCTCGAGAAGATGATGATGGATCTGCGAACCCTGGAAGCGGGGGTGGCATGAACCAGGGCACGCGGCCGCCGGAGCCCGGCCAAGCCAGGCGCGACAATGGCGTGGGCGACGGCCCGTCGGCCACCGTCAGGGTGCGCCTGTCGCGCGGCGGCCGCAGCTTGGATTGCGAATGCAATGGGCTCGTGCTGCGCGCGGGCGACAAGGTTCTCGTCGACGATCGCCGTTCCGCCCAGCTCGGCACCGTGACCGCCGGTTCGCGCTCCGGCCAGGGCGCCGCGGGGCGCGTGATCCGCAAGGCCGAGCCTCGCGATCTGGCCCGGGCCGAGCAGGAGGCCCGGCGCGAGGAAGAGGCGCTCGGTTTCGCGCGCGAGCGGGCCCGCGCCCTGGGATTGCCCATCAAGCTTTTCCGCGTCGATCTCGGGCAGGGGGGCGATCGCGCGCTTTTCTTCTTCTCGTGCGAGCAACGCGTGGACTTTCGCGCCCTGGTACGCGATCTGGCCGCGCACCTGCACGCGCGCATCGAGATGCGGCAGGTCGGCGTGCGCGACGAATCCCGCATGACCGGCGGCATCGGGTCGTGCGGTCGCGAGCTGTGCTGTGCGACGTATCTCGCGCGTTTCGCGCCGATCTCCATCAAGATGGCCAAGCACCAGCGCCTGGTTCTCAATCCGACCAAGATCGCGGGACAGTGCAGCCGGCTCAAGTGCTGTTTGGCCTACGAGGACGATCTCTACGTCGAACTGTCCAAGGACCTGCCGAGGCCGGGCAAGCGGGTCGAGACGCCCGAGGGCGTCGGCCGCGTCGAGGATCTCGACGTGCTCGGAGGCCGGGTGCGGGTTTCGTTCTTCGAGCGGCCGCCCATGACCTTCGCCGCGTCCGAGGTGCGTCTGGTGGCGGCGGCGCCCGGCGACGCCACCACGCCCACCCCGGAGCCCATCGAAGTTCCCGGCTCCGACAGCGAGGAAAACCCGACGGACGGCAACGGCAACGGGGCGTAGGCTGGTTGGGTTTCTCACCACAGAGGACACAGAGGACACAGAGCCGGAGGAAGAAGGGTTCCGGATCCCGGGAAGGTGGCCCGGCCGCGAAGCCTTGGCGTCCATCAGGCCGCCGCGCACAACACACCGGGCGATGCACCGAGATCCGAACCCGTTCCCTTCCGTCTCTGTGTCCTCTGTGTTCTCTGTGGTGCAAACCGAAGGGACGCCGGGCTGACGCCATGCCGGCCGCGCAGTGATAAGGTAGCCCCATGGCTGACTCCTTCTACGTCACCACGCCCATCTACTACGTCAACGCGGTCCCGCACCTGGGCACGTTCTACACGACCGTCGTGGCCGATGCGTTCGCGCGCTACCACCGCGCCCGCCGGCACGAGACCTTCTTCCTGACCGGCACCGACGAGCACGGACAGAAGATCGAACGCATGGCCCGCGAGCGGAGCATGGGCCCCAAGGAGTACTGCGACGGCATCGTGACCAAGTTCAAGGAGGTGTGGGCCCAGGTCGGCATCGGCTACGACCGCTTCATTCGCACCACCGACGCCGACCATCGCGCCTCGGTCGAGGCCATGTGGAAGCGCATGCAGCAGAGCGGCGACATCTACCAGGCCGACTACGACGCCATGTATTGCGTGGGTTGCGAGGGCTGGAAGACCGAAGAGGAGGTCGTGGAAAAGGACGGCGTCAAGATCTGCCCGCTGCACGACAAGCCCGTCGAGCGCGTGCGCGAGCAGAACTACTTCTTCCGGCTGTCGCGCTACGCCGACAAGCTCTTGGCGCTCTACGAACGGCCCGGCTTCATCCGGCCCGAGACGCGCAAGAACGAGGTAGCCGAGTTCGTGCGCTCGGGGCTCAAGGACCTGTCCATCTCTCGCGCCACGGTGAAATGGGGCATTCCCGTGCCCGGCGACCCCGGCCATCTCATCTACGTGTGGCTCGACGCGCTCACCAATTACGTGTCGGCGCTGGGCGGCCCCGACAAGGTCGCCTCCGACGCGCGCGCGCAGGCGCTGTGGGGCGCGTGCACGCACCTCATCGCCAAGGACATCCTGCGCTTCCACGCCGTGTACTGGCCGGCCATGCTCATGTCCGCCGGTCTGCCGCCGCCCAAGGGTGTGTTCTGCCACGGCTACATCACGGTCAAGGGCCAGAAGATCTCCAAGTCCCTGCCCGCGACGCGCGTGGACCCGAGCCTCATCGCCGCCTCCCTCGGCGCGGATCCCCTGCGCTACTTCGTGCTGCGCGAGTACACCCTGGGCAACGACGGCGACTTCAGCTACGAGGCGCTCTTCCAGCGCTTCGAGTCCGACC
>JAFGPX010000169.1 GCA_016935975.1 Deltaproteobacteria bacterium
GGCGTCGTAGCAGGCGGTGTCGCCGTGCGGGTGGAACTTGCCGAGCACGTCGCCGACCACGCGGGCGCACTTGATGTACGGCCGGTTCCACGCATTGTTCATCTGGTGCTGGGTGAAGAGAATGCGACGGTGCACGGGCTTGAGGCCGTCGCGCACGTCGGGCAGGGCGCGCGACACGATCACGCTCATGGCGTAGTCCATGAACGAGGATTTCATCTCCTCCTCGATGGACACCGGGATGCGGGTGCCCGCCGCGGGGGGCGGCCCCGACGGTGGCGTGGGTGGGGCAGGGGGAGGTGGCGTCTGGCCGTCGATGGTGTCCATGGGATGGCCGCGAAACCTATCAAGGAGCGCGGTCTTAGTCACGGCCCGCGCGCTTCTCCGACGGGAAACATGCGCTCCCCGCGCGAGGGCCGCGGGCAAGGAAGCCGCCGACCGGCAACGGCTCGGCGCTCGTTTGTGTGCTTCGCTACATCCGCGACAACCGTTTCCGGAATCCGGTCCGCGATCGCGCGCGCGGTCACGCGCGGGCTACGGTCGTCGCCTACATTTCCGTCCAAAAAACGGCGAATCAGCCTCGGGAACCGGGCCCCATGTTTTTTTTTCTTGCGTCTTTTTTCGCTGGTCCCAAAATGTTCCGGCTGCTGCAATGCGCTTGCATTGCGGAACAAAACTGGGTTTCGACGGAGGCTAATACATGACGTGTTCTAGGAAAATTGGATGGTCGCTTCAGGCCGTGGGTCTGGGGCTCATTGGCATGCTGGTGGTAGCTGGCTGCGGTGGCAGCGAGACCACGAGGAGGGATGCCGGTTCTGTTGACGGCGGGGGCACCGCCACCGTCGTTGTGGTCACTCCTTCGTTCGTCGATTTCGGCAGCGTGGTCCAAGGCGCATCGAGCTCGGTGCCCTCGACCGTGACCGTGACGAACCGGGGAGCCGCAACGTCGCTCAGCCCGGCGGCCACGGGCCCATTCGCGGTTGTCAGTAGCACCTGCGGAACCCTCGCGGCGCTCGGCACCTGCACCATCGGCATGAGCTTCACGCCCGTTGCCGTGGGGCCGGCCAGCGGCATTCTCACCGTCGCTCCCGGCGTCTCGGTCACTCTGACCGGCAAGGGTGTGGAGCAGGCCTCGTTCACCATGACGGACAAGGTGGACCTGGGCACGGTCCTGGTCGGCGCCTCGGTGGCCGGCTCGGTCACCGTCACGGCCGTGAGCACGGTCAGCGGCCTGAGTTGCGCCGTGAGCGGCGCCGACCTCACCGCCGATCCCACGCAAGTCTGCCCGGCCACCCTGGCCGCCGGCGCTTCTTGCACGGTTGGCTTCATTTTCAAGGCGACCACGCCGGGCACCAAGAGCGACAGCGTGGTGTGCAGCGCGACCGGCGTGACCAGGAGCTCGCTGGTCACGGCCATCGCGGTCACCCCGGCCAACCTGGCGTTCCAGCCGCCCGCCACGGTGACCGTATCCAGCCCGGTCGGCACGGCCAGCTCGCCCATCAGCTTCACCTTGGTGAACTCGGGCGGCTCGGCCTCGGGCGCGCTGACCCTGACCCCCGCCGGGGCCACGACCGAGTACACCATCGACAACCAGTGCATCCTTCCCCTGGCCGCCAACTCGCTTTGCAAGATCGTCGTGGTCTTCAAGCCGACGAGCGCCGGCACGAAGGCGCTCACCTTGACGGTCGCCGACGCGAACGCGCCGACGACGCCGCTCGTGGCGACCGTCAACGGCATCGCGACGCCTCAGGGCTCGCTTTCCATCACGGGCGACGGGGACTTCGGCACCGTGGTCGTCGGGGCGGCCAGTGCTCCGGCCAAGGTCTTCACGATCACCAATACCGGTGGGACCGACACCGGCGTCGTGACCATCGGCGTGACCGACGCCCAGTTCGTGGTGTCCGCTGACGGCTGCAGCAATCTACCGCTCGCTGGCGGCAAGACCTGCACCGTGTCCTTGGTGCTCAAGCCGAGCGCGGCCGGCGCGATCAGCGCCGCCCTCAGCGCCTCCGCCGCCGGTTCGGCGACCGCGACCCTGCCCATCAAGGGCGTGGGCATCGGCGCCGGCGCTCTCACCGTGGATCCGCCCACCCTCGACTTCGGGACCACGGGCGTAGGCGTTCCGGTCGGACCCAAGGTGTTCACCGTGACCAACACGGGCGGCACCGCGACGGGTGCCCTCGTCGTGGTGAAGGACGACAGCACCTCCAGCGTTGGCGGTGCGTCGCAGTTCACCGTCACCACCACGTGCCAGGCGCCGCTCGCGCCGTTGCAGACCTGCCAGATCTCCGTCACCTTCGCGCCGACCATCGAGCGCAGCGCTTCGGCCACCATCACGGTGACCGACGGCACCATCTCGTCGGCTCCGCGCACCGTGGTCGGCATCGCCCTGCAGCGGCCAGACCTCACCATCACCTGTCCACAAGGCTTCGAGCCGACGGTCGTTGGTCAAACCTCGGCCGCCGTGGTGTGTACGGTGAACCTAGACTCGCGCAGCGCCCAGGAGAGCGGGGCTCTGACCGTCACCGTGACCGGCGACTTCGACATCCCGGCCGCCAGCAACAAGTGCACGGCTTCGCTGCAGCCCGGTCTGTCCTGCACGCTGTCTCTCACCTTCGTGCCGACCGTCAAGGGCAAGCGAGAAGGCGTCATTACGGTGACGAGCGCCAACAAGGGCGCCGACAATCAGGACCTCGTCGGCATCGGCCTCGGCGTCATCGAGATCGTCGAATTGGCTGGGACATTCGATGCAGACGGAAACAAGACCGGGCCAAATACCGAGAAGGTTGTCGATCCCCAACCCTACGACTTCGGCCAGGTGTCGGTCGGCGCCGTCTCGAAGACCTACATCACGCTGGCGGTGTACGTGCGCGCGGCCGTCGGCAACATCAACCTCACGGAGGCCTTCGGTACTCCGGCCGCATTCACGCTCGTCGACGACGGCACGATGTACAACTTCTTCAGTCCGGTGCCCACCGACACGGGCTATCCAGTGCCTGGTGGTGTGATGGTCATGAACGTTCCGCCTTGCAGCAATAGCCTGGTCTTGCCGGCGACTCCGACTAAGCTGGCGCCCACCTGCTACAAGATTGTCCACTACACGCCGCAAGCCCGGACCGCGGAGAACGGAACCATCACCGTCACCGGCGCTGGTGGCCAGAGCGATTCGGCCACCGTCACGGGCACGGGCACCGGACCCCTCACCATCCGACCGTCGCCCGTCAATTTCGGCAACGTCGGCGTGGGGCAGTCTGGCAATCCCATCACCCTGACGATTACGAACAACGGAGGCCGGAACATCACCAACATGGCGTTTACCAAGACCGGCGCCAACGCCGATCAGTTCGTGGTGGTTTCGGATGGCGTGACTGGCCAAACCATCGGGGCCAACGGGGGAATTCTGACTCTCCAGGTGAAGTTCCTCCCGACTGCGGTCGCCGCGGCGACTGCCACGATCACGGTCAGCGGGACCATCGAGAACAGCTCTGCTATCGAATCCCAGTCGGTCACCCTGAACGGCAACGGCGCCACGGCCGCGGCCATCACGGGGACCCTGAGCGCCGCCTTCGAGCAGACGCATGCGGGCGCGCGGAGCCAGAAAGTGACCCTCACGGTCGCCAATGCTTCCGGAGCGGTTGCGACCGGACCGCTTCACTTCTCGCTCCAGGGCGCTGGGGGCTCCGACTTCCTCATCGACCCGCTGCACCCGGTGCAGGTCGAGGACGGGCTCCAGGGATCCTGTGCCCAGGCCGCCAGCAACCAGCTCGCGGGCGGCGGTAGCTGCACCTACTACATCTGGTTCCAGCCCAGGAACGACCTGGCCATTCCGTCGCGCTCCGACACCCTGGTCGTGTCGGCGAGCCCGGGCGGCACCATCTATGTCCCGCTTTCCGGCACGGCGCTCCCGCAACTCACCATTAGTGCGACCGACGGGCAGGGCAACGATGGGTCGGCCGCCAAGCCGTTCAATGTCGGCACGGCAGCGGTGAACACGACTCTGCAGCCGAGCCTCACCTTCACCGTCACCAACCACGGGCTTGACAACATCGGCACGGGTGCGGTGAACCTCAGCGTGGTGGGGACGGCGGTTTGGCCGAACGGCGGGCTGAACTGGCCGAATCCAACCGCTGCGGACAACCTCTTCCGCCTCGACGCCACTGGCGGTACGGGCTGCAACGGCAGCGCCACCACCGGCGTGGCCATCGCGGGCAATGGTGGAACATGCACCTTCACCTTGAAGGCAGTGGCCACCATGCCTCATCTCGGCGACCTTTTCGGGGAAGTCCGGGTGAAGGTGGCCTCGCAAGTGGCTGCCAGCGAAGTCAAGGCGACCGTGGTGCCCGACGCAAAGCTCGAGCTGACCACCGACACGAACTATGGCACTCGCGACCTTGGCGTTGTTCTCCTGGACGGCGCTCCGGCTTCCGTGAACTACACGTTGGTGAACAACGGCGGCATCGCCGCGAAGGGGATCGCTGCCGCGATCGTGGAGAACCCAGCCGGGACCACGGCCTTGACCAACACCCCATTTGCGGTCGCCGCCACGAGCCCCTGTCTCCTGCTCGGGGAGACGGGCCTCGCTCCCAGAGCCACCTGCGACATCACGGTGACCTACAGCCCCACCACGGCCAACCACACCATAAACCTGGTGGATCTGCGCATCACCGCCACCAGCGGGTTGGTGGCCGAAATTCGCCAGACCATCGCGGGCACGCCCACGGCCAGCTCGGCCGTGCCGTACTTGGTGGATACCAACAACCAGTCACCTTCAAACATGGGCGCCCCGACGGTGGGTGTGTTCAGCACCACCCTGGTCTTCAACAACCAAGGCACCGTGGCCGTGGCGATTCCGCTGACCGTGGCGCCCGATGAGGGAGCGGCGACCATAGGCGCTGGCAGCATCAACGGGTGTCCGGAAGACGGGACCACCACCGTCGCGGCAGGAGGGAGCTGTACCCTCGCGGTCACTTACACGCCGGGAGCAGGTGCAGCGAAAGGCTGGCACACCCTGATTGTCGCCGCCGGCCCCGCCCAGATGACGCTCTTCGCGCTCAATCCGAGGCTGCCCATGCTGGTCCCGACCATCAGTCCCCTGGACTTGGGTGTGGCCACCAGCGCTCAGTCCCAGGGTGAAGCTATCGTTCTGACCAACACCGGCGGAACGGCGACCGGAGCGTTGACCGTGACGGTGCCTTCCAACGGAACCATCGTGGCATCCGGGTGCGCTGGCACCTCGCTGCAGCCGCTGCAGAGCTGCACCCTCACCCTGGCGGCCAAGCCTGCTGCTGGAGGTCTCGCCGGCGGCAACGTGACAGTCGCTGGCTCGGCTGCCTCCGGCATGACGAACCTGGTGATTCCCGTGAGCTGGAGCGGTACCCTGGCTCCGGAGATTACGACCGCCGACGTCCTGACCGACTTCGGCAATCAACCGGTCCTGTCTGACGCCACCAACGAGAAGACCTTCACGTTCAGCAACGCGGCGGGCAACCGCACGACGGGAGCCTTGACGGTTGCGGTAGTGGCTGGCACGCCAGCCGCGGCCGTACCTGATTTCCGGTTGTTGGCCGGCAGTACCTGCCTGACCGGAGACTTCGCCACGCTTGGTATTCCAGGTGGTGGTAGCTGCACCGTGATCGTTCAGTTCACGCCGCTTTCGCTGAAGGCGGACAAGACAGATGCCCTCAAGGAAGGCATTCTGACCGTCAGCGAGAGTCTGGGCACCATCGCCACGGTGCCTGTCCAGGGCACCGCAGTCCCGGCCCTGCAGGTCACCGGGGCTTCCTCGGGCGGCGCCCTCACCATCGTGACCGCCACCGACGGTACCAAGTCGACCACGATCCCGAGCACGTCGATCTCGTCGGCGAACGGCACGGCGGTGGTGGTGACGTTCCAGAACACCTCCACGGTCGCCACCGGCTCGGTAGTCGCCTCGCTGACTGGCACCGACGTTGCGATGTTCAGGATCTCGAACGATCTGTGCACGGGCACGTCGCTCAACGGCGGTGCTACCTGTACGGTCACGGTGATCTTCGAGCCCAGCAGCGTGGGCGCGAAGACCGCTACCATCGCGCTGAGCGGAACGCCAGGGGACAGCGACGGGCTGACCATGACCGGAACTGGCACTAGTCCGTAGCCCTAGCTCGCTAGAGTAGCCACAAGCCGCCTGGGCGCCGGCAACGGAGCCCAGGCGGTTTTCTATTGGGGGGGACTTGCGCTCACTGCGGCTCTGGCGGGGGCTGCATCCCGCGGTAGGTGGGATTACGCAAAGAACCGACGGAGATGGCGCGGAAGCACCAGAGCCGCGCGCCGGGTCGTGGACGGATCCCTTTTGGAAAACCGGGCGGTTGCTCATCGAGTCGCCTGTCCGCGGGCAACCCGAAAAAAGCAAAAATAGCGTTGACAGTATTCCAGCGAACATGGGATGGTACGTGCCGTTCCGCGCTAGGCGGCGCGGTGGTGCACGTGCATCTTTAGAACTTCCCCAAAATAGCCAGAGGAGGACGTAATGACAAAGGCCTGGTCGCAGAGGCGCATACGGAGCATCGAAGTATTTCAGTTTCTCGGAGTCGTGGGACTGGCGGCGGCAGTCGGATGTGGCGGGTCCGAAAAGAAGGCCGTCCCCGATGCCAGGCCCGATGTGGTGGGCGGGTTGGACGTCACCGGGCCCGATCTTCGTCCCCCCACGCCCGAGGCAGGGCCCGAGGCCGTCATTCGGCGCGACGCGCCCCCCGTCGATGTCGAACCCCCGGTCACTGACGTGGCCATCGAAGGTCCTGCGGTCGTTCTCGACGCTGGCATCGACGTGGAGCCGGCTCCGGTGGACGTCGCACCCGTCAGCGAAGCCGGCGCGGGCAGCGGCGGCATAACCGGGAGCGGCGGCACGACCATCATCGTTGGAACCGGCGGTAGGGTCGGGACCGGCGGCACGACCAGCGTCGTTGGCACGGGCGGCGCGGTCGGAACCGGCGGCACGACCATCATCGTCGGCACGGGTGGCGCGATTGGAACCGGCGGCGCGACCGCCGAGGGTGGCGCGGTCGGAACCGGCGGCGCGACCGCAACCGGCGGCACGACCCCGACCGGCGGCACCGGCGGCACCGGCGGCGCCGGCGGCACGACCGTCCCACCGCAGTTCGTGCCTCACATCACTGGTTGGCCAACCGCCATGGTCATCGGCCCGGTGGCTTGCACCGGGTCCGCGCAGGGCGCGGCCTCGAGCACCTTCACCCTCCACAACGACGGCAGCAGCCTCGGTCTGATTACGGACATCTCTTTCGCCGGCGCTGAGGGGTATGACGCAAACCTCACGGCAGGCGTGACCACCATCGGGGTTGGCCAGGATCGCGTGGTCACGGTCTTCGCTCCGCCCACCCCGTTCCCGACGATGCCCGGAACCTTGACTAGCGTCCTCACCGTCACGACGAACGAGCCGGTCAACAACGTCCACACGATCAACCTTAGCGAGGCGGTTACCGGCCCCGTGCTCGAGTGGGGCAGCGGCGCTACCAATGGGTCAATGGGCGGCGCCTCGCCACCCAACACCCTCACGCAAGAGTTCAAGGTCAAGAACACCGGGGATGCCGATGCCATCTTCGATCTCACCCTCGACCAGGACGCGGCCGCCTTCGCGCTGTCCGGTGGGGCTCTCACGAGCATCACCCTGACGGCTGGCGAAGAGACGACACGCACCCTGACCTTCACCGCCCCGGCCGCCCCGGACTACGGGACCTACAGCGCCACCATCGGGTTGGCGCCCCAGACGGCCCTCTGCAGCAATACGCCTGCTCCCTGGACGGTGACCGCGCTCTCGGAGGACGGTTATCCGCAGATAACACTGCCCCCGGCCCCGGCCACCTTCAACAAGGTGCTCCGCTTTAGCGCAGACTGCGGTAACAGCGACCAGACCACGATTCTGACCATGACGGTCACCAATGCCGGTACCGGTCCCTTGCCTTGGGATGCCAGCATCGTCCCGGGAGGCACCGTGTATTTCAATGTTCAGACGTCCGCGGGCGCCGAGAATCCTCTGCCCGCCGGCAACTCGTTCACCGTCACGATGAACAAGAGCCCCACGACCTTCATTCAGAATGGGTCAGCGGTACGCCAAAACACCCTGCGGCTCACCTTCACACCCGCGAGCGGGGCGTTCAGCGAGGACTACACCTTGCAAGCCACCCCGCTGGGCGACAAACTGACCTTCCCGCCAGGCGCGCTTGCCTTCGGGAACCACCTCCTTACGAGTCCGCCAAAGGATTCGCCCAAGCTGACCTTCACGGTCGACAACGCCGGGTTCAGCGATCCCCTGGAATCCAACACCACCGCCAACGTGACGCTCACCCTTGGGGACCCAGAGCACTACTCATGGTTGTTAAACCAGACGAGCGTGGAGACGAAGGTCGTGCAGGTGCCAGCCAAGGGAGCGGTTCCCGTGGATGTCTACTACGTGCGTCCCAACCTGGGCCCGGCCGGGGGCCCCGACGACAGCTCCATCACGTGGAGCATAGGGAGCGAGAGAACGTGTATGGGCGAGTGCTGGAACTGCCCCGCCATATCGAGCGGAACCGCAGTGACTCTGACGGGCACAGTGTATGTGGGTGATGTGGACAGCGCCTTCGATGACGAGAGGGGGGACTTCGGAGATGTCTTCTGTGGCGCCACGTCAAACTCCAGGGATTACGTGGTGTGGAATGGAGGCACACTCGGCAGCTCCTTCGACATCACGGGCTGGAGCCTGGAGAAGGGTAACTACTATACCGTCACGCCCCCGCCTGGCTGCGAAGGAGGTACGTGCACTGGCGTCACCCTGGCTAGCGGCGATACTAGGACCTTCGTCATCACCCCGGACATGATCCCGCCCAGTGCCATCACCGGCCCGGGCGATCTCGGCAGAGACACGACGAACGAGCAGTTCCTCGACACCCTCACCATCACCACCAATGCGCCCGAGCTCGACGCCGCCGGCAACCCCACCGGGAATTCGTACACTATCGTGGAGCCACTGAATATGTACGCCAAGGGCGTAATCGTCAATCCCGCGAACCCAGCCTTCCTCACCACCTGGCCGTATCCGACCGTCTCGTGGCCGGCGGTCAAGCATTCAAGCCTGACGGTGGGGGTCGACAACCAGGGCAACATCGATGGAAGAGCCTGGCTGGACGAGACAACCGGCAAGTTCAACCTGACTTCGGAACCATCCGCAGTCACGCAGACCGCGAACAACGAGGGTGGCGCGCCCGCGCCGGTGAGTAGCTTGTTCGGGGAGTTTGATCGGTGCGACACGGAGGCCGAGACCTTCAATGTCGGCGGCACCTTCATGGTGACGGCCGATCTCAGCGATGCCCTGGACCAGAATCTCACCACCAACGGTGGGCTCGTCGGCATCTGCCAGACCGGCGCCAGCGTGCAGAAGGTCCTGGACGGCACGGACGACCGGTGCAACAACCCCAATGCCTCCGAGTGCGCTGCGTGGGTCCAGGCCTTGACCCTCCAGGGAAGCGTCGACAAGACCGAAGAGATGTGCGGATCGACGCAGTGTTGCAGCAATGTTGATGGTGACTGCAAACGGGGGAACTCAGACACTGCCTGCGGGACAGGCGGTGAGATATGTGATGACTGCATCGGCAGCTATGAGCCAGATCAGCGCTGTGGTCCTTGCCCTGGCCCCAATTGCAGACAGTGCTACCTGCCGGCGGGGCCGCTGAACTGAGTGTGGTTTCTCCGCCTCCAATAGCGAAGTAGTCCAAGACGGGCGAGGCCAAGTGCCTCGCCCGTTTCCTTTGGTGCGCCAGCGGCTCTGGCGGCGCGATCCGATAGGTGGCCCGCGCGTCCGAGCCGGCCATGGCCCGAGCCTTGCGGGCGCCGCGGCCCGCGGCAAACTCACCCCTTCGGCATGGGTCGCCGCCAGCAGCGCCGAGGAATCGAGGTCGTGGGTCAATACCACAGAATCCTCGTCTGCGAACGCCCTCGGTGGCGCTCGTCCTGCTCGGGCGGTCACCGGCCCGGATTGGTCCCTGAACGAAGACGAACAGGAAGGTTAGGTCAAGCAGGGGCAGCAGCCAAGTCATGTAGTTGTTGTGGGAGATGGCCCCTCCCAGCAAGACCGCGGCGTGGGCCTCGTTCCAACGCGCCAAGGTGCGGGACCTCTACGACCTGCGCTGCTTCGCGGTCACCCCGTTCCACGGCGAGTTGCTGCGGCGCCTGGCCGTCCTGAAGCTCTGGCAGGTCCGCGACCCATTCGATCCGGAGCTGTTCTTCGCGCGGCTGCGAGGCGGGCACCATGAATGGGAGGACCTGCGCCGGTTGCTGCGCTCGAGCGAACGCCTTGAGCCGGACGACGTTCTCGGCTCGATCGACACGCGCTTCGCCGTGCTGCGCAGCCTGACCGAGCTTGAACGCAAAGTCATCGCCGATGCGAAGAGCGGCCGCAATCGGCCGCTCGCCGACCGGCTGCGCGCGGAGATCCTCGCGCTCTTCGAGGCCGCGGCTTGAGCGACCGCCTCAAGGCCCGGGACCCGTGAGCCGCGTGCCGCCCCTTCCCGCGGCCCGGAATGACCCGACAACCTCCAGCTAGGTTGTCTGACGCCCGCGATTGCCGTCGCATCGAGCCGCTTGCCGGGTCGCCTCCACGGCGATCCCGTCGATCGGATGCTCGCCGCCACGGCCCGAGCCTTGCAGTCGCCGCGGCCCGCGCCAAACTCACCACGTATCGAATCAAATCCTGCGAATCGGCAGGACTCGAACGCGCGCTTCCGCGGCGTGCAGGCTGACGATGGCGCCCTGCTCGAGCGCGTCGGCGTGCTGGCGAATGACCGCGACCACGCTGTCTCCTATGTGCTCGGGCATCACGTCCTGAGTTCGCACCTGGATGATGCTCGGCCCTTCGGCACGGGTCGCCGCGAGCAGCGCCGAGAAATCGAGGTCGTGGGTGAATACCACCCACCCGTGGTGTCGGGCCCACGCCATGATCGTGCTGTCGGCAGCACGCGGATCGCCCACTGCCGACCAGTGCGTCGACTCGATGCCGCGCTCTCGAAGGAACTTCACCCATCTGGGGGGCAGGTTCATGTCGAGCAATACTCTCATGAGGCCTTGAGCGGGATCTCGGCCTCCTCGGCTCGCCACGCGGCGTAAGACAAAGCAGCCTGGATATCGTCGGGTTCCAGATACGGGTACGCTTTCAGTATTTCATCGGTCGAGTGTCCGGCGGCGAGGAGCCCGACGATGGTACCCACAGTCACCCTAAGACCGCGGATACAAGGACGGCCGCCCATGACGGCGGGGTCATGGGTGATGCGTGCGAGAGTAGCCCCTGGCATGGCATCCATTGTACCCGATCCGCCCGGTCGGGGCTTCACCGCACGAGGTGCCTGCGTTTCGGAGCCCCCGAAGACGTCTGGTCGGTCGGTTCAGCCCTTTTTGTGGGTGGCGGCCCGCCCGTCACTTGTTCCGGCTCAGCGCCCGTCCGTCAGCCAGGCGAGCGCGGCGGCGGCATCCACGACTCGAACCGGCGAACCCGCAGACCCATGGGCGTCGCGGCTCGCGATTGCGTCGCACTCGCACGCCTCGGCGGCCGAGGCGCAGGGCGCGTCCTCGAAGTCGGTCCAGCCAAGCGCCAAGGCCCGGCGGAGAACCTTCTCGTCAACGGGCGCCATTGGGAAGACACGCAACATGCCGGCGATTGCCTGACGCGCGAAGGCGGCCCCCTGCGCCCGCGCGACCAGATGGAAGATCGTCGTCGGTCCGTGAGCGGCTCGCGCGAACGCGAGCGCGCGCGGCCGGCCCGCGCCTTCCGCGCAACGCCCACGAACACGCTACCGCCCTCGCTAACGCGTCCCGCAAACCGCGGCCCGCGGGCGGCCCTGCGGGCGGCGCAACTACCCGACAGGCTCCAGCTCCCCGCCAACCCCGGTCACAAATCTGCGGCGATCGATACCAAGGCGCAGCTTCCGCCGGCAAGGGTGCCTTCGCCGGACGCCAAGGCGCCGCTGCGACAGTGGCAGACGCCTTCGCCATCGACGATCCAACAACCGCTCGTCATTCCCGCGAGCGCCATCGCGGTCGGGCACTGGGCGTGGCACTCTTCCGCGGACAGGGCGCCGAGGTCGATGGCCGCGACGTCGCCATCCGTGCATTCCGCGGCGTTCTCGACGCTCGTGCACGCAAGAGAACGCACGAAGGTGGCGGTCACGGTCGCGGGAGCCGTCATCTCCACGGTGCAGGCGTCGGTGCCCGAGCAGCCCCCGCCCGACCACCCGGCAAAGCTCGAGCCGTCCTCCGCCGGGGTCGCCGTCAGCTCGACCTCGGTGTCCTGGGCGAAGGATGCCTGGCACCCCGTCCCGCAGTCGATGCCGGTCGGATCCGATGTGACCGTCCCGTTGCCGTTTCCGGCCTTGCCGACCGTCAGAATGGGCGAAAAGGTCGCTGTCACGGACTTCGCCGCCGTCATCACCACCCCGCAGATGTCGTCGCCCGTGCAGTCGCCCGACCACCCGGAAAAGATCCAGTCGGCCGCGGGGGTCGCCGTGAGGGCGACGCTGGCGCCCTCGTCGAAGGTCGCCGCGCACGTCGCCCCACAGTCGATGCCTTCCGGGTCCGACTTGACCTCTCCGCTGCCGGACTTGTCGACGGTCAGGGTAGGCGTGTTGCGCGAGAATCGAGCCGTCACGGTGGTGGCCGCCGTGACCGACACGGTGCAGGGGCCGGTGCCGCTGGCCGCGCAGCCCGCGCCGGTCCAGCCCGCGAAGCTCGAGTCGTCCGCGGCGGTCGCCGTCAAAACGACGCTCGCGCCGTGGTCGAAAGGCGCTACGCACGTGTCCCCGCAGGCGATGCCGGCCGGGCTCGAGGCGACGTTGCCGCTGCCGTCGCCGGACTTGTTGACCGTCAGATCGTGGGGCTTGAGCGCGAAGCTCGCCGTCACGGTGGTGGCCGCCGTGACCGCCACGGTGCAGGTCCCGGTGCCGGAGCAGCCGCCGCCCGACCACCCCGCGAAGTCCGAGTTGGCCACGGGGGTCGCGGTCAGGGTCACGCTGGTGCCGTAGGCATAGGACGCAGAGCAGGACGACCCGCAGTTGATGCCGGCCGGGCTCGACGTCACGGTCCCGGATCCAGTCCCGGCCTTGTCGACCGTCAGCACGTTCTGGCCGAGCGTGAAGTTGGCGGTCACGGTGGTGGCCGCCGTGACCGACACGGTGCAGGTGCCGGTGCCGGAGCAGCCGCCGCCCGACCAACCCGCGAAGCCCGATCCGGTCGCGGGGGTCGCGGTCAGGGTCACGCTGGCGCCGTAGGCGTACGCCGCCGAGCACGTGGCCCCGCAGTTGATGCCGGTCGGGGTCGAGGTCACCGTCCCGCTTCCGGTCCCGGCCCGGCTGATGGTGAGGGTATTCTGCGCCAGCGCGAAGTTCGCGGTCACGCTGGTCGCCGACCTGATCGACACGGTGCAGGTGCCGGTGCCGGAGCAGCCGCCGCCCGACCACCCCGTGAACAGCGAGCCGGATGCGGGGGTTGCCGTCAGAGTCACGCTGGTGCGGTACTCGAAGGATGCCGAGCACGTCTGCCCACAGTCGATCCCGGCGGGGCTGGAGGTCACGGTTCCGGTCCCGGCCCCGGTCTTGCTGACGCCGAGAGCGTTGTCCTGGAGGGTGAATACCGCCGTCACGGCGACGTCGCCCGCGGTGAGGCTCGCCGAGCAGGTGCCGGTGCCGGAGCAGCCGCCGCCCGACCAGCCCTCGAAGGTCGAGCCGGCCGTGGGGGTCGCCGTAAGCGCGATCGGGCTGGTCGAGAACGCCGCACTGCAGGTGGGCCCGCAATTGATCCCGGCCGTCGACGAGGAGACGGTGCCGGCGCCGTTGCCGCTCTTCGTTACCGTGAGCGTGGCATTCCGGCAAGCCGCTTCGCTGCACACCGGGGTCGGCCAGACGCACGGGACGCCCGCGCCCCATTGCCCGTTGCCCGAGCACGTCTCCAGCGCGTTTCCGGAGCATCGTTGCGAACCGACCGTGCACGCGGTCGTGCCGCCGCCGGCTCCGCCGCCGGCCGTGCCGCCGGTGGCGCTGCCGCCGGCCGCGCCGGCCAGGCCGCCGGTTCCGGGCTGCCCGCCGCTTCCGACCACGCCGGCCGCGCCGCCGCTTCCGACCACGCCGCCGACGCTCGTGCCGCCCGAACCGCCGACGGTCGTCGCCCCCGCGAATCCGCCCGAGCCAACGATGCCACCACCACCGGAGCCTCCGGCCGACCCGCCGGCGCCGCCGCTTCCCCCGCGCCCCGAGGCCCCGCCGCTGCGGTTCGCGTCGTTGTGGTCCGCATCGAGCCCCCCTCCGTCATAGGAAGGCCCGCCAAGACCGCTATCGCTGGTCGTGCACCGAACCGAAAGAAAAACCAGAGAACAAACGAGCGTGAACTGGACCACCCTGCGCAGACTGTCGTGCATACTAGTCTCCAGAAAAGGACCGAATAATCCCCCATCGAGCGCCTTCGGGCAAGAGCGTCAAATCACACCGCACGATTTCACAGTCGCAGCGCGCTGTTGCATGCCCCAGGACAGGCGGCCATCGCCGCGACGGCAGTCCGAAAGGCTTGCCCGCGTGTGGTTCCGGAGGCTTGTTGGTTCTGGGCCCGGACTCGGTTCGCCTGGCGTGCGCGCCGTCTTGGGGACTACCAGCGCCTGGCCGGCCGCCTCTTGCCGGGCTTGGGCTTGCCGTCCGAGCGGGTCTGCGCCGTCGCGGCTTCTTCCCGGGCGTCCTCGTCCGGCTCTTCGTCGACGTCCGCGCGGCTTGCGCTTGGTTGCGGCAAGACGGGCTCGGCCGGCTGGGCGGGCGGCGCGAACTCCAAAGGCGCGAGCGCCGGCTTGGCCGCCGCCGCGGGGGCGCCGGAACCAGGAGCGGGCGCCGGCCGGCCGCTTGCAAGAAAGAGGAGGCCGGCGGCCACGGCCAGCACGACCGCGGCCGTCGCCACGACGATGGGCAGGCTGACGGACGAGACGGGCCGCGCGGCAACCGGACGCGGAACGGCGGGGGCGGGCCGTTTTCTTTGGGCGCGGGGAAGTCGTCCGGGGGCCGGCGTTGCCTTGCGTCGCACGGGGGCGAAGGCGAGGCTGGCCGCGGCGGGCGGCGCCAGCACGGCGGTGCCTTGCCGAACCCGCGAGATCCAGGTCCGAGAGGGTGTCTGAGAAGCACCGATCACATCGAGGCCAGGACCAGAAACAGCACTCTTCCCCTCTCCCCAGCGAGGGAGAGGGGTTGGGGTGAGGGCGGATTTGTTTCCCTCACCCTGCCCTCTCCCCCGAGGGAGAGGGTGATAGTGCTCTTGGGCACCCCCTTGGTGGATCGTCTCGTGCCTTGCGACCGACCTTCGGTACTCTTCAGACACCCTCTGACAAAGGGGCGGCGCGGCGGGCGCCACCTGGGGAGGCAGCAGAGCGGTCGGCTCCTGTCTGGGCACGGATGCGGGCAAGGACGGCGGCGCGGCGGGCGCGGGAGCGGGGGAGATCGCGGCGGGCGGCGCGGCCATGGCGACGGGCGCCGAAACCTGGGCTGGCGCGGAAACGGGCAAGGCTCCGTGCGGGCCCCGGCAGAACCTCTCGAACACGGCCGCGACCTCGGCCATGCTCTGCGGCCGCGTGGCGGGGCTCTTGGTCAGCATGCGCCCGACCAGGGTGTCGATGGCCTGGGGAATCGCGGGCTCCAGGGAAGAGACCGAGGGCGGGATCTCGCTGCTGTGCGCGACGATCAGCTCGCCCTTGCCCTCGCGCACGAAGGGCGGCCGGCCGCAGGCCATCTCGAACAAGATGCAGCCGAGCGCGTAGATGTCGGCGCGGTGGTCGGCCTGGCCGAGGCCGCGACTGCTCTCGGGCGACATGTAAAGCGGCGCGCCAAGGAGACTGCCGGTCTGGCTCTGGCGGAGGTCGAGGGTGAACTTGGCCATGCCGAAGTCGACCAGCTTCACGAGCGGGCTTTCCGCCTGGCCCGGAGGGAAGGTCAGGAAGATGGCGTCGGGCTTGAGCGCGCCGTGCACGAGCTTGGCCCCGTGCGCCGCCGCCAGGGCGGTGGCCAACTGCCAGGCGATGTCGGCGAGGCTCTCGCTGTCTTTGACCTGGCCCTGCTCGACGAGCGCGTCGCTCAGGGTCTTGCCTTCGAGCAGCTCCTGGACGACGAAGGCGCGGCCGTTTCCGTGCCGGCCGCAGTCGTAGATGTCGGCGATGCCCACATGGTCGACCAGGCTGGCCGCCTTGACGTCGGCGAAGAAGCGCGCCACGAGCTCGGCGTTGCCGCAGAGCCCGGCAAACAGCACCTTGACCGCGGCCTTCCGGCCGGTGCCCTCGTGCCCGGCGAGGTAGGTTTCTCCCGTGCCGCCCTCGCCGAGCTTCCGGGTCAGTCGATAGCCGCTGCAGATCTCGCCGATCATCGCGACCGTGTCCGAGCCTAGCGCGAGATGGCGCGGCCGGCGGCGGCCTCGGCCCTGCGGTACTCCTCGATTTGAGTGAGGAAGACGCGCACGATCTCCGGGTCGAACTGGGTGCCGCTGCAGCGCTCCATCTCGCCGCAGGCGATGACGTGCGGCAGAGCCTTGCGATAGGCGCGATCCGTGGTCATGGCGTCGTAGGCGTCGGCGACGGCGATGATGCGACCGATGGCGGGGATCTTTTCGGCGGACAGGCCCTGGGGGTAGCCGGAGCCGTCCCAGGCCTCGTGGTGGCAGTAGCAGCCGGCCACCAGGTCGCGCATGAAGGGGATGGGCTCGATGATGCGCTTGCCCTTGGCCGGGTGCGAGCGGAACATGGCCAGCTCCTCGGGGGTGAGCTTGCCCGGCTTGTTCAGGCGATCGTTGCGGATGCCGATCTTGCCCACGTCGTGCAGCAGGCCGGCCTTGACCACGGTGTCGATTTCCTCCTTGGGCAGGTGCATGCCCACGGCGATGAGGCGGGCGTAGGTGGACACGCGCTCGGAATGGCCGCGGGTGTAGCGGTCGGACTCCTCGAGGGCGTGGGCGAAGCCGATGATGGTCTGTCGGAAGTTCTCCTCCAGCGAGACGTTGGCGTGGATGAGATCCTCGTTGGCGTCGACCAGGCTCTCGTACAGGCGCGCGTTTTCGATGGAAACCGCGGCGCGGCTGCCGAGCACGTAGAGCATCTTGCGCTGGCCCTCGCTGAACTTGGCGCCCTTGGTGTAGCTCCAGGCGTTCAGCATGCCGATGGTCCGGCCCTTGAGCTTGAGCGGGATGGAGCAGAAGCTGACCAGACGCTTCTCGGGCGGGCCGGACAGGTAGCGGTAGGCCCGCGCCCCGTGGGCCAGCAGGGGCTTGTCTTCCTGTAGAAGCGGCAGCACCTCGCCGAGATCGAGCGACGGCGCGCGCTCGCCCGTCTGCAGGCGCGAGGACACCTTGCGCGCGTGCTCGACGAAGGCTCCCGGCCGGTCGCTCGTCTCGTGGTCGCCGGGGCGTTCGAGCAGCAGGTTCACGATGTCGGGGTCGACCGCGTCGAGCACGGCGTCGAGCACTAGGTCGAGCACTCTCTCGACGGAGAGCGAGGTGGCGATGGCCTCGCTGATTCTGTAGATGGAGAGCGCGTCTTTGAGGCGCAGGTTCTCGTGCTGCAGGCGCTGGCGGTCCAGCCCGCGTTTGACGATGTGGATGACCTCCTCGACCTTGAAGGGCTTGAGGATGTAGTCGTAGGCGCCGTGCTTCATGGCCTCGATGGCGGTCTCGACGGTGCCGAACCCGGTCATGATCACGGTCAGCACCGGAATGCCGAGCTCGGTGATCTTCTCGATCAGGTCGAGCCCGCCCATCTTGGGCATCTTGAGGTCGGAGATGACGAGGTTGTAGTTGCGCTTTTGCAGCTCTTCCAGGGCTTGCACGCCGTCCTCGACGGTGCGCACCACGTAGCCCTCCAGGCCCAGGAAGTCGGACAGGATCTCGCGGATCACGCGCTCGTCGTCGACCACCAGGATGCGCGGGCTATCCGGATTGAAGGTGTACTCGAGCCGATGGGGGGAGCTGGGCTCGTCCTCGATCTCCTGCGGGATGGTCTCCCTTGTGGTGGTCGTGCTCATGGATCGCCGCCGCCTGTGCCAAGTCTACCTCACGCGCGCGAAGAACTCGTCCAGCTTTTGCTTGCGCGCGTCTTCCAGAAAGTCGAAGTTGACGCCGCGATCCGTGACCTCCCAGAACTCGCGCTCGGCCACCGCGAGGAACTCGCTGCGGATGGAGGCCAGGCGCTCCGGCTTCTCGGCCCGCATGTCGGCCGCGATGCGGTCGGCGTGGGTCGGGGCGCCCTTGGCCAGGTAGAAGGTGGCGAGCTTGACCTGGGCCTTGCGCACCCCGCGCAGGGCCTGCTCCTCGGCGCGGGTCTCGGCTTCCTTGTCCACCTCCAGGAAGATGCCCAAGAGCGCGTCGTGGCACGAGGCCGCGTGCTCGAAGGCGCGCTCGCACAGGACTCCCAGGTCGTGGGCCGCGGTCTCGGTGACGAAGCCCAAATCGCTCCGGTGCGCGGTCTGGCTGTAGTAGGCGATGCAGCGGCCGCTCTCGAGCACCAGATCCGTGTGGCCCTTGCGCATCATGTGCTCGGCCAGCAGGCGGTACTGGTGGAAGATGTTGTAGCAGGCGCGCACGTCCGCCTGGTTGATGGCGGTGCGCACGTAGGTGTTGAAGAAGCGGATGGAGATGACCAGGACCTCGCGGTCGTCGAGGCGCAGGGCCTCCTCGGCGATGTAGCGCGTCTCGATGGCGACCACGTGGCCCAGCTCGGGTAGGTGCTGCAGGGCCTCGGCGAAGACGCTGCGAAAGTGGCGCAGCACCTTCCACTCGACCCACACCTGTTTCCGTTCGAGCGCCAGGAGCGAGTCCGGGGCCAGGGCGATGAAGTCGGGGTTGCCGCGGGTACGGGGGCCGATGACAAACCAGTCGGGCGGCAGGCCTTCCTTGGTCTTGAGGTACTTGACCGCGAAGTCGCGCAGCGCCGTAACGGCGTCGGTGGCGATGATCTTGTCTTTCTGGGCCAGGGTGTTGATGGCGATGTCGGACAGGTGCTCCAGGCCGGCCACGCAGCTCGCCTGGCGCAACTGCAAATCGCCGCGACAACGCCGGGCGGTGCCGCGGGCCAACACGGCATCCAGCACTTGGTGGCCGATGCGGGCGATGACCTTCTCGGGGTTCAGGAAGGCGAAGACGTAGGCGAAGTAGGGGATGAGCAAGAGCAAGCTGGCGGTCACCACCACGGTGGTCATGGCCACGGTGGCGCGCGGCACGAAGCCCGAGGTCACCACGATGCTGACCCAGACGGCGTTGATGCAGGAAACGACGAAGAAGCCCATGATGGCCAGGTTCGTCCGGTCGCGGAAGAACATCTCGGCGATGCGCGGGGTGTAGCGGGTGGCCGCGAGCTGGACGACGATCGACACGACCGTGATGGCGATGCCCAGCACCGCGACCACGACCTGGGCCAGGCTGCCCAGGGCGTTCTGTAGGGTCTCGGCGTCGAGAGCCACCAGCAGCTGCCAGGCATCGAGGGGCGCCGTCCCCGCGGTGCGCCGGCCGAGATAGGCGCTGTCGAGCAGCCAGAAGACGGCGAAGAGCAGGAGGGAAACCGCGAGCAAGGCGGCGATGCCCGCCGGCAGACGCGGCCGCCAGCGCGGCGGGCTTGCGGGAATGGCGCCCGCGCCGCCGGCCGTGCCGGCGCGCCCCTGTTCGCGACTCGTGCTCACCTCGCCTTCACCCATACCACGAGGCGCCCCGCGCGGGAAACCCGAGCCTCTCGCGGCGGGCGACCGTCAGCCCTGCGTGCGCGCGAATTGCTCGATGGCCGCCTTCTTGGTCCGTCGGGCCTCGCCGAAGTACTGGAGGTAGTAGAGTATCTCGCTGTCGCGCAGGGACCACCTCCGGGAGCGGCCCCGCGGGTAGTTGACGTTGACTCTCGTCTCGCCCAGCACGCCGCCGCGCGCGCGTGCCTGGCGTCGGGCCTCGTCCTCGTCCAAGAAGAGCAGCGGCTCCTCGCTGTCCGGAAGCTTCACGGACAGAAACGGGCGATCGTTCCAACTGACCACGTCGTAGGCGTAGGCCCCGACGACTTGCACGCCCACGGCCCAAAAAAGGCAGACGGCGAAGCCGGCCGCAAGCGGGCGGCGACTGCGAATGTGCTCGGCAACGGGAATGGCCAGGAAGGCCAGGAGGGTCACCGCGTCGACGAGGAGGCGATAGCCGTAGCACCAGCCCCCCCACCAGCCATGCCACCGCGCCACCAGGAGACACATGGCCAGGGCCGCGATGGAAACCGGCCGCAGTGGCGCGAAACGAGGGTCGCGCCACGCCCGGAAGGCCCCCCAGAACGCGAAGGCAAGGATGGGGGAGAACACGAGCAGTCCCCGCGACGGGCTTACGAGGATTCCGGCGATGCCTTCCCAAAACGGCGCGCTGAAGGCGCGCCCGCCCAGCGCCGCCACGGCCGAGGAGGGTAGGGCCTTGGCGTGCGGCCCGGTCGCCAACTGCCCGAAGACGAAGAGCCGGCCGAAATAGTGGAGGTTGTAGGCCGCAAGCCCCAGCGCGATCGGTAGGCCGCCGGCCACCAGGCGGACGAGCGACCGGCGGTCTCGCAGCAGGTAGTAGCCACCCGCGGCGGCCAGGGCCAGGCCCGAAGTCGGACGGCAGGCGAAGGCCAGCGCGTAGGCAAGCCCCACGCAGTAGGCGGAGCCCGGACGCTCCCTGCGCAGCAAGCAGAAGGTCCCGAGGGCCAGGAAGAACTCCGTCGGCCCGTGCTGCCAGAGCGCCTGACTGCTGGTGCTCCACACGCAGGTGCCCAGGCCATAGGCCAACGCCAACCCGGCCGCCGTGCCCGGGCGCACGAAGGCCAAGGCGGCGAGGAAGAGGAAGACCGCGCTCCCCGCGACCGCGCAGGCGGCGGCGACCTTGGCCGCATGCCAGAGCAGCAGGGCCGAAGGACGCCGGTAGAGATCGGGCGCGAAGGGATACACCGCGGCCACGAAGGGGACGGCGAACAGACCCGCGCCGATCCCGTAGACGTTGGCGAAGACGCCGGGGTACCGCGTCGGCAAGAGGTAGTAGTAGGGCTTGGGTTTGCCCAGACGGCCCCGCTCGAAGGACCGTCGCACGGGTTCGCCGTCGAGCCGAGACTGCCACGCGCGGAAGGTCGCCGTTTGCTCGCCCTGCGCGGTCTGCAGGCTCCATTCGAACATGAAGGGCTCTTCTTCCGGGGTGAAGACCAGCGAGCCCCGGCTTACCAGTTTGCCCGCCAGGCGCACGTTGGCGGTGGGGTCCTGCCCGGGCAAGATATCGCCGTTGGCCAAGTAGACCGCGAGCAGCAGGGCGAAGATCAGCGTCGCCTGGACGCCGCGGCGAGCGAACCAGCGGCGTGCCCTCTTGCCCTCCGCGGCAGGCTTCGCCGAGGAGGCTGCCTGGCGCCCGCGGCGGCGGGATCGGGGAACGGAGGATCGGGTCACGCCGGGGTCACATCCGCACGTTGCGTTGTTGAACGGAATCCGCGCTCGCCATGCCTCTCGATGCTTATCACGAAACCTCGGCGGCGTAGCGGCCGCGGGTTGCGCGCTCGCGGCCACGGCCAAGTAGGGTGAACGCTTCTCCGGATCGCTCTATGCTAGAAGGCAAGCCATGCTCCTCGTGGTCGATATCGGCAACACGCACACGGCGTTTGGCCTGTTCGAGGGCGAAAGGCTGCGCTTCGACTGGCGCATGGAAACGCGCAGCGAGCGCACGGCCGACGAGCACGCGGCCGCGCTGCGTGGCTTGTTCGACCTGGAGGGACTCGACTTGCGGCAGATCGACGCGGCCGTCGTCTGCTCGGTGGTTCCCCCCGCGACCGCGTCCATGGAGCGGTTGTTTGTCCGCTACTTCAAGCTCGCGCCGCTGGTGGTGGGGCCGGGCATGAAGACCGGCATGGCGGTGCTCTACGAAAACCCGCGCGACCTGGGCGCCGACCGCATCGCCAACGCCGTCGCGGCCTACGCGCGCTTTCCCCAGGGCGCCATCGTGGTCGACTTCGGCACGGCCACGACCCTCGACGTGGTGACCGCTCGCGGCGAGTACGCCGGCGGCATCATCACCCCGGGCCTGCTCATTTCCGCGGACGCCCTGTACCGCTCCACCGCCAAGCTGCCGCGGGTCGAGATCGCGCGGCCCAAGGCCGTGGTCGGCACCAACAC
>JAFGPX010000170.1 GCA_016935975.1 Deltaproteobacteria bacterium
ACCATGTTGGTGCTGCCGTAGGGGAAGATGCTGAAGGTGAACGCGGCGCGCGGCGGGTGGCCGGGCGGCCAGGCGCCGCGCATGCTTGCCGCCGGCACCGGGACGATGGCGAACTGGTTCGAAACGATGACATTGCGATCCTTGGTGCGCGACGTTAGCCCCAGGTCGCGCAGGCGCTCGGGCAGCGTGCGCTCGACCACCTGGCCGCGCTCGGACAAGTGGACCTTGATTCTGTCGGCCGGCACCACCAGCACCTTGTCGCGGAAGTTGCTGTCCCGCCGGACCGACAGGGCGAGCTGGGCGCTACCGGGATCCTCCTCCGCCTTGCGCACCCAGATCCCCACGTCGCTGATGCGATCGCCCCACACGCTCTGCTCGTAGCGGCCGATGTCCTCCCAGCTGATCTTGACCGGCGAGAAGCCCCTGTCGCCCACCAGCTCGAGGAAGTCGGGCTGGTTCCACAGCTCGATGGTGTCGTCGAAGTAGCTCTCCCACTCGGCCGTCCGTCGCATCAGGCTCTGGATAGCGGCGCGCACCTGCGCGACGCTGGTTGCGCCCGGCCCCGTGTCGAGGCCGAGGTCGCTCGCCACTTCGACGGCGGCGAAGTCGACCTTCGAGTTGCCAGCCCCGTGCTGCTCGCCCTGCTCGATGGCTTGCAGGACGTTGGCGCGGATGCCTTCCACCTCGGCCCGGTTGAGCCGGATGTTCTGGGCCGCGAAGGCCTCGATGATGTCCCCGTCGGCCAGCGCCTCCGGGGGAGGCGCGACGACCATAGCGGACTGCGGTGGCCTGCTGGCGCAGGCAGGCAGGGCGAGGGCAACGAACAGCAAAAGCGCGCGTTTCATGGGACCTCCATTGCGAACGAGACCGACCACTCGGCCGGCGCAGTATAACGCAGGTGGCAGGGGATTCGGGGCGAGCATCTGGTCGTTTGGAACGCACCATCCTGCGAGAAGATCTCCTGGCACCGTCCTTCCCGCTTTTGCCTGCTGCAGCCTCGCTCGTTTCGACTATGCTTCGCCCAACCGGTCGCCGCTCGCATGGTCCAAGGATCGGCGTCGCCTGCTCGCGCGCCGGAGGATGAAGTGTCAGCCAAGCTCGGATGGTTTTGCAGTCTTTGCGCCGTCGGCGCCTTTGCCTTGCTCGCCGTGGGGTGCTCGGACGGCGGCTCGGGCGAGACCGCGAGCGGCGGGGCCGGCAGCGGTGGCGCCTCGACGGGGGGCATGGCCGCCGGAGGGAGTGGCGGAGGCGGCGGAGGTGGCGCCGGTAGTGGCGGGACATCAGGCGGCGGGGCCGGCAGCGGTGGCAGCGCAGCAGGGGGCACCGGCAGCGGCGGCACCGCCTCCGGGGGCGCCGGTAGCGGCGGCACCGCTTCGGGGGGCGCCGGCAGCGGCGGGGTGTCAGCCGGTGGGGCCGGCAGCGGTGGCAGGGCGACGGGCGGCAGGGGCAGTGGCGGCGCATCGGCCGGCGGCGGCTCGACCGGCGGGAGGGGCGGGGGCGGCGGCTCGACCGGCGGGGTGGGCACAGGCGGCGCGGCAACGGGGGGCGGCGGCGGAACAGGATCCCGGCCCGACGCCTCGGCCGACAGCTCGTCGACCGGCTGCACGGCAACCGGGTTCTACGTCAAAGGCACCAAGCTCTACGACCGCCGCTGCAACGAGTTCGTCATGCGCGGGGTGAACTACCCGTATGCCTGGTACCTCCAGGAGGTGCAGAAGCGCTTCGGCGACGTCGCTTCGGTCAAATCCAACGTGATTCGCGTGGTCATGTCCACGGGCGGGCAATGGACCCGCACCACCGGCACCGAGGTCACCAACATCATCTCCTGGGCCAAGTCGAACAAGCTCGTCGCCATCCTCGAGGTTCACGATTCCACCGGCTACAGCGAAAAGGCGGAGGCGCAGAACCCCGACACCGCCGTCGCCTACTGGACGAGCAACGAGATCGCGTCGGTGCTGAAAGGGACCGAGGCCTACGTGATGATCAACGTGGCCAACGAGCCCTTCGGGAACAACACCACCAGCCAATGGGAGCCGTTCCACGCCGGCGCCATCCCCAAGCTCCGCGCCGCCGGGCTCCATCACACGGTGGTGGTGGACGCGCCGAACTGGGGGCAGGACTGGTCGTACACCATGCGGGACGGCGGTGGACCGGCCAAGATCTTCGAGGCCGATCCCGACAAGAACGTGGTCTTCTCGATTCACATGTACGACGTCTACTCCTCGTCGAGCGCCGTGACCGACTATTTCACGAAGTTCCTGGCCAAGGGCCTGCCCCTGATCGTCGGCGAGTTCGCGGCGGATCACGGCAGTAGCGGGAACGTGGACGAGGACACCATCCTTTCGCTCGCCAAGCAAAACAGCGTCGGCTACGCAGGGTGGTCGTGGTCGGGCAACTCGGCCGATCTGACGAGCCTCGATATCACGAACAACTTCAACGTCGGCAGCCTGACGACCTGGGGAACGCGGCTCATCAAGGGCGCCAACGGCATCCAGGAGACGGCCAAGGTCTGCACCGTCTTCGAGTAGACCGACGGCCGGCGCGCGCCGCGCGGGCTACTTGCACCCGTCCTTGATGAAGACGCACTTCATCGTCGGCACGAAGCAGTGGTTGCGGGTGCAGGGATCGCCGTCGTCGCAGTCGGCGGCGCTTCTGCACTCGCACCGGCTCTTGTCGTAGACGCACTTGCCGTTCACGCAGGCGGGCACGATGCAATCGGCCGTACGCGGCCCCTTGCAGTCCTGGTCGCGGATGCACTGAGGCGGGCCGGCGTCGGCAGCGGGCACAGCCACCGGCCGAGAGCGGGGCGCTGTCCGAGGCTTTGGGGGAGGCGTCGGAACCGTGGCCGGCGGGGCGAGCATGGGTGGGGCCGGCTCGGCCTCTTCCACCGGCGCGCTCGACGGGCTTTCCCCAGGTGGCACCGCAGGGGACGGCCGGGACCACCAAAGGCAGGAGACACCGAGGGCGACGACCGCCGCGCCCGCCAGGGCAAGAAGGAGGACTTTGTTCTTCCGGAGCACGCGCAATCTCCGAGCTTCGGGTGGCTATGAATCGAGCCATTCTGGAGGCCCCAGGCCGCGAGTGCAACGATTCGAGAATCGGAGAAGGAGCCGGTGCAGCGTAAGACTGGGCAAACCCGTTGACCGGTCGAGGGCGAAGCGCGTCTCCACCAGGATGCCGACCTGGAGGATGCAGGGCTTGACGTCGGGGCGGCCGACGGCGCCTAGGAGGATGGCGTTGAACTTCTTGAACTCCTCGAGCGCGCTGTCGGGGAGGATCTCGCCAGTCTTCATGTAGCGCTCGCCGGCTTCATCGGTGGTGATACTCATAGGCTGTAGATCGATAGACGTCATCGCGCGACAAGTGTCCTCTGTGAGCCACAAGGACCTTGAACGCTTCGGAGCCCGCGTGCGCGCAGAGCGCGCGCGCCAAGGTGTGTCGCAAGAGGATCTCGCGGACCGTGCCGGTATCCACCGGACGTATCTCGGCGGAGTCGAGCGCGGCGAAAGGAACATCGGCCTTCTCAACGTCCTCCGGATCGCGCGCGCTCTCGGCGTGCCGCCCTCCGTGCTCTTCAAAGACTTCCAAGGGAGCCGCACGGGATGACGAACGCGGATGGAGTCATTGCCAGCGCAGCGCACAGAAGAGGAGCGCGGCAATGAAGAACATCTTCGATGCGGCGGTCAACGCCGAGATCTTTCGCGGCAAGGCGCTGCTGAAGGTACTCGTGGCGGCACTCGACAAGGAGCCCAAGCTGCAGGCGGCCTACAAGCGGCTTGCGGTAGCGTGGCCGAAGAGGTCGATCGGTGCGGAGACGTTCCTCGGCATCATACGATGGTCGTTTCTGCTCGAGCTCGTGAAGCAGCCGAAGATCGAGACGACGAAGTTCGAGGTCCGATGGACCGACCGCCTGGGCCAGGACGATCCCCGGTTTGCCGCCTACGAAGAGTGCCTGAAGATGAGCATCCTGCTCGCCACAGAGGTCGCGGAGGCCGTCGACGACCCAGAGAAGCGTACGCTCATCGAGGCGTTCGCCCATCACAATCTCGTGCCGTACGAGCTCCCGATCGACTACCGTCGTCGCAAGAAGACGGGTCGTCTCCATGTAGCCAGCAATGTCGAGTGGCTATGGGGAGGCGTGCCACGCAAGACGGTGCTCCTGCGCGATCTCCTGCTTGGCGAGGAGGCTGGCAAGCACCTCAAGACGTTCGACGTGGCATACAAGAGCAAGATCGATGTGAAGACCTACCTCACGGACCGTGTTCTCACGGGCGCACACAAGACGAACCGGGAGAAGCGGTGGGAGACCCACCCTGCCTCGGTGCACTACGCGCTTCGTCGCGACTGCCTTGAGATCGAACACGAGCTTATGCAGCAGCTCTGTCGCTTCGATGGGTTCCCCAAGGGGATACGAGACCAGCTCGTTGCCAAGAAGTTGATCAACTCAACGACGGACACGTTCCGATGTCCCATCACCTTCGAGCCCTTGTCGTTCGCCAAATTCGAGGAGGAGATCCACAACCCGATCGCCGGCAAGTCGACATTCCAGGTGGGACACCTCAACCCGCTGAAGGCCGTGAACGACGATCCACGCTCGGGACACACGGCGAAGAACATCTCGTGGGTGTCAGCGAACGGCAACCGCATCCAAGGCTCGCTATCCCTTGGCGAAGCGCGAGTCATGATAAAGCGGATCGCAGCGAACTACGCGAGGTTCAAGGTCTGACTCGAGGACAGGCCGTCATGCCACTGCTTCTGCACGGTCCAGCATGCGGACGATGTCGAGGCACGCCTTCCGAGCGAGCTCCCGACTCTCGACCCGCTCCTTGATGGACCTTTCAACGGTCTCTGCGATGCGATGGCGGGTATCTGCGTCCTTGGGCAGCGGGAGAACTAGCTCCCTGATGCGATCGCCAAGCGAATCGATGATGTCTTGAGTGAATCGCTTCGCCTGGATCTGCTTCTGGACGGGGTCGGAACCTATTGCCGCCAGTAGCAGATACGGCGAGAGCTTCTCCGGCTGCTTCACGCGCAGCTTGTACAAGTGACTCTGGAAGACGATTCGGGTGTCGTACTCGGTCACGAAGGCGCAGGTGCCGATGAGGTAGGTCCCGTCGCGAACCATGAGAATGTCGCCCGCGCGAACGTCCTGCTTCGGTGCCAGCATCTCGTACACTTCGTCGCTGACGCAATGCTTTGGATCGAGCTTCACCTCCCAATTCGAGATATCGGAAGTGCGGACAAAGGGAATCGTGCCGCCTCCGTAGGCTAGTTTCCCGACCTCGTGGCCCGTCGAAATCTCGAGAACACCGTCGTCGAGCAGCTTCTGGATGGAGACCAGGTCGTGCGTCTCGGAAAGTCGCTCTAGAATCGCGTAGACCTCGGGATCGTAGTACCGAGGAGCCAGGACGTTGTCGCTGATGCTGCTGGGCTTCACAGCGTACCCGAGTTGGCTGTGACCGTCGAGACAGCCCGCGACGAACGAGCGGAACCGCCGCCCAATCTCGGGCAGCTCATCGCGGCCAATTGCGCGACCTCGACTGTCGTTCCCGCACCACTGCGCCTCGGCCATGAATACCACCGGCTCACACGCGCGTCTGGCGTCAGGCTTCTTCTCGAGAAGCAGCAGGCAGACTTTGGTGTGCGTTCCGCCTTTGCCGGAAGTCTTGAACAGGTCTTCGGGCATGCCGATGACGGCATGCAGATACGAAGTGTCGCGCATGTACTGCACGACGTGCCGGTAGCTCTTGCCCGAGATCAGGCTCTCAGGCAGAACCACGCCGACTCGCCCGCCGGGGCGCACGAGTGACAGGAGTCTCTCGACAAAGAGGATCTGAGGTGAGACGTGGCTCTGGAGCTGCGTCGTCTTGTGCCAGCGATCTTCACGATCACGCTTCCAGGAATACCCGAGTGCGAAGGTGCGCTGAACGTCCTCCGACGCGGCGACGATCCTTGCGCCAAAAGGAGGGTTCGCTAGGACGATATCGAAGGTTCCGATCTCGTCGCTCGGGAGCATGCGGCCCCCGTCGGACGGGATCCATGCCAGAGAGTCCCCGCAATAGATCCGCGCCTCGCCGAGCGTCACGAGACCAACGTGAGCTTTCGCCAAACGGGCGAGGTACTGGTCCTTGTCGATGCCAACGAGGTCGCGCGTGATTTCGCTCGGGCTCATCCCTTGCCTCGTCAACCTGCGTGCGGTGTAGCTGATGAAACCACCGGCCCCGCATGCCGGATCGATGACGCGATCACCAGGCTTCGGATCGACGAGGTCGACGAGAAGGCGCACTGCGCTCTGCGGTGTGAAGAACTGCCCCTCCGCTCCGCGTGTCGCAGAGCCGATGAACGTCTCGTACGCGTCGCCGATCGGGTCGGTCAGCGGATCCTGGAAGTCGATGTCCCGGAGCTGTTGATTGACGTATCGGAGACTCGGAGGATCGAGGAGAATCTCGGCCCCCATCTCAAAGACATCGTGCAGCGATGTCTTCACCTTGGTGAACTGCGTCCGGTAGAACTTCGCCAGGTCGATCGGATCGTCCGGGATACGAGCACCGTCGTGCACAGCCATTGCCCGGCAGAAAATACACTTGACGACTTCCTCGACCAGGGCTTCATCCCTTGTAGCCCCGACGAGCCGCCCCGCAAGGAAGTTCCGGATCCTTGAGTAGGCTTCCCGGGCGTCGCCCCCGGTGGATAGAGGTAGCGTCTGCTGGGGATCGATGGCTTTCCTGCGCATGTGCTGTATCTCTCCCGACCGTGCGCATGAACTGTTGGACGATCGTCTGTCTACATTTCCTGTGAGGCAGGTGTCAAGCGTTGCGGCGGCGCGCTACTTGGCGAATAGAGAGTCTTTCCCGCCCAGCCTGGCCACGCCCCCACCGGCGGCTAGCTCACCATCTTCGCGATCAGATCACCCATCTCGCGCGTGCCCATGCCCATCTTGCCGGCGGCCAGGCTCTTGATCTTGCCCGAGGCGAGGACGTCGTGAATCGCCTGGTCGATGGCGGCCGCGATCTTCGGCTCGCCTACGGTGTCCATCATCATGCCGCCGGCCGCGATGGTGGCGAGCGGATTGATGACGTTCTTGCCGGTGTATTTCGGGGCGCTGCCGCCCATGGGCTCGAACATGGACACGCCCTCGGGGTTGATGTTGCCGCCGGCGGCAATGCCCAAGCCGCCCTGGATGATGGCGGCCAGGTCGGTGATGATGTCCCCAAAAAGGTTCTCTGTGACGATCACGTCGTAGTACTCGGGCTGCTTGACGAACCACATGGTGCAGGCGTCGACGTGGTTGTAGTCCTGCTTGATCTCGGGG
>JAFGPX010000171.1 GCA_016935975.1 Deltaproteobacteria bacterium
CCGTCTGCTGCGTCGCCGCTCGCTTGAATACCTCTAGTATTCGGCGCTTCGCCGCTCCTTGCATCCGGGCCGAATCCACTCCGAACGACTCGGTCCGACTTTCACCACGGGCTGCTAGGCGGGCGTTCCTCGGCGGCGCCGCTCGCGATGCGTGAGCAGAAGGGCCAGGCCGGCCGCGGGCAGCAGGAACAAGGGGAAGGACAGCCAGAACCAGCGGTTCGAGCGCAGCTCGGGCGCGGAACGTTCGTCGGCCTCCAGCGGAAGCGCGCGCAAGGTCCCGTCGTAGCTGCCCACGAACGCCATCCAGCGACCGCGGATCCGGCCGGCCGCCGGGGAGGCCCAATTGCTGTCGTCCATGCCGGCCACGTTCCACAGCGGCCGGCCGGTGAAGGCCGTGAAGATCGGCTGCCCACTCGCCGGATCGGTCGCGTGCAGCATGTGATCCCACGCCGTGAAAAGCACCATGGGCTCGGGGCCATTGGTGACGAGCGCCGGCGACGAGTAGACCCCGCCGCGCGTGCCGTCGTACCAGAGCGGCGAACCGTCCAAAGCCCCGAGCGCGTGGAGTTTGCGCGCGTACGTTCCCACGAAGACCTTCGGCGGTTCTTCTTCGAGAATCGCCGGGGAGCCGGTGACGCGGTCACCGGCGTGGAACCGCCAGCGCTCGCTCCCGTTTCTCGCGTCGAGCCCCCGCACGGTGCCGAACTTGGAGCCCGTGACCAGCAGAGGGCCCCGGCTCGTGGACAAGAACGCCGGCGGACTGCGCACGCAGTCGAGCTCGCTCTTGCGCCACAGCACCTGGCCGTTTCTGGCCGCGAGCGCGTAGAGAACGCCGTTCGAGGATCCTAGAAAGAGCATGGGGCGCCCCTCGACGCGCACGAAGATCGCAGCGGTCAGCTCGCTGTCGCCTAGGTCGACCCGCCACAGCGGATGTCCGTCGTCCACGGACAGCGCAACGACACCACTGCGTTGCATGCTGTTGAGGAGCGAGCGATCCCAGATCCAATAGGGGACGAAAACCGCGTCCTCGTTGTCCCCGGAACCACCCACGCAGGGTGCGGCCAGGCGCGCGCCACCCAGCGTTGGACGGAAGTCCTCCACGGCGTGGACCCAAACCTGCCGGCCCGAGGCCGGGTCGATGGCATACACGATGCGGTCGTTGGCGGCGGCGATGACCAGGTGGCGGGCACGGTCCCGGAAGAACACCGGTGCCGCGTAGATGGCGTCTCCCGTGGTGAACTTCCATTGCAGCTCGCCGGTCGCGGCGTCCAGGCAGTAGAGGGTGTGATCGTAGTTGCCGGCGACCACGACCGGCCGGTCGCCGGCCACGCCCAGCGCCGCCGACGACCAAACCGTCAGCCCGGGCTCGTAGCCCCACACGCGACCGCTGCCGTCGAAGCTCCACGCCCGTGGCATCTCGCCGCCTTCCGCGGAAAGCTCGATGGCCGCCTGGTTCTTGGCGTCGCAGCGGCTCTGCGACCAGATTTCGCACTCGCCCGCGGACGCCTGCGACGGCAAGAACAACACCGCGAAAACGAGCACTTGGCGTCGAATCATGCCGACGGGCTTTCTCTGGGCTGGGGCATCTCCGCATGCGCCGGCGCCTTGCCGCGACCGACGCGTTCGGCCCACACGTCGACCACATTGAGCCCCGCGTTCGGACAACGATCGACACAGGCATAGCAGAACTGGCAGTGCTCGGTGCGGATCACGCCGTGGTCGATGGCCTCTACCGCGCAGCTCGTGTTGCACACGCCGCAGCGAGTGCACTTGGCGGGATCGGGCAAGATGCGCAAGCGGGAGAAGCGATGCAGGAATCCCAAGACGTGCCCCCAGGGGCAGAGGTATCGGCACCACGCGCGCAGCACGAGAGTCCCCGCCACCAGAATGACCAGCGTGCTGAGCGCCGAGGCGGGATCGTCCCGCGCCGTGAACGCGAAGTGCATGGGCGAGGTCACCACCGAGTGCGAAACCACGGTAAGGACGATCGCCAACAGACTGAAGGCGCGCAATTTGCGACTGGGCACGTCGTCGATCACGCCCGCCAGGACGAGGCAGCACAGAAGAAGCAACATGGCGGCCCAGTGCAGGCTGGAATCCTCGATGAACAGCTTCTTCTTGACCCCGACCCAGATGAGCAGAGCGATGAAGCCGGCGCACACCAGGGCAAGTGCCACGATTTCCAGCCGCGACAGACCGCCCAGCCGGCGCGGCAGGCGCTTGCGCAGCCAGCCCGAGACATCCTGCAAGCTGCCGGTCGGACAGATCCACCCGCAGAAGACGGGACCGTGCAACAGAGTCACGGCAATGGCCAGAACAGGCAGCGCCAGCCAGTAGAACGATTCGGTGTAGGCCGAGCCCACCAAGGTCAGGCCGTACAGGCCGTTGCGGATCATGCCAAACACGCCCAGGCACGAGTACACGATGTAGTAGAAGACCACGAAAGAGACCGCCTGCACGACGCGCCGGATGCGCTGCCGCTGGCGAGGCCAGGCGCCAGCCACGGTGCCGATGACGAGCACGACCAGGAAAAGGAAGAGCAGCGAGGCCATCTCCACACTCGTGCTGTCGAGCGAGAGGAACGGCACGTCGAATATCTTGCCCAGGGGTTCGCGTTCCGGCTGCATGATTTCCTAGCCTGACTCAGGGTTGGTGCACCTGCCCGGTCTTGCGCCACAAGCCTGGGCGCAATCGGGCAGCACAGCAACAACGGATGGATCCAATCCCAAAAAGCGCGCCACGAAGGGACAGCGTGGCCGGGCCACGACATCGGCCAACGCACCCCGCTGCACGATGCGCCCGCCCAGCATGACGGCGATGTGGTCGCCAAGCGCCGCGGCCTCTTCCCGACTGTGCGTGACGTGCAGAGTCGTCAGTCTCAACTCCTTGTGGATGCGCGCCATCTCGCCCTGCAGCTCGAGGCGGGTGTTGTGGTCGAGGGCGCTCATGGGCTCGTCGAGCAGCAGCAGGTCGGGCCGGATGGCCAAGGCGCGCGCGACGGCCACACGCTGCGCCTCGCCGCCGCTCAGGGTGGGAACCGGACGTCCGAGGATGGGCTCGAGCCCGAGCCGCTCGACCAGCTCGCCCACCGTGCGCTCCACGGCCTCGGGCGAGGCCCGGCGAGCGCGCAGGCCATAGGCGATGTTCTCGCGCACCGTCTTGTGGGGAAACAGGGCGGCTTGCTGGAAGACCAAGCCCATGCGGCGCCGCTCGGGCGGCAGCGCGGTCACGTCACTGCCTTCGACCACGATTTGCCCCTCGTCGGGCGAAAAGAATCCCGCGATGGTCTGCATTAGAACCGTCTTGCCACAACCGCTCGGCCCGAGAATGACCCAGTACTCGCCCTTGCCGATGCGCAGCGAGACATCGCGCAGGGCGAACTCGCCGAAAGCAACGCCCAACTTGACCAGCTCGATCACGGCCGCTTCTCCCCACCCGGCCGCCGCATGGCGAAGGGCATCAGGGTCTGCCCGAATTGCAGCATGACGAAGACCCACAAGCAGATCACCAGCAGAAGAATGGCGATGGGCCGGCTCTCCGAGGCGCCCGCGCGCAAGAACTCGGTGTGGACCAGAACGGGCGCCGTCACCGGCGAGCTGGCGAAGAGCACGATGCAGCCGAACTCGCTGACGGCGCGGGCCCACGCCAAGGTGGCGCCGACTAGGATGCCGCGCGACGCCAAGGGCACCGAGATACGAGCGAAGGTGGCGGCCGGCGAGGCGCCCAGGCTGCGCGAGGTGAACTCGTACTGCAAGGGCACGGCCTCGAACGCCGTCATGGCGGTCTTGACGAGGAACGGGGACGCCACGAAAACCTGGGCGATGACGATGCCGAAAAGGGAGCCGGAGATGGGCAGGCCGAGGCTGGCCAGCGCACCGCCCAGCACGCTGCCCGGCCCGAGCAGCACGATCAGCGCCACCCCAGCCACCGACTGCGGCACCAGGATGGGCACGTCGATCATGGCCAGGGCCCACCGCTTGCCCGGGAAGTCGACGCGGGCCAGGGCATAGGCCAACGGCACGGCCCACGCGGCGAGAAAGGCCGTGGCCAGCGTCGAGGTGAGCAGCGAGAGCCAAATGGCGCTCGCCACATCGCCACGCATGAAGGTGCGCCACAAGGTTTGCAGGGAATCCTGCATGGCGAGATGGATGAGGGGGAACAGAACCACGGTCAGGGCGAGCAGGCCGAGGCACAGACACAGACGCACGAAGAGCGAAGCTCGCCGGCGGGTCAGCCAGAACACGGCGTAGATGAGCGAGAGGGGGATGATGGTTTCGAAGGCGAACGGCTGGAACAGCACGAAACAAGCGACGAAGATGGCGAAGAAGCCGAGCAGGACCGGAGCGCCGAAGAACCCGGCGTACGCAACCGCGAGCAGGATGAAAAGCGACGGTTTGTTGAGGATGGCGAGCACGAGCAGGAAGAGCACGGTGTAGCCGGCGACAAACAACACCACCGTCCTGGCTGGACGCCGCCGCAACACCGCGGCCGCCGCATAGAACAGGAACAGGTTCGTGAAGAACAACGCCAGGTTCACGCCGAGCGAGAACGGCGGTGTGGGTGCTAGACCGATGCCGACGTGGACGGCGGCCAGGATGACGATGACGGCAAGCGCCTGCAGCAGGTTGCGTCTCACGGTCCCTTCGCGGCCGCAGGTGCGACGACACCGGCGAGCGTGGCAGGAAGCCCGCCGCAGGGCGAGCACTCGGCGCGAGCCATGGCATGGAAGCCCCGGCGTTCGAGCAGCCGGCGGCCCGATTCGCCGACAAAGAAGGCGACGAAACGCGCCGCCGCTTCCGGATGGGGCGCATTGGCTGGAATGGTCAAACCGTAGGTCACGGGCGCACCCGCGATGCGCGCCTTGCCCTGCCCTTGCCGCATGCGTATCTCGACGCTTGCGGTCGCGTAGCTCTCGGCCAGGTCGTGCCGGGACAGGTTGATCTCCGGAGGCAGGGTCAGAATCTTCAAGTGATGGTCTTCGGCCGTGGAGCGGAAGAGAAAAGCATAGTCGATGGCGCGCGATTCGAGTAGGGAGAGAACCTCGGCTTCGTCATGGGTCACATGCCCCTTCGCACACTGGCCCATGAGCGTGGCGGCAAGGCCGACGGCAGCCGCCCCGTAGCGCCCCGAGCTTTCCGCGAGTTGCCACACCACCAGGGTCAGGTAGCCGATGGGCGCGGTGTCGGGATCGCCGCGGCCCAGGCGCACGCCCTTCCGGGCCAGCACCTCGGGCCAGTTGTCGGCCGTGATCTGGTCGGTGAACCTGCTGTGGTCCTTGTGGGCCAGAACGATTTCGTTCGTGGCGAAGACCACGCTCCAGGCGGCGTGGGACGGGATCATCATCTTCGCAAGCAGGCCGGCGTCGGCGACCGCGACGATGTCCGCGCGCATGCCCAACTCGGCCACCTTGCGCACGGCCACCTGCGAGCCCGAGGGTTCGAGGCGAACGCGGAACTGCGGATAGGCTTTCTGGAAGGCCGCGGCCGCATCCCCCAAAACGGCCGACAGACTGCTGGCGTAGAAAACCGCGATCTCGGTTTGGGTCTTCCTGCAGGAAGGCGAGAAGGCAAAAAGGGAGCAGAGGGCACAGAGGGATGCCCGCTGAAAAACCCTGGAAGCACGGCGGGCTCGGCCTACGGCCTCCGTGCTCCCCTCCCCCTCTGCGCTCTCGCCGCAAAAAAGCCAGTGCATCGCTCTCTCCCAACTCAGATGTTCATGGTGAAGTACAGGTATGGCGTGACCTTCGTGTAGGTCGCGCACGTGGCACCCGACACGCAGTGTTGGTACTCGACGCTGACTTTGCCGTCGAGATACAGCTTGTCGCCCATGCGCCAGATCAGACCGCCGACGGGCAGGAGCTGCCAGGCCGTGAACGCGCCGTCGCCGGTTTGGTCGAGCCACTTCCATTCCGTGGTCTGGTAGATGTACAGGGCGGAAACGTCCTCGAGCGGGTACAGACGGATCTGCAGCTCGGGGCCATAGCTCCACCTCGTGTAGTTGGCGGACTGGACGGCCTTCGTGTCCGAATCGACGGCAAAGGTGTCACGCGTGCGCTCCAACCCGCCCTTGAGGCGCGCGCGCGTGGTCAGCACCTGGCTCCAGCGCATCAGCCATTCGAGCATGTCTTGGTGGACCTGCTTCCTCGCCCAAAGCCCCGCGCCCGCGGCCAAGGCCGCCGCGTCGTTGAGGATACGATCCCCTTGGTAGTTGGCGAGCAACATCACCGGCGAGGTGTAGATGGGACGGTAGACGATGCGGTTCTGCAAGACCGTCATGCTGGCGCTCTCGTGCGCATCGGCACCGGTGGTGGTGAAGCGATAGCGCTGGTAGAGCGACATCTCCAGCTTGCGCCCGGCCCAGACTTCCGTGACCACGTAGTCGTACACGCGCTCGTACTGCGTCTTCACGTAGTCGTCGGAACGTTCGCTGTCCCCGACCGCGAGGCTCGGAACCAAGGCCAAGGGACCGAGCTTCGGCCACCACTGCCCTGGGTAGATGCCCAAGGCGCCACCGATGGATCCCGTCACCGAGCGCGAGGGGCCGGCCAGGCTCACGGTGGCGGGACCGGGAGGCAAGACCGCCGATCCGGCCGGCCCGGTGTTGGCCCACAGGTTCGCACTGGTGGCACCCGACGCGTTTCCGGTTCCGCTCACGTCGCTCGTGCCGCTCCCCGCCGCACAGCCGCCCTCCAGGCGGCAGTCGTCGTAGAACAAGTTGTAGTTCAGCTTGGGCACCAGCCCCGGGATGATCGTGCTCTGGGCGCCCGACAGCAGCTCCCAGTGGTAGATGCTGCGCCAGTAGGGGCCGTCCACCTCGGTCTGCCTGCCCACGTCGCGCGAGCGGAAGAGCGCGTTGGCGGATTCGGTGACCGTGGGCGACAGCTTGCCCTCGAGGCGAATCAAGCGCACGCGGTCGCCGTGGCTCCAGACTCCGTTTTCGTCCGTTTCGGACTGCGAGAGGCCGTACAAGGCGCGCACGTTGAATCGCTTGATGCGCGTGAACGACAGGAGGGGCGCCAAGTCGTAGTCGGTCTGCGCCGAGCCCTGCAGCCGATGCATTTGGAAGGCGTTCGGGGTGTCGAGCTCGGTGCTGCCGAACTGGAGGGTGGTGGCGGGCAGCCCGGCCTTGTTGAGCTGCACGCGCGCGATGGCGTGCTGGAGCACGCCGGTGCCCTCGCTACCGTCGGGCAAGAAGGCCCGCTGACGAGTGAAGAAGGCGGTCACCGGCAACCAGGCGACCGGGTAGCCGGTCGCGTTGAGCTGCATCTCGTCGCGTAGCGTGCCGAAACGCGCATCGTTGTAGGTGCGCTGGCTAGCCCCGCTCGGATCGGGCGCCGAAGGGCTGGTGTGGCCGACGGGCGTCCAGTTCCGGGTGTTCACGCGTCCGGACACCATGCCCTCGAGGCGAGGCGTCGACAAGCGCAGAAACCCCATGCCGCCGAGGCCATCCGGCCGGCCGCCGCCCGAGTCGTGCGAGCCCCCCATCTCGACGTAGCTCGTGAGCAGCCCGCCCTCCCCGACCTGCGTTTGATAGCGACCGTCGACCATGCCGCTGGTCAGATGCAGCGGCTGCGTCTCGGCCGGAAGGTTGTTGATGTCCGTGTAGCTGGCGCCCGACATCTGCTGGAGCTGCACGGCGCGCGCGCCGATTTCCATTCCGGAGATCGGGGACGCCGCCGCCCTGGCCGAAAGCAGCACCTCTTTGAACGCGTCGCCGAGGTGCTCGGTGACCAGCTTGTCGCGGTTGAGGACCAGCAGCGTGAAGGTCTTGACGAAGACCAGCGCGGCGTCGGACCGGTCGTCGATGTTGACCTCGATGTAGTACGGCCCGGTGAACGCGATGGCTTTGTAGGCGGTGGCCAGCCCCATGTCCACCACCGCGTTGTCGACTCTCACGTTGGGATTCGCGGGATCGGTCTCGCTGTTGATCACGATGCGCGACACGGGCAGGTCGAAGTTGAAGATGTCCTCCGCCCATTCTGGCGTCCCCATGTTGTGGATTGCGATTTGGATACTGCTGCCTCCCTGCTGGTAGGTGGCGTACACGCTCGCCACCCAACCGCGGTCGATGTACTTGGGCGCGCCGCCGTCGATCTGGTTGTAGAGCGCGGCATCCGAGCTGATGGGCGTCGGCGTTCCCGACAGCGCCCAGGTGCCGATTTCGTTGCTGAGCGGCAAGCGCGCCTGCAACGAGAGCTTGCCCGGGGACTTCTTGGGCATCAGATCGCGCTCGTATTCCACGGTGATGACGCTGAGATCGTCGACGCGCTCGCGATTCAGGAAGGTGAGCTGGCCGGTGGGATACACCAGGGTGTAGTCCGTGCCGTTGTTGAGCAGCTCGCCGTCGACGTAGATCCGCTCGGAGCCGGGCAGGATGTACTTCTGCGACAGCTGGTAGATCTCCTGCCAGGGGCCGGTGAGAAAGTCGCGCACGAGCTGGCCGCGGCGGAAACCGCCATCGACCGTGAGCTTGGCCTTGGGCTCGGCGCCAGGGGTGGCCAGTTGCACGCGCGCGCCCTGCACGAGCAGCTGCCGGTCGAGTCCCTCCTCGATGTAGCGATACTTGAGCTTGTCCTCGATGCGCACGTCGCGCACGAGATCGTTCTGGTTGCCCAGGTACTCGATCTTGTACTGCAGGTCGCGGATGCCGCCGGCGTCGAGCTGCCCGTAGTCGAGATACACGGAGCCATTGAGAGCGCGATCCTTCTCGAGCTGGCGACCGAAGCCGACGCCGCCCACGGCTGTGGCGTAGGCGTTCTCCTTGTCCCTGGCGCCGTCGAGGAAGGGCTGCTCGAGCTGCAACTGTCCGAACATGCGCGCCGTGGTCTTCTGTTCGCTCGCCGCGGTCACGGCAATGCTCCGGTCGTTCCACTGGTCGAGAGCGGTGTCGTAGAGGACCGCGCCATCGGGAAACAGCACGGTGACGAAGCTCTGCGACCTGAGCGTGCCGATGGCGCCCTCCTGCCGGCTCAGGCGCTCGGCCGCGGTGTAGCGCCGGATCCCTTGGTTGATCTTGCTGTACTGCAGGATCTCCTTGTCGGTGGTGATGTAGATGTACGGAGTCATCACCTCGACACCGACGATCATCTTGCTGCCCAGCGCCTCCTGTTGCGGGAAGATGCGAAGCGCATCGCTCGCGCCCTCGAAGAGCCACAGACCGTTGTCCGTGCCCAGCCACAGGTTCTCGCCTTCCGGGGTCATCACGCGGATCTCCTGGGCGCCCATGATGTCCATGGGGAAGTTGGTGAACACGCGCTGCTGGATGCGGAAGCGGGACAGGCCGAGGTCGGTGCGGCACCATACGTCGGCCCCCAGCTGGAAGACCTCCGCCACGTCGCCGGAGTCCAAGCCGTCGGCCTCGCCGAACCCGCGCAGGCCGTCGACGTCGGGGCTGTAGTACGCGATGCCTTCGCGCGTGCCGAACCAGACCTGGCGACCGATGGTCACCGAATAGGTGATGTACTTGCTCGGCAGGCCGTTGCTCTCGTCATAGACCTTGAGCGTGCGGTCGGTCTTCCGGTATCGCACCAGTCCCTTGTTCGTCCCGAACCAGACGTACTGATCGTCGAAAGCCACGGTGGTGACCCGTTGGCTGGGCAGGCCATCGTCCATGGTCAGCTTGGTCGACTTCTGGCTGCCGATGTCGAAACGGATCACGCCGTCGTCGGTGGCGACCCACAGGATGCTCTCGTCGACCACCAGCTTGTTGACCGCGGCGCCGGCCGGGAAGACCGACCAGCGCGACAAGGTGTTGAAGATGAACTTGTCGTCCTGGGCGATCCAGACGCCGTCGCGCGGGTCGACGGCGGTTTCGGGGGTGCGCGCGTACGCGGCCGCGGCGTAGAGAAGAGCACCCGCGGCCAGAGCCAGGCCAGCTCGCTTCATGATCCGCCGCAGGCTACGCCTTGACCTTCTTGATCTTCATCTTCGCCACGTCGATCTGGCCCAACCCCGCCTTGCCGGCGTATTCGATGTGGCGCGCTTCCGCCGGGGTCATGGTCTTGTTGTTGAACTTGGCCACGGTGAGGCCGTAGGCATCGACCGAGGTGACCTTGCGACCGGCCACCATGCGCCCGGGCGTCGAGGTTTCGCCGGGACCGGCGGGGCCGTTGGTCAGAAGCGCCCGCGTGGCGTCGAGAATGGTCAACTGCGGAACGATCACACGGCCCAGATCCGCAATCGCCTGGTGCAGCTCCATCGCGGTATGGAAGGCCTGTCGGTCGCGGATGAGCCCCATGGCGTTCTTGAGCCCCAGCGACACCCCGGACTGATAGTGCGACTTGGCCGCAGGGATGTTGATGAGCACATCGGCCGAAAGGACCGCCTTGGCCACCTCGACGGATTTGAGCGCCACCCCGCCCTTCACGTTGACTCTCTGGAAGTCCGCCGGATCGGACAGCAGCTTGACCTTGACGGCCGGCAGAGACGCCAGAGCCGCGGTCAGACCGCAGCGCTGGAGGCACTTGTCGGGCTTGCCCTGGGGATACTCGACGATCAGGACTTCCTTGGCCTTGGCCTCGAGGCAGGCCCTGGCGATGGCAGCCACGGTCTCGGGATGCGTCGTCGTGCCCCAAGCCGGCGGATTGGCGAAACCCGCGTTGGGCTTGAGGACCACGAAGTCGCCCTTCTTGACGAACTTCCCGATGCCGCCGAGCGCGGCCAGCGCCGCCGCGACCATTTTGGCCGGATCGCTACCCGACACATCGACGATATCGGGCGCGGGGCCGGCGAAGGCACGTCCGTATCTCAGCGCGGCTGCGGCCGCTATCGATCCGCCGATGAAACTGCGTCGAGAGATGGCTTTCATGATGGCTGTCCTTGTCGGTTGTGACCGCGCTGCACGCGGTCGGGAAAAGGCCCACGCCCCACGCCGACCACGGGGATTCTAGCAGAGTGAGAGATCCCCATGTGCTATTCTTCGTCTCACATTCGTTCGCGATCCGCGTTTCAACCACGACGAGTAGCACATGGCGGCCCGATCCGGAGTGACCCGACGAGAGATCCTGACCGGCGCGGCCGGCGCGGCCGCCGCGGCCTCGCTGGGCGGCTTCGCGAGCTGCTTTCCCGGCGTGGGCGGCAAGTGGCCCGACGGCGGGCCCGACGCGCCCAGCGAAGCGGACGCGGCCCCGGCCCCCGCCTGCGAGCCGCTCGACGCCGGCATCGAGGACCAGCCCACACCGGTTGAAGGGATCTCGACCGTCGTCGACGTGCAGCGCGACGACAGCCTTCTCCAGGTCGAAACCGACTCGGGCAAGAAGCTCGAGGTTCAGGCGGCCGTGGTCCAGGCGATGATCGACACGGCGCTTGCGGCCCTGGCCGGCGGCGCGGACAATCCCTGGCCCTTGCTCCTGCCCGGGTACGCGCCGGGCATGCGCATCGGGCTCAAGGTCAACTGCCTCAATCCCAAGCTCCCCACCTCGCCGGCGGTCGTGCGCGCCGTCATCGCCAGCTTGGTGGGCAAGCTCGGCGTCGCCCCCTCCGCCATCGTGGTGTGGGACCGGCGGCTCGACGAACTGAAAAACGCCGGCAAGTACACCGAGAAGGATCTGCAAGGCGCCCAGCTCCTCGGCACGGTGAACTCGACGAGCGATTCCTCGGGGCCCGGCTATACCGCCCCCTGTCGCAGCGTGGAAGGGGTTGCGCCGCGGGTGTCGCGCATCCTGACCGAGCTGACCGACCTGACCATCAACCTCCCGGTGCTCAAGTCCCACGGCGTCTCCGGCGTCACGGGGGCCCTCAAGAACATCTACGGCGTCATCGACAACCCGGCCGACTATCACAAGAACCTGCCCACCGCCATGCCCGTGCTCTACCGGCTGCCGCCCATCTACCGCAGCTTCAAGCTGACCATCGTGGACGCCCTGCAGGCCGTGACCCTGAAGGACACCCAGGATCCCCCGGACGCCACGCCCAAGCGCATCTTCGCCGCGACCGATCCTCTGGCCCTGGATCGCTACGCCCTCGATCTGGTCAACCAGCTACGTGCCACCCGCAGCGCCAAGCCCTTGAGCGGACCGCTCTTGGGCTGGCTCGATCGCGGCTACGAGCTCGGGCTCGGCACCAAGACATACAACCTCGTGACGCTGTAGTCCTGCACGCGCCGCCGGAGCTACATCTTCGCGGCAAGGGCGTTCACGAAATCGATGGTTTGCTGCTTGCCCGCGGCGTCCGTCTTCTCGGCGTAGCCCAGGAAGACCTCGCCGTAGTAGACGCCCTTGCGGAAGTTGATCCACCAGTCGATGCCGCTGTTGACGATGCGTGAAGCATCGCCGATGGCCGGGCTCATGTCGGTCCACGGCTCGGGCGTCGACGAGTAGAGGGAATGGGAGCCATCCACGAGCGCGCCGTAGAGTGCCGCGGCCTGGTCCGCGGTGGGCATTTGCAGGATGTACATCTTGATCGTGTAGCCATCGGGAGGATTGACCGTGGTGTTCTTGTAGTTCTGCCAGGCGAAGACGTTGGGCGAGAAAGCCGGCGGCTGGTAGTAGGGATCGGCGCCACCGTCGATGAGATCGACGGCCTCCTGCATCGTCACGGCGATGGCCGCTGCCTTGTTCGCGACCAAGGGGTCGCTGGGATCGCGAACCCAGCCGCCGACCGTTCCGTCCCCTGGCACGATGGCCAGAACCGCCTCGGTTCCGCCGACACCCGCGCCGCCGCTGCCGCCTACTCCACCGCCACCACCCGTTCCACCTTCGCCGCCCGAGCCGCCGCCGCACGAGAGAAGCGCGGCGCCCATGGCCAGCGCGGCACAGAAAGACAGAGAGCCAAGACGAGTCATCGATTCCTCCTTCGCAAGTATTGGTTGTTTGGGACGAGCAACGCCTCAAACCAATGTCCGGAATTATCCATGCGACGAGATGGGGCCGCAATTGCGGAATTGCGCCGCGGTCGGCCTTGATCGGCAGCCCCGGCCCGGAATACGCTCTCCGCCGAGCCGTGCGCATCCTCGTTTTCGCAGTCCTGGCCCTGATTCCGCCAGCGCTCATTTTCGCCCTGGTTTGGGAAGGTCACAAGGCGCCTCCCGTCGAGCGCGCGCCCGCGGCCGCCAAGAGCCCCGGGCACGAAGCCGACGCGGCCCTGCGCGCCCTGTTCGAGCCCGCCCCGGCCGGCACCAAGATCAAGGAGAAGGTCACGCTCTACGACGAGAAGGGCCTCTTCGACTACATCGACGGCGCCGCGCCCATCTTCATCGAACGCGGCTACCGCAAGCTGGCCGCCTCCGAGCTGGCGACCCCGGAGGGCAGCGATCTGGTCTGCGACGTGTACGACATGGCCAAGCCGGAAAACGCCCTGTCCATCTTCGACAAGGAGAAGTCCGCGCAGGCCAAGCCCGTGTCAGACTGGCCCGAGGCCATCACCGGCCCCATGTCCTTCGTGTTCCACCACGCCCGCTACTACGCCAAGCTGACCGCCTTCGACGCCAAGGCCGAGGCCTATCTCCCCGCCGTGGCGCGCGCTCTCAAGGAGAGAATGAAATGAGCGAGGGCGAAACCATGGACCACGGCCAGACTGTCCCTGAGGAGCGCCTGCGTCGTGGCGGCTCGCCGCCAGCCGGCGGCAACTCGCAAGAGCCAATCGACGGCAACCGCCGCGCCGCCCTGCGCATCGGCGCGACCGCCGCCATGGCCGTCGGCACCGTGGCCCTGGGCCTGGGACTGCGCGCGCCCGAAGGCCGCGCGAAGAAGCGGAACCTGCCCAAGCTGAAAGACCACCGCGTGGCCAAGATCGCGGGCGCCAACGAGTTCGTCATCGTGCGCGGCCCGGATCCGGCGAGCAACGTCCGCCGCGCCGTCGAGGCCGTGGGCGGCATGGGCGCCTTCGTCAAGCCCGGCGAGCGCGTGGTCATCAAGCCCAACATCGGCTGGAACCGCCTGCCCGAGCAGGCCGCCAACACCAATCCCGACGTGGTGGCCGAGGTCGTGCGCCTGGTCGCCGCCGCGCGTGCGGGCAAGATCTGGGTCGCCGACGTCTCGGTCAACACCGCCGAGCAGTGCTTCGTGCGCTCGGGCATCGAGAAGGCCGCACAGGCGGCCGGCGCCACCGTGGTGCGGCCTGACGCCACCGCGTTCCGCGAGGTCGACGTGGCGGGCAAGCTGCTGAAGGTGGGCGACGTGCTCTTCCCCTTCGTCGACGCGGACCGGGTAATCAACGTTCCGCTCGTCAAGCAGCACGGGCTCTCGGGCGCGACCATGGCCATGAAGAACTGGTACGGCGTGCTCGGCGGCCAGCGCGTGAAGCTGCACCAGGACATCCACCTGTCCATCGTCGACCTGGCGGCCATGGTCAAACCCACCCTCACGGTCCTGGACGCCACGCGCATCCTGCTGGCCAATGGCCCCACCGGCGGCAGCCTGGCCGACGTCAAACGAATGGACACCGTCGCGGTGAGCACCGACGAAGTCGCGCTCGATGCCTTCGGCGCCGCGTTGCTCGGGCTCCGGCCCTCGGAGCTGGGCTTCATCGTCGAGGGCATGAAGGCCGGTCTTGGCACGCCGAAGTGGCAAGACCTCAAGACCGTGGAGCTGGGAGCCTAGTCATGTTCTCGTGGTTGCGCCGCGCCTACCAGGCCGTTTTCCTCGCCTTCTTCCTCTTCCTCGTCTTCGTCAGCACCTCGCAGTACATCCGCGGCTACGACGTACAATGGTTCCTGGAGCTCGACCCCCTGGTGGCTCTGACCACCACGCTGGCCTCGCACGCCTTGCACCACACGCTCCTGTGGGCGCTGCCCCTCATCGTGCTGACGCTCGTCTTCGGGCGCTTCTTCTGTTCCTGGATTTGCCCGATGGGCACGCTCCACCACATGCTCGGCTTCCTCGGCCGCAAGCGCAAGGTGCTCGACCGGGTGAAGCAGAACGCCCCGCGGCCGTCGCACAAGATCAAGTACGCCATCCTGGCGGTGATGCTCGGCCTGGCCGCCGCCGGCAGCACGCAGATCGGGCTTCTCGATCCCATCGCCTCGACCTGGCGCGGGCTTTCCGTGTCGCTTCTGCCCGCGGCCAGCAACACCGCCTACGGCCTGTACCAGGGCGAGCGCCATTTTCAATGGGGCACCTTCGTCACCATCTACTTCCTCGCCGCCCTCGCGCTCAACTTCGTCTATCCGCGCTTCTACTGCCGCGTGCTCTGCCCGCTCGGCGCGCTGCTCGGCCTGCTGTCGAAGTTCGCCCTGTTCCGCATCGCCAAGGAGCCCGGTAAGTGCAACGACTGCGAGGTGTGTGGCGCCGACTGCCAGGGCGCAGCCGATCCGCAGGGCAAGGTCCGCGCCACGGAGTGCATGGTGTGCTTGAACTGCATCCAGGGCTGCAAGCGCGGCGGGCTCGCCTACCGCTTCCTGCCCGAGCTGAGGCTGTCCAAGACCACGACCGATCTGTCGCGGCGCAAGTGGATCACCGCCGGCGTGGCCGGGGTGGTCTCGGTGCCGCTGGCCCGCGCCTCGGACGGCGTGGACCCGCGGCCCAATCCGGCGCGCATCCGGCCGCCGGGCGCCCTGGAGGAATCCGAGTTCCTGGCCAAGTGCCTCAAGTGCGGCGCCTGCATGAAAGTGTGCCCCACCGGCGGCCTGCAGCCCGCCCTGCACGAAGCCGGGATCGAGGGACTGTGGACGCCGATTCTCGTGCCCCGCATCGGCTACTGCGAGCACAGCTGCACCCTGTGCGGCCAGGTGTGCCCGACCGGGGCCATCGCGCAGCTCAAGCTTGCGGACAAGGTCGGCAACATGCCCGACAAGCCACCCGTGCGCATCGGCTCGGCCTTCTTCGACAAGGGCCGCTGCCTGCCGTGGGGCTACAACATCGAATGCATCGTGTGCGAGGAGGTCTGCCCGACCTCGCCCAAGGCTATCTACTTCAAGCTCGAGACCGTCACCGATCGCAACGGCCAGGAAAAGACGCTGAAGTTCCCCCACGTGGATCTCGACCACTGCACCGGTTGCGGCATCTGCGAAACCCGCTGCCCGGTCGTGGATCGCGCCGGCATCCGCGTGAGCGCCGCCAACGAGAGCCGCACCTCGAGAAGCAGCATCTCGCTCTCGGGCGGCAAGATCTAGCGGGTGCCACAGAGAACACGGAGGTTGGCGGAATCGGAAACCTCGCGCTCTTCTGGGCATGAAGTCTTGCATCTGCCGGCCCGACTTCGGAGACGCGATTTCGAAGATCGGCGCGGCGCTGGGCGAGGAAGCGGGCAACCTGTGCCTGGCCGCGCGCGCCGACGGCTGCGCCGGCTGCACCGCCACCTATCTGGTGCCCGACGGCAGCGGCAACCTGGTGCGCGAAGCGGACATCATGCCGAAGTGCAACGTGTTGCAGTCCACCAAGCCCTGCTTCGCGCTGGCCGCGGACGCGACGAGGTACCCGGACAACGGCTGCGCGGTCTAGGTCGTGTCGCGCTTCGGCCAGGCCGTCGACGGCGGTGGCCCCTCTCGGCCTCCCGGCACGTTGCTGGAGTTCGACTGTGATTAGCAGCCCGAGCCACCGCACGCGGGGGTCGTGAGGGCCTTGATGCAAGCCCCAACCTGGGCGTCGCCAGCCTGATTGAGGCAGTTGAGCTGGCAGTTGCTGTCGCAGTTGGCTCCAGCGGCGGCCAGGCAGTCGATGCCCTTCTTGCACTCGGCCTCTTTCGACTCGTTGTTGACCTTGCATTCGCTGCAGGGCGCGGCGCTGCCGCACGCGTAGCCGTTGGCGACGATGTCGTCGTAGCAGCTCCCGCCCCCGCCGGAATCGCGCGAGACGACCGGTGCGTCGCGATTGCCCGTGCTGCCACCTCCGCCGCCCGTGCCGACGGGACGCGCATCGCGACCCGCGGGAAGGTCGCGGCCGGCGTCGGTGCTGCCGCCGGAGCCCCCGCGGCCGGCATCGCGAACGATGACCGTCCTGCCGCCCCCACCGCCGCTGCCAGTACCACCCGTGCCCCTGGCGGTGTCCGGCCTGATGTCAACGCCAGCATCGCGACCGGTCGTCCGCCCGCCGCTACCGCTTGTCCGGCCGCCGGTGCCTTCCACCGCGCCACCCGTCTCGGTGGCACCACCCGTGCCAACCCTGCGCCCGCCCGTGCCAGGGAGGCTCGCGCCTCCGCTGCCCGCCCGGCCGCCCGCGCCGCCGCCCGAGCCCGCCGACGTCGCACCACCGGCTTGGACGATGTAGCCCGGTAGCTGCGCGTTAGGGTCCGGACCGCAGGTGACCATCAGGACCGCCAGCGCCAGCAGAGCCACGGAGCGCATGGAGTGCATTACATCCTATTTTGGCCTCGATTGCGAAGGCTGACACGGCAATTGTGTGATAGCTCACAGTGCAACGAGAACCGCGGTGGCTGCCTGGTCGGGGTAGGTGCGAGAATCCAGAAGCCGCAAGCCATGGAATACTTCACTCAGTTCTGAGGTCACGACCATGAACCCCAGCCCCGCGAGACTCCTGCTACCCGCCGCCATCATGCTCGCCATGAGCTGCGGAGCGCGCTCAACGCTCGATCTTCTCGAGGAACAGCCTAGTCCAGGTGGCGGTGGTGCCCCTCCGGCCAGCGGCGGCCGAGGTGGCTCCGGCGGTGCGATGATGGGAACGGGTGGCATGACGAAGGGCACGGGCGGCATGACGACCGGCGTAGGTGGCAAGACCGGCGGTGGCGGTGGAATCGGCGGCAATGCCGTCGGCGGCAGCGGCGGCGGCGGAAACGCGGGCGGCCGTATTGGCGGCGCGGGCGGCCGTATCGCCGGCGCGGGCGGCGGCACTGGCGGCGCGGGCGGCCGGGCGGGCGGCGCGGGCGGCCGCATCGGCGGCGCGGGCGGCGGCCTGGGCGGACAGGCCGGCCACGGGGGATCGCCTCCAACGGGCGGCCGCATCGGCGGCGCGGGCGGCGCGGCCGGCGGGGGCGCGGACGGGGCCAGGCCCACCGGTGGCAACGGGGGTTCGGGCGGCGTCCGAGCGACCGGCGGCGCCGGTGGCGCGGGCGCGTCCACCTGCCCTGGTTTCTCCTCCGACGAGGATCCAATCGACGACCTGAACGACGGTGACCGATATATCTTCCCTCGCAACGGGCGAACTGGCAGCTGGAGCGTGGACCACGACGGCACGCCCACCGGTTCGATGTCTCCCGATCCCGTCTCGGGTTTCGTGCCGACCGCGACGGGTGACCCTTGCCGCAAGTACGCAGCCTATATCAAAGGCCTCGGGTTCTCGGACTGGGGCGCCAATCTGCGGTTCGGACTCGGCAGCCCATACGATGCATCGAAATACGCCGGCATCTCCTTTTGGGCGAGGGTCGACAGCGGCACGAAGGACGTCCTTCGCGTCGCCTTCCCGGACAAGGACACGCATCAGGACGGTGGCATCTGCGAGATGAACACCACGGGCAGAACCGCCTGCTTCGACCACTATGGCACGCGCCTCACCCTGAGCAACACCTGGACGAAGCACACCATCTACTTCAGCGCTCTCACCCAGGACGGCTGGGGCTTGCAGGGCGAGGCCTTCGACCCGGCCAGCCTCTACGAAGTCCTGTTCCAGATCCCGGTCAACGCCACCTTCGGCATCTGGATCGACGACCCAGCCTTCGTCATTTCCCCCATCGTCCCTCCGCCCTAGGAGATGACGGCAGAATGAGCCGCTACGCGCGGGTCCGCACCAGCCTCGGTACGCTCGCCATCGGATGGGGCGAGCGTGGTGTCTCGCGCATCCTGCTGCCCGCCGCCGACTGGCACGACCTCGATCCCGCCGACGTGGCCCGGGCAGGACTGCGTAGCGAGATGCGCCCGCCGCGAACCATTGCCAAGCTCGCGGCCGCGCTGCGCGCTCACCTGGCCGGCGATGTGCAGAACTTCGCGGGCGTCCCGCTCGACACGGCCGGCGTGCCGCCGTTCGCGTTGCGCGTGCTGCGCGCGGCACAGTCCATCCCGGCCGGCCAGACCCGCACCTACGGCGAGCTGGCCGCGCTCGCCGGCTCGCCCCGCGCCGCCCGCGCCGTGGGCCAGGCCATGGCGAAGAACCCCTGGCCCATCGTCGTGCCCTGCCACCGCGTCTTCGCCAGCCACGGTTTCGGCGAATACTCGGCCGGCGGCGGCGTGCAAACCAAGCTGCGCCTGCTCCATCGGGAGGGCTACCGCGGCCGCACTTCGAACGTGCTTTTCGACGAACGCGACGCCGCCGCGCGCCTGCGCGCCGCGGACCCGCGCCTCGCCTGGCTCATCGACCGCGCCGGGCCGTTCACCTTGCAGGCGGCAGCGCCGCGCGCCATGCGCTCACTGTCCGACGAGGAGATCATCGTCCGCTTCACACGCGAGCGCGGCATCGCTCGCTGGAACGCGCAGATGCTGCTCATCTTCCACCTCGGCCGGCCCGATGTGCTGCCGCTCTCGGATCCCTTGCTGCGCCGGGGGTTCGCCATCACCTACGGCACGCGCGCCCTGCCGAGCACGGAGACCATCGAGCGCGCCGCACGTGTCTGGTCGCCCTATGCCTCGGTGGCCAGCTGGTACCTGTGGCGCGCGGCGGAGATCGCGCGCTACCGCGCCACGGGCAGGTCAGCCTGACGGAGGCGCCAGACCGTATTGCCGAACCAAATCTGCATCACCGACTCGGCGAATTTCCAGCGGCCGGGCGCGTAGAAGGACACGAGCTGCGGACGGCCGCGATGGCATCCGAATGGTAGTAAGTTTGGAAGGTCATCCTCGCTGGGCCAGGCAGGCCGATGTGTCCCGGGCAGACCGTGTCCTCGCCGCACGAGGAAAAAGAGAGCGCCGACACCATACCGACGGCGGCCAAGGTCCTACCCATGCGTCGAGTCTATCATCGGCTGCGCAGCGCGCGGTCGAACGCCGCGGATTCGCTTGACGAGCAGGGGCCTCCCGGGGATACTGAACATTCGTCCAGGCCATGGCTGCGCCTAGCTCAACTCTTTGGGTCGGCACGTCCGGCTACTCGTATCCCGAATGGGTCGAGGCCGGGATCTATCCACCGGGCACCAAGGCCGGCCAGATGCTGCCGCTCTACGCGCA
>JAFGPX010000172.1 GCA_016935975.1 Deltaproteobacteria bacterium
CCGGGATGGGCAACTTCTTCGAAGGCGTCATGACCGCGCACTACTCGTCCGACGCGGCCGACGACGCCGTACAGGCCGGGATCACGGCTACCTACGGGCCCTGATGCCGGTCGGCCGAGCAAGCGGTGTGCACCGACATCGTGGTGCGCGCCCAGCGCGGAGCCGACAGCGAGCTGCAGGCCGTGGTGTTCGAGGGAAAGACCCTGCATCCCGAGCGCTTTCCTAACCGCCGCGCGGCCCCGAATGCTGTTCCCTGGGCCTCGGTCGATGGATCAGAAGATGCTATGGCCCTTGACCTGGAACCGGCGCCGCACCGTCGAACGTCGTGTTGAACGCGACGGTCGCTGGCGGTGTTGCCCGCCAGCGTGTCAACCCCGCCACAGGGACATCGGTGAGAAATCGAATCTCCGTGGCGACGGCGGGCTTGCTGCTGAACCGCAAAGCGTTCGACAGACCCAGGTGGCGGGTGGCAGGTGGTCGCAAACCGGGACTTAGTCTCGACGAAGTCGGGCTCCATACTGGCGACACTTTCGAACCGTGTGGAAACCCCACACGGCAGATGTCGCCTCGACGCCACCAACCGCCAACGCCGACGTGAGCTTGACGACGGCCTCCATCTCGCCGACGTTCTTTCCCCCAAGGCTGTACATGCTCATCAACAGCGTCAACGGTACTACCCACGTTGCGATGCTGTCGACGATCGGCGCGCCCAAGCCTTCGGTGCAGTAGGTGTCGTCCATGCGCCGAACGGGCATCTCGCCAGAACCCGGTGGCCCCTCGACCAGAATGAACGAGCAGCCCCCCTGCGCGCACACACCCGCGACCAGGAGGAGGAGAAGGAGGAGGCGACCGATCTTCACAGGACGGTCTCGCCGGGCAGTCTACCATTGCGCTCTGAATATCTCCCAGGTTGAAGATGATCGGCGCAGCGGCGACCGGAGTCGCTGGCGGGATTCGTGCCATCTTGAAGGAGCGATCGGCTCTCTCGTCTAGCGGCCGGCTGTGGTGAACGAGTCTGGCCTTGGGAACTGCGCCGAGCTGACGCCGCTGAACGCGAGATCGCTAGCCAATCACGGACGCGCGTGGAGCATGGAGTGCGATCGGGAGGACCCGCGCGAAGTGCGCGAAGCCCGTGTCCGTAGTCAGGATGCCGAACCCTCGACGTGCAGCCGCGGCGCAGATGAGGTAGTCCGTGTTGGATCCCTGGATGCCCCTTGCTCGGCACTTGTTGAAGAAGGACGCTGCTTCCTCGCAGTCCCCAGCCTCCAATGGCACGTCCGGAAATGCACGAAGATGATCGCGCAGCGTCTCGAACTGCTGATCCCCTCGGACGCCAGAGAGGCGTTCCTGCCTGACGGGCCCGACCATGGCGGCCCGCCCCTCCCGCACCAGCTCTGAAGGTTCCCTTGTCTCGGCGCGCGGCAACGACCGCTGTCTGCGGAGGGCAAGCGACCAAACCGACGTGTCGACGATGATGATCATGCCCGTCGGCGTTGCCGCCTGTATTCGTACTTCGGCGCGCGCATCCATGACGACGTCGCGTGCGACGGCGGGGAGAAGCTCTGGCGAGATGTCTCGGCCCTAGTGAAACCGAACCGTTGTCATGCGGGCGTCCGGATGTCGCGATCGGCGGTGCGAACCGCGCAGGCGCAACTGAACAGAATCAAGCCCGACGAGGAGAACGGCGACCTCCCGGGTTGTCAGGCGGAGCTGGTCGAGGGTGGTGCCTTGCGAGTGCGCGCCGGGCCACCCCGGGACGTCGCCGACCAATGGCCCGGTGGCCTCGTCGCGCTCGATGACTGCCGTAAAGCTCTGCATGTACGGTCGATACCTTGCGAGAAAGCAACCGGGAAAGGAGCAACGCCTTGGTGTGGGTGGGGCTGGTGCAGGTTTCCAGCCTCCAATGACCAAGTCGCGCTCGTCCGGACCGGCGCGCTCCTGGCTAGGGACCAGGAGGATGTGATCGCGCGCTCAGGCCCTTCGGTCGCCGGATGGACGCCCTGCCGCTCGATGGGTAGGCTTCTTCAGTTCTGGCCACCGAACCACGCGACCGGAGGTGATGATGACACGCGCCTGTGCGTCCCGAAGCAGATGGGCAGCGATCCTCGGTGTCCTGCTGGCAAGCAGCCTGGCGCTGTCGTGCGGCGGAACCAAGTCCTCCTCGAGCAATCACCCGGATACCGGGAGCGCGGGCGGCGGTGGGGCCCATTCGCCCGATGGCGCGGCCGACTCGCCACGGGGCACCGGCGGCGGCCCCGGTGGTTCGGGCGGATCCGGCACGGGCGGCAGATCGGGCGTGGCCGACGCGGGCAGGGGCGGCACGACGGGCCGAGGTGGGGAAACCGGCGGAGGAACGACGCGAACGGGCGGCATCGGCGCGGGCGGCGCGGCGGGTACGGTCGGCAGGGACGCAGGCAGGGTGGGCGGATCTACCAGGATTGATGCCGCCGGCGCCGGCGGCGCGGGCGGCCGGGACGCAAGCGGCACGGGTGGCACTACCGGAGCGCCAGGCTCCGGGGGCGTGGGGGGCAAAGACGCTGGCGGCACGGGAGGCAAGCCTTTTGTCCTCGACGGCAGCGCCGATGGCATCGAGATAGACGGCAGCGCGGTCTTGCCAGTGACGCTGGCCAAGTGCGACGACGCCACGGACGAGCAGCTACGAGCGGTGGTCTACGACAGTGCCAAGGCCCCCGAGCCCTACGACTGGGACGCCAATGCCGGAGGCACGTTGGCCTGGGACCAAGCCTGCGCCGGCGATCTCGCCGCCGCGCGGCTGCTGGCCAAGACGGCCCTCGACACGCTGGACCGCGAGGACGCAGAAAGCCCCTACTACTACGAGTTCGCGGACGAGACCAGCCGGAGCTACGACCAGATCTACCGCGTGACCAAGTGCGAGTTCTTCGACGGCGCGGTGCTCGGGCAGGCCTACCGGACTCCCCACGGGCTGGGCCGGCTCGCGAGCTACCTGTGGTTCGTGAAGAACCACAACAACGGCAGCGCCAAGATCGTGGCCGGAGCGCCGGGGGCCGACTCGGCGCCGCTGGAGTTCTTCCTGTGCCACACGCTCACCGCGTACGGCGACTGGGGTCTCTACGACGAGATACGTTACTACGAACGACGCTACACCGTGGATGCCTCGGGAGCGCTTGCCACCGAGTCGGACCGATCGCTGCGCGACGTCCAGGGCAAGTACAATCCGAATCCCCTTGGCCCGTGAGGGCGCCCCGGCGCTCGCGCTACTGGCCGGCGCCGATCTCGAACGCCCCCAGGTCCGGCGCGGCACCCACATAGGCAAGGGAAACGCCCTGACCGGCCGCGAAGGTCAGCGTTCGATCCACGGTGATGGTGTTGGTGCCGTAGTCCACGTCGAGGATTCTCGCGGTTTCCGTCTGGCCGGCGAGTTGGACGAGGTCGCCCGGCGCCATCTCCCAGCCATTCGTGAAGTAGCCGGCGTCGGCCACGACGAAGGCGTTCGACGTTCCCCCGCCGCCGGCGATGGTGGTCAGGGGAGCCCCGGCATCCGCTGCCACGCTGCCGGCCACGAGATGGAAATCGGGCAAGGCGGAGGTATTCGGGTCGGTGCCCGACAGATCGACGAAACCCGGATCGCGGGAGTTGTCGTCCCAGTTACCCACGACTTCGGGGCGCGGGAAGGTGCCATCGTAGCAGACCGAGCCGTTGCTATTGTCGAAGAAGATGTTGTTCTTCACGACATTGCCGACGGGGTCGACGTCGCCCCAGTTGGAGAAGTAGAGGCCGCACGCGAAGCCCGAGTAGTCGGACTCGTGGCCGTTGCGATAGAAGGTGTTGTGGAAGATGCGATTGTGGTCGGCGTGGTCGGCCCCGGCTTCGCTCGCGACCACCTGAATACCGCCGCTGGCGTGTCGATAGAACATGTTGAAGCGCACGATGTTGTGGGGCGTGCGCAGGGCCAGGCCCGAGCCGCCCGAGTAAGCGAAGCGGTTGCCCTCGTAGAGGCACCAGCCACCCGAGGGGCCCTCGGTGATCGCGCCGCGGTAGCCCTCGAAATCCCAGTTCGCTGCGTTGGTTTCGTTGTGTATGTAGTTTCCGCGAATGACGTTGTACTTGCTGTAGACGCCCAGGGTGTGGTGGCCGCCGTAGGCGAAGGCGTTGTGCTCTATGAGATTGTGCCAACTGTCGTCGCCTTCTTCCAAAGCCCTGCCGAGATCGAGCAGCCCGCCACGATGCTCGTCGTAGGCGCCGTAGGCCCAGTGCTGGAACGTGCAGTGGTGGATCCAATTGTGCGTGGAGCCCTCCCCGGTGTCCGAATAGGCATAGATGCGAGCCCCTTGCCAACTGCCGGAGTCGGCGCTGCGACCGTCGAAGTCGCAGTGACCGATCTCGTTTCCGTGCCCGCCTTCGATGGTGAAGAAGAGCCCCATGTCGAAGAAGCCCACGCCGCGGACCGTGACGTAGGACTTGTTGACGAGCTTGATGCCGCAGCTCGAGGCGGAGAAGCGGACGACTTCCGGCGCGTAGCCGGCGAAGACGATGGGAGCGGCGACGGACGCGCCGGACTTGCCGGGAGCGATGGTCGAGCCGGCGTAAGTGCCGCCGCGCAGGATCACGGTGTCGCCAGCCGCGGCACTGGCGTTGGCCGTGGCCAGGGAGCAGGCGGCGGCGCCGGCCAGCGGCGCGTCGCTTTTGCATTGCGCCCAGCCGGCGGCGCCCTCGGGGCTGACCCAGTAGACCTGAGCGACGACGCACTCGAGTCCGAGCGGCACGTAGCCGCTCTCGCATTCGCAACGGACCTCTGCGCCCAAAGACACGCAGGTGCCGTGGCCCGAGCAGGTCACGCCGGCGCACGGGTCGGCCGGAACCTGCTGCGTCGGAGCAGCGTCGCGGGATCCGCCGGTGGCGCCGTTCGAGCAGCCCGCGCAGAGCTGGCCGAGCAGCCACATGCCGCAGACCAGAAAACAAGCGGCGGCTCGAGACGGATCGCCACCGGTCCGACACTCTTCCCGGAAATGCCTTCGCGCCTTCGCAACCGCCACAGCAAGGATGGTAGATCCACGCGCAGGGCAAGGCAAAGGCACGCGGCCTTCGGCAACGGGGATATAGTGGAACGCATGAGACGCCTTCTGCCTCTCCTCGTGGCGCTTGCGGCTTGCGCGAGCGGGGGCACGGCGGGCGAGGACTCTGGTCCGGCCCCCGATACCGCCCCTGGCTCCCCCGACGCGGCGCCGGTCGACCTGCGGCCCGCCAGCGACATGGCACCGGCTGCGACAGACGGGCCGGCCTCTGTGGAGGTCAATCCGGCGCGCGACGCATCCCCGGCCGGCACCGACGCGCTCCCGGCCGCCGATGCGGGATCGGCCGGCGCCTGCGCGATCGGCGCGCCGGCCTTCGCGGGCCTGACGCCGCAGCGGACCCTTCACGTGGCCGCGAACGGCAGCGACACCTCCGGCGACGGCAGCGCCGGCCAGCCCTTCGCCACGATCGAGCGCGCGGCCCGCGGCATCGCCGCTGGCACCGCTATCAGCGTGCACGCCGGCACCTACGCGGGCGACATCTGGCTCGAAGGCGTGCACGGCACGGCCACGGCGCCTGTCTGGATCGGCGGCGCGACGGGCGAGGCACGGCCGGTGATCGAGGGCGGCAGCGAGGGCCTGCACCTGTCGCGACCCGCCTGGGTCGTGCTGCGCGATCTGGAGATCCGCAAGGCGACCGCCAACGGCATCAACGCCGACGACGGTGGCGACTACGCCGACCCGCAGGCGGCGCACCACGTGCTTTTCCAGGGCCTCTTCATCCACGACATCGGCAGCACCGGAAACCAGGACTGCCTCAAGCTCTCGGGGCTTGGCGACTTTGCCGTGCTCGGCTGCGAGATCAGCGCGTGCGGCGCCGGCGGCAGCGGCATCGACCATGTCGGCTGCCACCGCGGCCAGATCGCCGGCAACGACTTCCACGATTTGGGCGGGAACGCCGTGCAGACCAAGGGCGGCAGCGAGGACATCGAAATCCGCGCCAACCGTTTCGTCAACGCGGGCGAGCGCGCGCTGAACCTGGGCGGCTCGACCGGCCTGGAGTACTTCCGGCCGCCGGTCTCCACCACCACGGCCAACGTCGAGGCGCGCAACATCCGCGCCTACGCCAACGTGATCGAGACCAGCCTGGCCGCGGTCGCCTTCGTGGGCTGCGTGGATTGCGTGGCCGCCAACAACACGATCGTCGATCCGGGCAAGTGGGTGGTGCGCATTCTGCAGGAAACCACGTCGAGCGACAGCACCACCTTCCTGCCGGCCAGCCGCGGCCACTTCGCCAACAACCTGGTCTACTACGCGCGCGCCGCGGTCTCGACCCACGTCAACGTGGGCCCCGACACCGACGCGCCCAGCTTCGTGTTCAGCCACAACCTCTGGTACGCCCACGACGACCCTGCGCGCTCGGCCCCGTCGCTGCCCGTCGCCGAGACCGGCGCCGTCGTCGGGCAGGATCCGCGCTTCGCTACCGGCAGTCGCGCCCTGACGTCGGACAGCCCGGCCATCGGCCAGGGCGACGCCGCCCTGGCCTCGCCCGGCGACTTCACCGGCGCCTGCTACAGGACCCCACCCGCCATCGGCGCATTCGAGGGGCCGTGACCGGCCCCCGCCGGCTCAGCGGTACTTGGCCCACATGTCGTCGACGAACGAGTACTGCGGGAAGCCGCCCTGGAAGTAACCCTTGGTCTGGCGCTGGCGCGACCAGCTTGCGCTGTAGTCGAAGCCCGACTGCGCCTTGACATCGGCGATGGCCTGCGTGTCGTCCTCGGTCATCCAGCGGTCAACGTAGGCGAAGAACGCCGGGTAGCTCCACGCGCTCTCGGCCCCGAGCAGGCGGGCGGCCAAGGCCTCGCCCACCCACACGAGCGACGTGCAACAGCGGCGATACGACTCGCCTAGCTGCGAGCCGCTGCTGGAAAGCGGCCATTGCGCGGGCTGCAACTGCTCGTAGGGGCCGTAGAGCGGATCCGTGCTCATCGGCGTGCCGTCGCTGTGCACGCCGTAGTGGCCGCCGTAGATCACGGTCGCGCCCTGCCATGCCTTGGTGTAGCCGCCCGGGATCTCGTCGACGTACACCGTCTGCGTGTCCTCTCCGAACTTGTCCGGGTAGGCGGCGGACACGTTCTTCATCGCGTCGTCGCCGAGCAGAATACCGGCCAGCAGGATCGGCAGCTTGCGCCCGCTGCGATGGCCGCCGAAGCCGGGCCAGCCGTAACCCGCCTGCACGCAACCGAAGAGGTCGATACCGTACTGCACGAGGTAGTTGGTCAGGTTGACCTTGTCGGCGGCGGGCAGGTCGAGCGTGAGGGTGAGCGCGGCGAAGCCGACCGCGGCGGCCACCTGCGCGCCGTAGCTCGGCATGTACTCGGCCGGGGCGTCGAAAAGGAAGGCGTTGGTGTCTATCCACGCACGCCGGAACCAGGTTTCGAACTGCGCCGGGGTCGGCGTCTGCGCCGGATTGGGCGGCGCCAGCGAGGGCAACAGGGAGCGATCGAGCGCCGAGGCGCGGTACAGGGTCTGTCCCCGATCGCAGTAGGAGGGCCGGAAGGCGTCCGCAGCCGGGGCCGCGGCGAGCGCCGTGAGCAGGGAGTACGACGCCACCGGACTCATGTTCTTGTCCACCGAGCGCATGGGCCTGGGCAGCGAGCTCGGCACGTCCAGGCTGCGCGCGGATACGAGCGTGTCGCCAGCCTGCAAGGGGATGGGCGGATAGGAGCGGAACGAGGCATCGAACCACCACGACTGGTCGGCGCCGTCGTCAAGCCGCGAGTCGAAACCGCTCTTGCCGTTCGCGGTCGGCAGGTTCTTGACCGAGCCGTGCAGGTAGGGGGACGACGTGGTGGGTGCCGGAGAGATGGCCGTGATGGTGACCGGGCCGACCACGTAGTAGTCGCCCGTGACGAACTGACCGGCGAACACCGGATCCGCGAATGTCCAAGTGATCCCGTCCTTCGTGAGCGAGGTGACGGTGGCCGGAGCCGTTCCAACCGTTCCGCCGGCCGCGCCACCTGGCCCGGCGTCCGCGGTTCCGCCAGTGCCGCCGCCCAAACCCGCGTCGAGCGCTCTGCCGGCCGCGCCGCCCTGTCCTCCGCTGCCGCGCGCACCGCCTGTGCCCGGCCGCCCACCGGTGCCCGACGGCCCACCCCCACGTCCCATCGGCGCATCGACCGCGACTCCGCCCGCCCCTGCCCCACCCGCGGCTGCGTCCTCGATTCCCGCCTGCTTGCCGTTTCCCGAACACGCCACGAGCACGAGGCAAACGAGCACTGCCTTCGACGCGTCTCGCATCATCGCATTCCTCCCGGTCTGGCTGTCGACCCAAGCCGCACGTGCCAATAGTAACGCACATGCGGCTGCCGGAGCCTCCGCCCCCGGTCCGGCTTGCTTGTGCGGGCCCCAATGCGACTTGCCCGAGCGAAAAACGGAAAGACACAGAGAAGCAGAGGCGGGCAGGAATGGGGAACGACGTCGATTCCCCGGCTCTGTTCTTCTGTCCCTTCCTGTCGGTGCCTCCCGAGTGCCGACATGGGGGCCGACGTTGCACGGTCGCCGGCGCCGGTCCGCCTACGCGTGCCTGGGCAGGAGGTACCAGCGGTCGGACTCCGTGTCGATCTCCTGAACGCCCTCGGACGAGGCCGGCAGTCCCGGCCTGAGCGTCGCCGGGCCCTTGCCCGAGAAGTCCAGCTCCGGGAACTCCACGCGGCAGGGAGGATCGGTGTGCACGAGGAGAAGCGGCAGGTCGGTTGGCGAGCCCAGGAGCTTGTGCTTGATGCGATAGGCGCGGCACTCGGGGGCAAGCTCGGAGCGGTGAACCACGCAGTGCGATGCCCCCCACGCCAGGTGAATGGTGGGCAGGCGTTCCGCCGGACGGTGAACGAGCACGTAGACCTCGGCTTGCAGCCACTTGGGGTAGCGTTTGACCGACAGATGCCCCCACTGCGCGGCCTTCCCGTCGGTGCGCGTGAGATTGTACGCGTGCACCGTGCCCGCCTGCTTCGCCAGGTCCACCATCCCGATCTGCTGGAAGCCGTAGCTCTCTGCCAGACCCTGCGCGACGGCCGCCTCGACCGCGGCGTCGGTCACCCAGACCATGCCCGGTACCGTGGCCGGCTCCAGGCGCGAGCAGGTCACGATGGTCCTGCCGAAAGCGTCCGGAGCATCGTTGAACGGGCTGCGCTCGATCAGCTCGACGTCGCCGTAGTGGACGGCGATGCGCGCCTGAAACGGCCAGAGGCCGTACTTGCGCTGTCGCTCGCGACCCGCGCTCGTGTTGAAGTGGTCATGGATGCGCCAGGCGTGTTCCAGCGCTTTCTTGATGTCGCCGGGGTACACTAGGAGCACGCCGTCGCCCGCGGGCTTGACCACGTAGCGTCCGGCCGCCTCCTCGCCCAGACTGGCCCGCAGATCGTCCCGGATCCCTCGCCCCAACCTCCCCATCAGGTGGTCGAACTTGAGCAGCCATTCGTGCTGATCCGCCAACGAGGCGTAGCGCTCGACATCCGCGCACACCACCGCCGCGGGTTGCAGCCCTGACTCGATCTCTCCATTCTCGCGGACCATGCCGGATTATCCCGGGCGGATGGTACTCTCGAATTCCCGGACTGCAAGCCACAAGCACGACTTTCCGCGCGCGGCCCGAGACGGCCAAGGTCGTTCCAGCGCGGTTCGTCGACCTTCTCGAGAGGCGTGCTACCGCCGGTTCCGAAGCTCCGAATCCCTTGGCTAGGGAGCGTTCACCGGCAGGCCCTTGCCGTCCACCAGCCAGCGGTAGGTCTTCTCGATGCGATCCCAGTTCTCCTCGCGATCCAGGCTCCAGAAGCGGCCGATGACCGACACCAGGCGGCCCACGCCCAGCTTCTCCATCTCTTTTTCTACGCCCTCGATGTAGATGGCGCCGCTCTCGGGCCGCTCGCCACGCCGGCCGAGCATGGCGTGGTGGTACACCGCCTTCAGGCCCCGTCGCCGCGCCATCTCGAGCAGCGCGTTCAGGTGCTCGACCGAGCCGTGCGAGCTGTAGAACGAGACGATGCCGAGCAGGTGCAGAGCCTTGCCGTCGCGCTTGGCTCCCTCCATGGCCCAGGCGAAGGCCGGGTTGTCGTAGTAGCTGCCGTCCTCGATGGACTCGTTGATGCGCACGCGGTCGGAGAGCACGCGACGGCCGGCGCCCATGTGCAGGTGCCCGACCTCCGAGTTGCCCACCGTGCCCTTGGGCATGCCCACGGCCTTGCCCGCGGCTTCGATACGCGTCGTGGGCCACTCGGCCATGAGCCGATCCATGTTGGGCGTGTCGGCCTCGAGAATGAGATTGCCGTAGGCCTCGTCGCGCGCGCCCCAACCATCGGCGATGAGCAAGAGAACGCGGCGCCGTTTCTTGGACACGGACGAGAGCAGCAAGCTTGCACCCGTCATCTCGGCCGGCTTGGATAGCCCGAAGAGCTGCAGGATGGTGGGCGCCACGTCGTAGAGCGCGCCGGTCGGCTTGAGCTTCGCGCCCTTGAACTCGGGATCCACGAGGATGAACGGCACCAGGCTGTCGGTGTGGCCGGTATCGACCTGGCCGTCCGGGTACAGCCATTTCTCCACCGTGCCGTGATCGGCCGTCACGACCACGGTCACGCCCTGGGCTTGGGCGGCCGCCACCAGCGCGCCCACGCAGCGGTCCACCTCGTGCACGGCGGTCAGAATGGCCGGCTTGTTCACGATGTGGCCGAGCACGTCCGTATTGCAGAAGTTGACGGCGATGAAGTCGTTCTTCGGATCGTTGATGGCCTCGATGGTCTTTTCGGCCACCTGCGGCGCGCTCATGAGCGGCACCTTGCTGTAGTCGGGCTCCTCGGGCGAAGGCACGAACACATGGCTCTCGCCCGGGAACGGCTCCTCGCGCTTGCCGTTGAGGAAATAGCGCAGGTGGATGGCCTTTTCGGTTTCGGCGACCTTGACCTGGCGCAGGCCCGCCTTGCTCAGGACCTCGGACAGCGAGTTGCGGATCTCCTTCTCGGGCGGGAAGGCCACCTTCACGTCGAGCTCGCTCGCGTATTCGATCATGGTCGCCCAGTGGGTGCGAATGGGGGCAACCTTGAAATGCTTGAAATCCGGATTGGTGAACGAATCCGTCAGCTCGACCTCGCGCTCGCCCCGAATGTCGTAGAAGATGACGTAGTCGCCGTCGCCGAAGCGTCCCATGGGCTTGCCGTCCGCCCCAAGAAGGACGCGAGGCTCGATCGCCTCGTCTTCTTCGCCGGCGCGATACGCGGCGCGCACCGCCTCGGCCATCGGGTACTTCTTGTCTCCACTCATGGGTGCTCCTTTCGTCGATCGGATTTTCGGCGCCCGCGGCCGCCGCCACCCTCCGGTGGATGACGGGCCGGTCGCCACGGTTTCGTTAGTTGCTAAAGAACGTCTGGTAGATGGGCGCGTAGTCTTTCCGGATCCGCTCTTCGGTCAGCCCGAACCTCGCCAGGTCGTATGCATGCCCACTCTTGAACTGTCTCTGCTTCTCGGCGGTTTCGCGGATCGCCCTTTCCAATTCCGGGGTGCGCAAGGCGCCCACGAAATCGACGATCTCGAACATGAGATTGTCGAAGTCTTGCATAAGCCGGTTGAAGGTCACCACCTTGAACTTGTCCATGGGGATCTTGCCGGTCGTGTAGTGGTTGTGGAAACGCAGGCTCAGATCCAGGAAGGCACTGTAGAGCCGTGCGATGAAGTGGTTGCGTCGCGCCTCCGGGAGCTTCCAGAAGCCGAACTGGCCGTCGAGAACGCCGGTGACCAGGCTCAGCCCCGAGGGCACGGTTTCCATGGGATCGCGGATGGTGTAGAGGATCTTCGCATCCGGGAACCTCTGCAGGGACTGTGGAATGCGCACGCCGAGAGAGAAGATCTTGGCCACGATGCGATCCTTCTTCTCGCTGACCAGCACTCGCCGCCAGAGCTTCTCATGCCAATCGAAATCGCGCCTGGCCGTATCGCGCTTCTCGGGATCGAACATGTCCTTGAGATCCTCCTTCGAGAAGGAGAGGAAGAAGCCGTAGAGGAAGAAGCCGTCGAAGTAGCGAAACAGGATGCCCGGGTCGTCCGCCTCGATGGCCGTCAGGCTGGTCTTGTGGGCCGCATGCGCGTGGTGCCGGGCGGGGCTGATTCTCTCGAGCAGCGGTAGGAACGGCTTGAGGAGCACCTGCAAGGTCAGGGAGGGATAGAGCATCTTCCACAGGCGCGAGCCGGTGCCGAAGCCATTGTCGACCAGAAATCGCTGGAGCACCGTGGTGCCGCTGCGCGGGTTGCCCACCACGATGATAGGCCGCACGATCTTGGTCTTGGCCAGCGCCGGGAAGAAGACGTAGTCGAGCAGCATGCCGATGGTGGTCAGCACGTGCAGAAACAGAAGGGCGCAAAACAAGAAAAGCGGCCTGACGTAGCGGTGCAATGCTCCGGCGAGCGCCTTGTAGACGAGAAACATCCTGTAGAGCACGAAATGACCTTTCTTCTGTGCGTTCGCATGCCAGGCTAGGCGCCGGTTCTCGACCGAGTGCGCGGCATCATAGGACGCGCCGCTCCCGCAAGACAAGCCAAGATCTCGTCTGTGGCACAAGATCGCCGGTTCCAATGCTGCGCGTGCGCCGCCTGCGTGCGCGCGGCGCGCGGCGCACGGGCTCAGCGCCGCATTCCGTACTTGGCCAGGCAGTAGACGGCACGAATGGCGTCCTTGAGGACGATCTTCTTGCCCTCCTCGTACGTGCGGCCACGATAGGAGATGGGAACCTCGTAGATGCGGATCCCGGGCTGGCGGGCGATCTTGACCGTCACCTCCGGCTCGAAGCCGAAGCGATCCTCCTCGATGACGATGGATTGCACGACCTCGCGTCGAAACGCCTTGTAGCAGGTCTCCATGTCCGTGAGGTTGAGATCGGTGATCATGTTCGAGAAGGTCGTGAGCATGCGGTTGCCGACCGAGTGCCAGTAGTAGAGCACCCGGTGCGGGCCACCCTGGAAGCGCGAGCCATACACCACGTCCGCGTCACCCTTGACGATCGGGGCAATCACCACGGGGATGTCGCGCGGGTCGTATTCCAGATCGGCGTCCTGGACAATGACGATGTCACCGGCCGCCTCTCGGAAGCCGCGACGCAAAGCGGCTCCCTTGCCCAGGTTGCGCTCCTGCAGCAGCACCCGCACCGAGGGCATGGCGGCGGCCTGCTCGGTCAACAGCTCGCGCGTGCCATCGGTGGAGCCGTCGTCGACGACCAGGATCTCCTTGGCAATCGGAACGGCGAGGACGCTACGGAGCAGCTCGAGAACGGTCGCCCTCTCGTTGAAGCACGGCACGACTACGCTGACCACGGGATTGGGGATGGCGGCAGGTTGCTCGGACTTCGCGCTCATCGACGCACCACGGACGCTTCTAGCCCACCGTCCGGCTTTTTTCCCCAGGAATCTTCAGGCGAGCAAGGTGGCCCCTGCGAAGAGACAGACGACAGCCTGCTAGTAGCCGTCGTAGGGGGCCAGGCCCTGTGCGGTCCACACCACGGGCTCGCCTTGATGGAATGGCAACCGATTGCGATAGACGAAGGTGCGCAGGCTGCCGTCTTCGAAGCGCACGCTGACGTGAAACATGGGCTCGACGTAGCCACCCGAGCTCGCGTGGGCGCCGATCATGGCGCCTTCGGCCGCGCCCACGAAGGTCCCGAGCCCGCGGCCGCCCAGGGCGGTGCCGAGCACGCCACCGATGACCGCGCCCGCGACCGCCCCGCGCCCAGGATCGCCATGCACGTACTCGCCGCTCTGCTGGATCGACTCGACCCGGCCAACCATGACCCAGCCCGGCGGCGCATCCGGGTAGCTCTCGGCCGTCGTCGTGGCGCAAGCGGAAACGAGCGACAGTCCCAGCGCCAGGGAAACCAGAACCAGGTTGGGTCTCATGGGAGCCTCCTTCGCGTACTCTAAAACACTGCATCGCGCGTGCCTACCAGGGCGAGCGCCAACGGACGGCGGCGCGACGCAACGGCGAGATTTGCCCTTGGCCAGCCCGAGATCCTTGGCAAGAGATCGCAGTTGCCACACCGCGCATGTGCTCGCAGGTCACGCTGTGGACGATGCACAACGCCGCGCCGGCCGGCTCGCCGCCTACAGCATGTTCACGCGGCCGATCTCGCGCGAACGCGCTTCGGCGACGGTGCTGATGTGCTCGAGTACCTGGGGATGGGTCATGATGACCTCCGAGAATTCCGCGCGCGGCAGGAAGAGCACGAAGCACTTGCCGCGCGCCACCACGTCGCCGGCGGCCACCTGCCCGGCGATGAGCGAGATCTCGCCGAAGACGTCGCCGGCGGCCAGGCGGCCGACCAGCCGCCCGCCCGCCACGACGTCGGCGGCGCCCGCCAGCAACACGAAAAGGCCCGGCGACCTCGCCCCCTCCTCGACCATGCGCAAACCATCGTCGATCTCGACGAACTGGAAACGCGCGGCCAGGCCGATGCGCTCGAGCGCGGTGAAAGGCGCGAAGATCGGACTGGTTTCGGCCAAGGTCGCCATCAGCCGCTCGCGCAAGAAACGCAACAGCACCTTGAGCAGGTCGGGCGACGCGGTGATGAGGTCGTTGAGCAGCGGGCGGTCGAGGGCCAGCACCTGCGTGTCGACGGTCGCGCGCGCCGTGGCCGTGCGCGGCCGATCGGCCAGAAGCGCTATCTCGCCGAAGAAATCACCCTCGGACAGGCGGGCCACCTCTTGCGGTACCAGAATGGCGATTTCGCCCCAGGCGACCACGAACAGCGCGTCTCCGGCGTCGCCCTTGGCGAACAGGATCTCGCCCGCGGCGAGCTGGATCAGGCGCACGCGCTCGACGGCCATGCGGAACAGCTCGGGAGTCAGCACGGAGAAGAACGGGGTCTTGGGCAGCACGAAACGCGCCATGGTGTTGCGACCCGCGCCCTTGTGCGGGTTGCCGCTGGCCGTGGTCGCGGCCGCCACGAAGGCGTCGTCGATGGGGATGCGCATCGCCGTGCTGCTCCCGGTCGACCCGATCTGCGCCGACTGCTGCGCTCCCGGGATCAGCGCCGCCAGCTTGAGCTGGGGCAGCGGCGGCGGGGCCGCGGGCTTGGCAGGCGCGGCGGCAGCCGGTGACGGCGCGACGGCCGGGGCCACCGGCGGGCGCGGCGGCAGCGGTGGAGGCGACGGCCGGGTGGGCGGCGCCACCGGCTCGGTCGACGGCGCCGCCGGCCGCGACGGCACGGCCTGCGCCGGGCCCGTGCCCTGCGCGGCATGGAGCGAGGCCAAGAGCTGCTGCGTGTGCGTATGCTTGGCATCGATGCCGAGGATGATCTTGCAGACCGCGATGGCCTTGAGCAGAACGTCGCCCTTGGCATAGCCGATCGCGGATCGACTGAAGGCCTTGATGGCCTCTTCGTTGTTGCCCATCCTGCGCAGACACTCGCCCAGTTTCAGCGCCCAGGCTGGGTCGGTCGGCTCTCTCCGCTCGAGATTCGCGTAGCAGGTTGCCGCCTTTCGCCAGTTGCCGTTGGTCGTGGCCTCCAGGGCCTCTTGCTTGAGTTTGCGCAGATCAGCCATGCGTCCTGTGTCACCCCGCACTGACGACTCTATCACCTTCCCGTCGCGGCAGGCTTCATCCCCGCGGGATAGAGATGCCCAGCTCGGACAACTGCCGCCGCGCCTGGGCGGCCCAGCCGCGGTTGGCGAGCGGGCTGGCCGGGCTCGGGTGCAGGATGGTGCCGACCGCCACGCCCATGTCCGCAAGAGCGCGGCGGGCGCGCCCGGCGGCGAAGGCGCCCACCCCGACCACGTGGCGCGGCCGCAGCAGCTCGACGGTGGCGCGTAGCGCTTCGTCACAAGCGGAAAAGAGCGCTCCTTGCTCGCGCGCCGGCAGCTTGTCCGGCGTGAGATTGCGCCCGGACGCCTCCATGAAAACGAGGGGACAGTAGTTGCCGACGAAGAAGCGCGCGAAAAAGCGCTCGGCACTGCCGAAGTCGTCCCGCACCCATCCCCACAACCGCGCCCCGCTCACCTCCCCGCGCGGGCACGCGAGGCCCTGGATGCGACGCTTCGGATGTTGCCGCCGCGGACATCCGACCTCGCCGCGCAGCCCGAGGAAGTCTCGCACCGTCGCCACATCGCCGAAGGGAACCCCGGTTTGTGCCATGCCGAACGGTCCGGGGTTCATGCCAAGCAGGACCACTTCCTTGGCGGCGCCGCCGTAACGGACGAGGTACGCTTCGTGCAGCGCGGCCGCGTAGGCAAGCGGGTTGTAGACGTATGCAACCGGCGGGGCGAAGACGAGCCGGTCGACCCGGCGCGCCAGAGCGCGGCTGATGGCAACGAGGGATGTCGCGGAGATCATGACTGCTATCGTAGACGTTGTGCCGCCTGTCCGGATCTCTTCGACTTTTCGCGGCAATCGCCGGATCTCCCCGAAGGCCGTGCGCGCCGGAGCATGGCTTTTTCGTTGACGGATCCGGCGCAGCCGGGCCACCTGCTCCCAGGATCCGAGGACGAACAGGGCGTCTTTTCTCCCCTCTTCCCTCTGCTAGCGACGTGTGGTTAATATGCATACCGCCATGACGCGCACAACTCTGTTTTCGCGGTTGGTCTGCCTCGGCGCCATCACGACGTTCTTCTTCGCGTGCCTTCAGCCTGCCTGGGCGCAGGACGACGAAGACGAATACGAGGACGATCCCGCGTACAAGGATCCGACCATCGTCACGGACGACAGCACTTCGACCCCAGATGGCGTCAAAGAGCTGGCCAAGAAGTTCGAGAAGAAGCCCATCACGAATCCGATCTACAACGAGTGGTGGTTCTGGGCCACGGCCATCGGCGTCGCCGGCGCCTGGATCGCGCTCGCCGTGATCCCCTTTCAAAAGCGAGCACCAAGCTGTGGCAGCGACTATGGGCTTGGTTGCGTCGGAGACGGGAGGTAGCCATGCGTTCGTACACACGTTCCTGGCAGGGTCTACTGGTCGCCGCGCTGGCGAGCGCAGCTGCGCTGGGCCTCTCGGGCTGTGGCCCTGACTACGCCATCTTCGCGGTCCGTGTCGCGAGCGCGAATCCGCGCAACGACATCGCCTCGTGCCAGATGACGATCACCGACGTGGCCACCGGCGCCCCCGTGCTCAGCCAATACACCCTCAAGGTCGTGACCGGCACGGACTCCGAGGGCAATCTGGCCATCAGGCAGGGCTGCTACGGTGGCTTGACCCCGGCCAACGTCGGCACCTTCAGCTACAGCACATCGCGCTCGGGCGGCTCGCTGAAATTCCTGGTTGAGGCCTACGCCGATGACAGCATCAAAGTGGTCCAGCGTGGCGAGGCCACGGCGGAGGTGAAGCCCTTCCCGCCCGAGATCCCCGTCCAGATCTCGATGACCCGCACAGACTAGCTCGCCGCTACGGCGACACGGTGGGCACGCCGTCGCGGGCGGCGGTGACCAGCATCTGCTGGATCGCGGCGCGCGCGGCCGGGTTTTCGGTCGACACGAAGTGCCCGTCGTAGACCGCGGTTGGCGCGTACTGGATTTCGAGGGCGGTCAGCCGCCCCAGCGGCCAGAAGACCTCGTTCTCGGAGAAGGGCGGCCCGTCCGTCGCAATCTCGAGTCCGAAGGGATCGAGGACCGGCGCGGCCACCTTGAAGCCCGCCGCCAGCCCATAGCTCTGCTGGGTCAGGGGCACCGAATAGGTGTCGCCCGTGCCATACACGTGCAGGATGTGACGGGCGGTCATGCCGGCCGCCGGCTCCCTGAACAAGCGCCGGCCGAAGTTCACGCTGTCGGCGCGCTCGAAGTACATCTGCATCAGGTTCAGCACGGGGTGGCCGTGGTCGACAGCGGCCGCACCAAGCTCACCCAGCAGATAGGGCAGAACCGCGGGGACGTTGACGGGATTGGTCTTGCCGAGCAAGGTGTAGACGAGCGTGCCGCCCGTGCCGGACATCACGATGGTGCCGTAGGGCGACTGCTGGGCCGCGACCAGAGAGGCGGCATTGCCGCCCTGGGAATGCCCATAGAGCATCAGGCGATTGCCGTCGAGGGCAATGCCCAAGGCGGCGAAGCTCGACAGCGCGCGCGGGATGGCGAGCAGATCCGCCGCGGCCTGCAAGGCATTGTCGCGCGCCGCCGCAGGGTTGAGGAAGTTGTAGACCAGCTCGCCCACCGGCTTGGTCGAACCGCCGTTGCGCGGGCCGTGCATGACGCCGTCGAAGCCCAGCACGGCCATGGGCGCCGGCGTGGCGCTGGCCGCGCCGCCGTCGATGCCGACGCCGAGTCCGGGTGGCGCGGTACCTAGCGCGTAGTCCTCGGACAGCCCGAGATCCACGATCGAGCGATAGGATCCCCCGGTGCCGTGGCCGTACACCACGAGCGGCCAACCCGCGGCCGGCGCCACGCCCTTGGGCACGGTCAGCGAGAAACAAACCTTCTCGCTGCGCTGGACGGTTGCGAGACCGGTGGCGTCGTACTCGATGTTGCCGCCGTCGGCGGGGGTCGGATAGGGTGCGGTGCCCTTCTGGAAGACGGGCAGGGTGATGGTGCCCTGGTAGGTGGTGAAGTTGGCGCTGGCCCGATCGCCGAGGAGACAGCCGCGCCGGTGGTCGGCGTCGGTCCTGCCGTCGTCGCAGGGGGAAACCGCCACGGGGTCATCGCAACGGACGAGCCCCTCGACCTGGGGCGCCGGCGCGGCCGCGACCGCTGCCGCGATGCCGGCCATGGGATCCTCGTACCTCTGCACCGTAAACACCAGAGCCGTGGCCAGATCCGCCGCGTTGGCTCTGCCCGCCGCAATGTAGTCGCGCAACGGCTGATAGGCCTGGTAGGCGGCGGCGAGATCGGCCGTCGCCGGGGGCGTGGGCGCGAGCATGGCCAAGAAATCGTCGTCCGGACCAAACGGGTTGCCGAGCGTGTCGAGGATGGTCTTGCGCACGAGCAGCGCGTAGGTCGTGCCCGGCCGCAGCGGACTGCCCATCGCCGGCCGCCACCAGATATGAGGCCCGCAGACGTAGCTGGAGGACGCATTGGCGGCGGCGCAACTGAAGCCGACGTTGAAATTGTAGGTCGGCGAGGTCGGCGTGATGTCCACGAGCGTGGCGGCGCAGTCAGACGGGAACGTGGCCTCGTCGAACCAGCGAGAGAAACGCGCGTACATCGCCTGGTTGGCGCCGAACCCGGTCATCTCCGCCTCGATGGCGTTGATGTAGCGGTCCACGATGTCGAACGGGAGGAGGGTCGGGCCGGGCCGCGGATGTCCGCTCAAGCGGACTCTGCCTGCCTGCACGCGGATGTCGTTCGGGAACGGCAGCTTGTAGAAGTCCGGCTCGGCAACCACATCGGTGGACCGCGGCACACGGAAGTAGATCTTGGGGCTCGCTTCCTCGACGGCGCTGCACGCAAGCGGCGCCTGGGTGCCGAGGTACCCCTTGGTGCACTGGCCGCGAACGCACAGCAGGCCGGCCATGCAATCCGAGGTCTGCAGGCAACCGCGATTGATGTCGCCCGGGCCCGCCGCCTGGCAAACGCCGGTGAGACCGTCCGGCGCGCACTGCAGGCCCGAGACGCAGTCGGCCTCGCTCGAGCAAACGCCGCCCGCGGCCACGGTTCCCGAGGCGGCGCAGGCGCCCTGCTGGTTGCAGTAGTTGCCCGGCAGGCACTCGCCCGACAGGATGCAACTGCCCCCTTGGATCACGGAGCCGCCCGGCACGCAGGTCCCGGTCACCGGGTCACACGCGAGACCCGAACGGCACTCGTTCTTGTTGGGGCACGGCTGCCCCACGCCGAGGCCGGATGGGAGCGGCCCGGCGTCGGGCACTTCGTTCTCGCCTTTGTCGAACTTGAAACAGGCGAGCAAGAATGCGCCGGACGAAATCGCCAATAGCCAACGAATGCATGGACTGGGCATGGTGCCGCCTCCTTGGGTCCCCAAGGTTACAACAAGCCCGCAGCGAAAGCTCGGCGGCGCGTGCCCGGCGAACTAGATCTGCGCCTCGGCCAGCGAGAACTTGTTGTTCTTCTGGTAGAGAACCTTGAAGCTCGATCGACTCTCCGGGGGCAAGAGCTGCTGCAGGTGGCCCTGGCGACCGCGCTCATAGATGATGAACACGCGCCGGCCGCGGTGGTTCGCGATCCATTCCTTGAGCTGATCGTCGGCGCCATCCTGGTCGAAAACCGTACGGTCTTCCTTGGGGCCTTCGTAGATTTCGTTTTCCGTGTAGAAGGTCTCGCCTCGCCAATACATCGTGTAGGCGAGCAGCTTCTCGTCCGGCGATTTGCGACGGCGGTAGTACTCGGCCAGGGTTTCCTTCTGCGACCAGAACGGCGCCACCTCGCGCATGAACACGTCGAGCAGGTAGTAGGTCATTGCCACCGAGGCCAGACACAATCCCACCACCGCATAGCGCAGCACCTTCTTCCACGACATGGCCAGCGTCACCAGAGCGACAAGGCCAACCAGCACCGACAGCCCCGTGCGGAAGTCGAGCTCGCTCGGCCACGGCCTGCCCGTCGGGCTGTGCACGTAGTCGTAGCTGAACAGCCACAGGAAACGCTGGGCCGAGTTCCGGGCCGCCACCAAGTCGACCAGGATCACGCCGAGCAGGGGCACGCCGACCAGCGCGGTCAACCAGGCTCGACGCGCGTCCTTGCGCAGAAGAAGATCGTCGAGGAAACAGCCGACGACGATGGCCAGCCCCGGAATCGCCGGCATCACGTAGTGGTGGAATTTGGTCATGGACAGCGAAACCAGGCCATAGCCGGCCACGAACCAGATCCCGCCGAACCAGTACACCGCCTGCTTGCGCGCGTCGTCCACCTTGCGCATCACCATGTCGACCAGGGCCGCCGGCGCCACAGCCACCCAGGGCAGAAGGCCGTAGCCCAGCTCCTTGAGGAAATACTCGAAGCTGCCACGATCGCCGTGACGGCCGAGCATCATGCGGCGCCAGTGGTTGTCGCCGAACAGCTCGTTCCAGAAGGCCCAGCCGTGACGGATGATCATGGCGTGGTGCCAGGGCGCCGCCACGATGACCATGACCAGCGCCGACACCACCACCGCCGGCAACAGTTGCGCGCGCCGCAGGCGCCTCCAATTCCACGTGAAGAGCAGATAGGCCAGGAAGATGATGATGGGCAAGCCGGCGCCGGCCAGGCCCTTGGCCAACACCGCCACCCCGCACAGCATGGCCGCGATGTAGAGGTAGAGAGGCGCCCGGTAGCGGGCGCGCATGCAGAACCACAGGAAGAGCAGCGAGCCGACGTAGTACGGGATCATGGCGACGGCGCCGTACATCAGGATCTCGCGGCCTCCGAACGGCACCTTGACCTTGAGCTGGACCGAGTCGACGATGAGCTGTGGCAAGACGATCACCAGGAAGACGCCGACCGTCGTGAAAAACGCCGGGTGGTGGGGATAACTGAAGAAACCGCGTCCCCGCCGGGGCAAGAGCTCGTCCTTGTCGTCGAGCAAGGCGATGGCCCCCAAGGCCAGGGCCATGGTCATAGGACCGACGAAGGCCATGTCGGTCATGGCCTGGCGTGCGATGAGCGAGAACATCGGGCTCGTGGCCATGACCAGAGCGGACAGGAATCCCGCGCGACGCGAGACGAAACGCGCCACGACCATGTAGACGCCCCACATGGCCAGCACGCCGAACAGGCAGAAAGGCACGCGCACGGCCCATTCCGTGCGCGAGAGCAGAGCCATATCGCCGGGCGGGTTGCCGGGCAGCCCGATGCGCGCGACGTGCATGCCGATGCTCATGATCCAGAAACTGAACACCGGCTTGGACCAGAAGACGTCCGCGTCACGCGGCGATCCGGGCCACCACAAGCTGATGAAGTCGCCCCGCTTGGTCATCTGACGCGCGACCTCGGAGTAGTGCGTCTCCCATGGATCCCAAAGCCCGTAGGTGCCCGCCAGCGGGATGTAGAGCAGCAAGCCGACGGCGACAACCAGCAAGGTCATCTGCCACTCGCTCAGGCGGTCGAAGAAGCTCGCCCCGGCCGGCAACGCGGGGGCGGTATTCGAGTTCTGGCTTTCCGTTTCTGTCACGCGATCAACCTCATGGAGAACGCCTAGGTCTATCACAGTTGCGCGCCCAAGAAGGAGCCTCACACGGCGCCGCGGGCGTAGGATGCGGTGTCAAGATGCACCGGCCCCCGGTCTTGACACTGCGGAAGGCTCTCTCTCGCACCCTGCGACAAGGGCATCCGTGGATCTATCGCGAGGCCATCGTCGAACGGCGCGGAGTCCTGCCGGGCCAGGTCGTCGCCGTCGCGGACCGGCAGGGGCGCGAGGTCGCCTTCGGCTACTTCGACGCGGCCGGGCCCATCGCCGTGCGCGTGCTCGACCTGACGCCTATCGCGGACGCAACGTCGCTGGTGCGCGAGCGGCTGCGGACCGCCTTGGCCGCGCGCCGGAAGCGCCTCGACCTGACCACCACCAACGCTTTTCGCTGGGTGCACGGCGAGGGTGATCGCTTGCCGGGCATTCATGTCGACGTCTATGCCGACGTCGCCTGCGTGCGCTTCGACGGTGAGGGCAGCCGGGCCTTCTATCGCGAGCTACCGGCGCTGCTTCGGGAGTGCGGCCGCGACCTGCCGGTACGCGAAGTCATCGACCGCGAGCTACGCGCGAGGCACGGCGGAGAAATCGAGGTTCTCGAGCACGGCGCGCGCTTCCTCGTCGACCTGGCCCGCGGCCAGAAGGGCGGGCTGTTTCTCGACCAACGCGAGAATCGCCTGGCCGTCGCCCGGCGTGCGGCGGGCAAGTCCTTGCTCAATCTCTTCGGCTACAGCGGCGGCTTCGCCATCCAGGCCGCCCGCGCCGGGGCCACGCGCACCGACACGGTGGACATCGCCGGCCCCGCACTCGCGACCGCGCGGCGCAACTTCGAGCGCAACGGCCTCGCGCTCGATCGAGCGGGCTTTCACGCCAAGGACGCCTTCGCCTTTCTCGAAGGGGCGATCGCGCGCGGCCAGACCTGGGACATCGTGGTTTCGGATCCACCGAGCTTCGCCCCGTCGAAGCACAGTCTGACCGCCGCCCGGCGCAGCTACCTGCGCTTGCACCGCCTCGCCGCGCAGGTGGTGGGAAGAAGCGGACTTCTGGCCGCGGCCTCCTGCTCGAGCCACGTCACGCGCGCCGAGTTCCTGACCCTGGTCAGAACCGGCGTCGAGCTGGCCGGACGCCGTTTCCTCCTCGAATCCTATGCGGGCGCCGGCCCGGACCATCCCACCCTCCCGGTCTTTCCCGAGGGCGACTACCTCAAGTTCGCACTCGGCAACGTGGAGTAGGCCTGCTCGGTGTACAATGGCGCCACCATGAGCGACAGTGGCGCAAGCTTCGGTGGCAAATCGAAACGCATCTTCGAGGGGGCGGGCGGCACGCCGGGCGGGGTGGGCGAGTTCGTCATCGGCGTCCTCGTCGCGGCCGTCGGCTTCTACATGCTGTTTTCCCACGTGCAGGTGCACTCCTCGTACTGGAACTTCTTCGGCTTCGGGGCCGGCGTGGGACGCAGCTTCGGCATCAGCCTGATCCCCCTGCTCTTCGGCATCGGCATCCTGTTCGTGAACGGCAAATCCGTGCTCGGCTGGTTCCTGTCCGTCGGAGGCTTGCTCTTCGTCCTGGCCGGCATCTTGATCAACCTCGACATCCACTTCCGAGGCACCTCGCTCATGAACGTTCTGATCATGCTGGCCATGATCGCCGCCGGCCTGGGCCTCGTCGTCAAAGGCCTGCGCCCGCACAAGCCGAAGCCGTCAGAGTAGATCCTTGATCGTGGCCGGCGCCCAGGAGGCGCGCTGCACGCGCCAGGTGCCATCCTCGTCGGCCATCGCCAAGTCGAAGCGATAGACGTCCGCCGACAGGTTGCGCAGGTCGGGCAGCACGCCGGCCGGCACCGAAGCCAGGGCCGCGAACAGGAGCACACGGGCCTGCGCCGGCTCGGGGAATTCGATCGAGGAGATCTTCGTGACCAGGTAGAGGTTCGGGTGCACCACGAACTGCATGCGCACCAGCGAGACGACCTGCTGCTTGTCGTTGCGCTCCCGGTCCGAGTAGTGCTCGGACACCGCGTTCGCCACGGGCTTGATGTCGCGCTCGCGCACCGCCGCGATCACGGCGTCGATGGTCTGGCGTACTCGCTCCTCGGGCGATGACGGGGAGCAGCGGCAGCCCGGGCAGAGCAGCAGCAGCGCGAGCAGGGGGACCACCCAGGGACGACGCATTCCATGAGTGTAGCGCCTCAGCTTTGCGAAACCACTGGACGGCGCGCTCGAAGCCTCGCCGCCGTCCATGGCCCCCGTTTTCGAGCGCGACCGAGGCTACGGCTCAGGCACGACCGGCAGGTGCACGTTCTCGATGGCCGCGGCCTGGTTGGGCAGGGACTGCGCGGACGGCTCGCCCGGCCGCAGACCCGGCGGCAAGCTGTCCGCATCGACGACGACCTGGCCCTTGCCGGCGGGCAAGCGCCGCAACAGGAACGCCCCCGTCTCGTCGGTCGGGCCGGAAGCCTCGCCGAACCGCACCACCGCGTTCGGCACGACGGCCTCGTCCGCGTCCTTCTGGCCGTTGCCGTTCTTGTCGATGAACACGTCCCCGGCGATGGTGCGGAGCGAGCGCACCATGAGCTTGGCCACCGGGGTGTCGTTGGCCGTCGTGGTCACGAGGATCTCCTCGTCGTCACCTGCTTGGTGCATGGACGGCAGCGAAGCAGGGTCGATCTCCAATCCGTACTCGCCACACGGCACGGTAAGCGCGAATGTTCCGCTGCTGTTGACGGGCGACTGGAAGGTGCCTGCCGCGCCGCTGGCCACCACCAACGGACCACCAAACAGCGGCTCGCCATCGTCGATGCTGCCGTCCATGTCCAGGTCATGCACCAAATGGCCTCGAATACGACAGGCGCGCGCCACTCCGAAACTCTTGCGCTCGTTGCCACGCACCGGCAGGTCGAAGGCCGCCACCAGCATGGTGGTGGGCCGTCCCCTCTCGCGCATCGCCTCCTCGTCCACGTCCAGGTGGTAGAAGCCCGGCTTCACGCGCTCGAAGCGATAGCCGCCGTCCGCGGCGCTGGTGGCGCGCGCCCCGTTGGAGAGGACCAGGGGAATGCCCGGGATAGGCGGCTCATCCGGCGAGCAGTTGCCGTCGCTGTCCTCGTCGTAGCAGACGCGTCCCTCGACCACGCCGTAGCTCATGAACTCGAAGATCGGCGTCGCGCGCACCGCATCGCCGAAGTGATAGACGTACGTGGCCGACACCGAGTGGTTCCAGGCGCCGCTCTGCAGCCAGCGAGTCGAGCCGAAGGAGGCGGCGATCTGGTGGGCGGCCGTGGGCGTGAAGCGAAATCCCAGATTGATGGTCGGCGCGGCCCGGTACGAGGGGCTGGCCCTGACCTGGAGCCCGAGGCCGCCGAAGGATTCGAACGGGCCCTGAACGAAACGGACCTGGCCAGACGCAGAAGTGGTGACATCGAGCGGCGGTTGGTCGACGGCGAGCACGGAGTTGTCGATGTGCGGCTGCATCGCCATCACCGTCAGCACCCCGGCCCCGTCCCACTTGCCTGCCGGCGCACGCCGTTTCTGCAGGGACAGGGTGCCACTGGCTCCCAGGCTGCTGCCGTCGCTGGTCCGGGATTTCGAGAAGGACAGCTCGGACAGCAAGGACCATGGGTTGTTCTGGGGCGCATAGTCGAGCCGAGTGGCGGCGTGGGACTTGGACCACTCGCGCAGGTAGTGCCGACCAGCCGCCGTGCTGACGGGCAGCGTGACGTTCGATTGCCCGCCGCTGAGCGAGAGCTTGGCTTCGCGGGCCACCGGAACCGAGGTGCCGATCTGATAGGACAACCCGCCCGCCGACTGGCCAAAGAGATCCTCGACCATCGCGTAGCTTGCGCCTCCGGACACGCTGACAGCTCCCACGTGGCGATCGAACGAACCGGCGATTCGCTGCGAGCCGGGCATGGCGCCACCATTCTGCGGCACGACCATGCCAGCCTGGTTGTTGTCGTATTCGAGCCGCAGCCCGCCATCGCTGGCCTTGTACTGCGCGCTGACGCCAAAACCGGGCACCGTCGTGGCACGTCCGCCCTCGATATGGGGAGCGGACACGGACAGCGCCAGACGGAAATCGAGAGTAAGACCGCTGCTGTGTGCCGCCCGCCCGGTGGCCCCGGCGAAAACGCCAACATGACCGGGCTGAAGCGCGGAAGTAGAGGCGGTGGAAAAGGCGAACAGGCTCGAAGCGAACGACAGCCGCAAGGAAGGCAGGCCAAACGGCGCGTAGGCGCCCGACATGCTGGCCCCCGCCGCCGGCTGCCGCAACGAGGTCGCATAGGGATCGGCACCACTACGCACCTCACCCACGAAAATCTCCCCGGTCCACTCACCGCGATCCCCGCCAAACTTGCGCGTGAGGCTCGAACGGAGGCCCCGAACCGGGGCCGCCCCCGACAGCGAGCTACCGAACATGCGGCCGTGGGTGTCGCCCAGCTCGAAGGACAAATCCTTCTTGTCGCTGAGCCAGCCCAGGGTTGTGTATTGCAGATGATTGCCCAGGGCTCCGGTCATGAACTGGGCGTTGGCTTGGTACTCGCCTTTCCCCACCCGACCGTGAAAGGTGAGCAGGTGGTCGAAGCGAGAACGCAGAAGCGATGATTCGCTGTAGTGAATTTGATACCGGTTGTCACCCCAGAAGCTCGTGATGGCCCCGTGATCGTTGATGTTGGGAACGGGAGGGGGACCGGGAGGCCGCGGCGGCGGTGCTTGCACGCTCACGACGTACACGTGCATCTTGGACGCAGTGAAGATCTGCACGATGGTATCGCCAATAGCCCGGCCCAGCACCGTGAAGCCGCCCGACGAAACCACCACCTGCGCCGTGCGCTCGTCGATGGTCATGACCGACTCGACGCCGGCCAGTGGCACCTGCAGCGAATCGCCGGCCCGCAGGGATAGCCGTTGCGCCATTTCCTGCGCGCGAGCCGCGAGAGCAAGGCCGCAAACCACGAACAGGCAGAAAACGACAGCCGCCCCGGGCCGGTGCAGCCACCGTCCCGGAAACCCAGTGAGGAAGCGGGTACCGCGCCCGCGCGTGCTCAGATCTTCGTCCCTCCTGCCACGGTGAAGCTCTTGGTCTTGACCGTGGCTCCTGCCTCACCATAGTCGATGGTGAGGATGGCCTCGTAGTCGCC